>NZ_MWJM01000005.1:0-168305 GCF_002018435.1 Mammaliicoccus fleurettii | reverse complement strand
TTCACTGATAGACTCGGATTCACTTAATGATTCGCTTTCGCTGATCGATTCGGATTCACTAATAGATTCCGATTCGCTGATTGACTCGGATTCACTAATAGATTCTGACTCACTTAATGACTCGGACTCGCTAATTGATTCTGATTCACTGATTGACTCTGATTCACTTAATGATTCGCTCTCACTAATTGATTCTGATTCACTGATCGATTCACTTTCGCTAATTGATTCACTTTCACTGATTGACTCGGATTCGCTTATAGATTCTGATTCACTGATTGATTCCGATTCACTTAATGATTCTGACTCGCTTATTGATTCGGATTCACTCAATGATTCACTTTCACTAATTGATTCGCTCTCACTAATTGATTCTGATTCACTAATAGATTCGGACTCACTAATTGATTCACTTTCGCTTATTGATTCTGACTCACTAATTGATTCGGATTCGCTTATAGATTCAGATTCGCTGATTGATTCGCTTATTGACTGTGACAAACTAACTGACTCTGAGTCACTTAAAGACACACTTTGACTGATTGATTCGGATTCGCTTATAGATTCAGATTCACTGATTGATTCTGACTCACTTATAGACTCTGATTCGCTTATTGACTGTGACAAACTAACTGACTCTGAGTCACTTAAAGACACACTTTCACTAATAGATTCGGATTCGCTCAATGATTCACTTTCGCTAATTGATTCTGACTCACTCAATGATTCGCTTTCGCTAATTGATTCTGACTCACTCAATGATTCACTTTCGCTAATTGATTCTGACTCACTTAATGATTCACTTTCACTAATAGATTCAGATTCGCTCAATGATTCACTTTCGCTAATTGATTCTGACTCACTCAATGATTCGCTTTCGCTAATTGATTCTGACTCACTTAATGATTCACTTTCACTAACTGACTCTGAGTCACTTATAGATATACTTTCACTGATCGATTCGCTTATTGATTGGGATTCTCCTTCACCTTCTGCTGAGTTATCCGTTAATTCAATATAATTATAAAAACTCACTGAGTTATATATTCCATTTTGACTTGTAGAGTGCATATCTACTGACTGTATTAAGTCTTTATTGACCGCTTCATTTTCATTAGAGATTACTTTTATTATATATGTTGTGCCATATATATTACCAAAGTTTATGCCAACAGCATTTTGATAATTTGTAAAATAAAATTGATCAGTTACATCAATAAGATTCTCAGCATCATTGTAATAACTGTCATTTAAAGCAACGCCATTTTTAACTTTATAAATCACAATTTGAGTATTTGAATTTATTTGGGCTGAACTATCACCTAAATCATTCTTGTAACCTCTAATGTACACTTCAGAATAATATGCATTCTTTTTCTTAGGATTAATATAAATCGTTTGTTCGTATTTTTTTGTCTCGCTATTATAGTGCGTATACGATGAACCAATATTTGATGATGCTTCTTCTATAATACCGTTTTCGTAAATAACTCTAACATTTTTTGATACTACATTATCACCAAAAGTATAAGTAATCGTTTCGTTTGAATTATTTCGAACAGTATCTCTATTGATATATTGTGAAAATTTCAAACTACCACTAATACTCGCTTTATCTTCTACAAAATCAGTAAATGTATATTTATATTCTCTTGTTTTAGGATCATATATCCCTATAGCTATAATATTGCCATTCTTATCTTTAATTACTGGTGCACTTGAATTTTGATGATTTAAATCGTCATTAATAGTGTTAGCAGAACCTTTAATAATAAAATAATCACCTTTTTTAACTGAAGAATTAGTTTTGAACGAAGTTAAAAGATTATAACTTTCAGCATTTAAAGGTTTAACTGTATTATTTTTTACGTTTATTGTAGTGTTAGTAAAATCTATTTGATTTGTCACATTATTACCACTTGCATTAGCACTTAGACTTCTTTTAGATCTCAAACTTGAACTTTCTTTTTTTACAGAACTTGTTGTTACAGTTGGTGTAGTCTCTTCTTTCAGAACATTATATTTCAAAGCAAGCATCAAAATTTGCTTTTTAATTTCTTCTTCTGATAATTCACTTATATTTTTAGGTAAATATTTATTAATCTTAGCTTGGTCATCTTTGCCAATGTTGTTCTCTGTATAGAAACCATTCACTATTTTCTCGTTTCTACTAGCAGGTTGAGAAACAGTGCTTTTCTCAGAAGGCGTATTGCTTCTACTTTTCGATTTTTCTTCTGTTATTTGAATTGGTTCTTTTTTCACTGGTGTTTCATTCGATTTTTCTTCTTCTTTAGTAGTTACTTCTGGTTTTTCTTGTTCTTTATCTTGAACTACTTTATTGTCTTCTGGTTTTTCTTCCGGTTTTACTTCTTCTGTTTCTTGTACTACTTCTTTATCTTCTGTGTTTACTTCTTTATCTTCTGTGTTTACTTCTTTATCTTCTGTATTTACTTCTGGTTTTACTTCTTCTGTTTCTTGTACTACTTCTTTATCTTCTGTGTTTACTTCCGGCTTTTCTTTTTCTGTCTCTTGTACTACTTCTTTATCTTCTGTGTTTACTTCTGGTTTTTCTGCTTCTGTTTCTTGCACTACTTCTTTATCTTCTGTGTTTGCTTCTGGTTTTACTGCTTCTGTTTCTTGTACTGCTTCTTTATCTTCTGTGTTTACTTCTGGTTTTACTGCTTCTGTTTCTTGTACTGCTTTATTATCTTCCGAGCTTACTTCCGGTTTCACATCTTCTGTTTCTTGTACTGGTTCACTAGCTTTTTGATCTATGCTTGGCTTTATTTCTTCTCTAGCTGGTGATATTTCAACGTTCCCATTATTACTTTCTTGATGAACCTTATTGAAATCTACTACTTGCTGTTCTTCCGATGCCTCTGCCTTATTATCATTTGATAATGCAATGACCATTAATGCACCTACAAGTGCTGATGCTATCCCGTTTGAAAATTTACGAATTGAGTACTTATTAATGCGATTAGGCAAAAAATCAAGTCGTTTGTTGTTCTTTTTATTGTTCAAAAACCCTACCTCCATATTTTTTTATTTAGAATGAATCTCCCGTAATTAAGTTAATAAATATCACAAAAATAAAAATTAAACTTTATTTTGTGTTTTACATGATATTTTATTCGCAATAATTTGTCGTTTAAAAATTCATGCTTTTTTATATTACATAATTGTCTTGTAATTTTCCACTACTTTTTTTAATAAATATCAAATTTTATTAAAAATCTACATATTTTAAAAAGTGTAGATTATTTTTTAATATTTAGACAATTAATACAAAAGCTCTCTACCTCAATTTATTTATCAAGGTAGAGAGCATATAATAAATGATCAGTTTAACTATAAACGACATCTTTAGTAATTAAGAACAAAATATATTTGTATAAGACATAGAGCACGATGATTCCTGCCCATATAATTTCTATAACGAATAGCACATTGAAACCGCTAGATAATATATCAATAAAATAAATTTTATGACTCACATTATATAATGAGGCTGCCGTTGTGACCCATGGGAATGTTAGTGCTGAAAAGGAAACTTTAAATCCATTTTGAATAATTTTAGGTAAAAATATTAAAGTAAATAAAAATAATATTTGTGAAAGAACTAGAAACATCCATACATACCACATAGCATAACTTTCATTATTCAAGATACATCCATTTAAACATAATGCTGCAGGTGCGCTCATAATAATTACCATAGGAAATTGTTCTTGATTATAGTGTTGCCACGCTTTATTAATTAACACATAACCAAGTATCAATATTAAAAATATAGACCCAAGAATAGTTGATATATGACCAATACTAATATTGAAACCTGATGATGTTTCACCGATAACACCTATTCCAACAAACATTACAAACCAACTCGTATTTGGTAATGACTTATAATTTCTAAAAGCATAAAAACTAATAAATAGAACAATAAAGCTCACATGCAATAAAATAGAAACGTACCAAATTATACTCAGAACAACATTATCTACCATAAATTCTGACTTAACTATAAACACTAATAGCATTAATGCCATAGGAAAAGTAGGTAGAATTGCGAATGTATTTATATTTTTAAGTTCTTGTAAAAACATTTTAGGATAAATGATCCATTTCAAACTAAAGATTAAAATTATTGCACAGGAAATAATAAAGAAAATCATTCCAACTGACGGTAAATGTATATGGTAAAGCAGATTACTTAACGCCATGATTCCCAATGCTAACCCACTTATAGCAATTGGTATCTTTTTTAAGGTACTTTTTAACATAACCAATACCCTTTCATTATTATATTGATAAAACGTTGTCTAATATCTTACATTTGTTATCTATTATTCTATACTAATATATTTCAGAAGTTTCTGCTGAACAATTTATGATTAATTTGATAATTGCCCATCTTAAGTATAAATCAAATAAGAGAGCGGGACAGAAATATAATTATATAAAAAAATAAAAAAGCAAAACTTCTGCGCAATCCAGAAGTTTTGCCTTAACTCATCAATTTATTTCTATTCCATTTTGTGCTATCACTTGTTTATACCAATCAAATGATTTTTTCTTTCTTCGTTCTAATGTTCCGTTACCAGCATTATCTTTATCAACATAAATCATACCGTATCGTTTACTCATTTCGCCTGTTGATGCTGATACTAAATCAATAATTCCCCAACTGATATAACCTAGTAGTGGTACGCCATCTTGTATGCCATCATACATTGCGTCGATGTGTTGTTGCATATAATCAATTCGGTAATCATCTTGTATAGTACCGTCCGCTTCTATTTTATCTTTTGCTCCTAATCCATTTTCTACGACAAATAGTGGTTTCTCAAATCTTTCATATATTTGATTCATTGTAATTCTTAATCCAAGTGGATCTATGACCCATCCCCAATCACTCATTTTTAAGTAAGGGTTTTTGGCGGATACAATAATGTTGCCTTCGTTTGCTTCTACTCTTGATATATCTGCAATAGATGTTCGAGATGCATAATAACTAAACGCGACAAAATCAACGGTTTGCTTTAATATTTCTTTATCACTTTCACTGATTTCAATATTGATTCCTTTAGATTTAAAGAATGCATCCATGTAATAAGGATATTTTCCTTTTGCTTGTACATCTACAAAGAATGTATTTGTTCTCTCATCATTCATTGATTGCCAAACATCTTCTGGGTTACAGCTATAAGGATAGAAACTACCGCCTGCGATCATACAACCAATTTGTGCTTTCGGTGTGATACGATGACAACTTTCTACAGATTTAGCACTTGCAACTAACATATAATGTGCTGCTTGATATAATAGTTCTTCTCTATTTTCAGTTTCATCAAAGTTTAAGCCACCGCCTGAAAATGGACTGTGTAACACAACATTGATTTCATTAAATGGAATCCAATAGTTCACGTATTCTCCAAAGCTTTCAAAACATGTTTCTGCAAATTTAACATATAAATCGATTGTTTCTCTATTCTTCCAACCGTTGTACTTTTCAACAATCCCCATCGGAATATCAAAATGTGCAAGTGTTACGAGTAACGCCATATTATGTTCTTTACATGTCTTAAATAAATCAGTGTAATAATCAATACCTGCTTGATTCGGTGTTGATTCATCACCATTCGGATAAATTCTACTCCAAGAAATAGATGTTCTAAAAACTTTCAATCCCATTTCAGCAAGCATCGCAATATCTTCTTTATAATGATGATAAAAATCAATACCAGTATGGCTTGGATAATATTCTTCATCACTTAGTTCGGATTTTTTATTTCCTATTTTAATGTCTCGTCGATTAGCACCATGAGGGATTAAGTCTATATTACTTAACCCTCTGCCACCTTCAGTCCATGCACCTTCAGTTTGGTTGGCTGCTATAGCACCACCCCAAAGGAAATTTTCTGGAAAAGTCTTTATTGTCATGATTTAACCGCTCCTAATATTGATGTATATGCTTCAACGTCCGCTCTGTCAAATGATGTAATAGATTCATAGTCTTCTGTATTTGTAATGACTACGATTGTTGTAGGATCATAACCCGCTTCAATAATTTGAGCTAAATCATACGTTCCAACTACATCACCAACATTGACATGGTCTCCTTGTTCAACTGCAGTTGTGAATGGTTCACCATTTAATTTCACTGTATCAATACCTACATGAATTAATACTTCTATTCCACTATCACCAGTAATACCAATAGCATGGTTAGTCGGGAAGACTGAAGTCACTGTACCCGTTACTGGTGCATATATTGTATTACCTGTTGGTTCAATCGCGATACTCTTTCCAATTACTTCTCTACTAAAGACATCATCTTGCACACTTGAAATTGGTTTGATTATACCTTCAATTGGTGAAGCAACCGTAATATTATCTTTCGTACCTAAATCTAATAATTCATCTTCTGATTCTGGAATATCTTCAAATCCAATCACTAAAGTTAAAATAAATGACAGTACAACTGATAATACCATTACAACAACTACCCATAAAATACTCATTGGATTATCTTGATCTATAAACTGAACACTCGTAAATAGTCCAGGTGCTGCCATAGAATGACTCGCAAGTCCTGCTAAACCGGCTACTGCACCTGCCACAAAACCTGTAATAACTGATGCAATCATTGGACGTTTTAGTCGAATCGCTACCCCATATAATGCAGGTTCAGTAATACCAGCGATAATTGCAGATGACGCTGCTGCTAATGATGTTTGTCTTAATTCTCTATTTTTTGTCTTAAGTGCTACTGCAAGTGAAGCACCACCAAGAGATAAGTTTGCACCAATCTCAGATGGCATAACCATAGCTTCTTCACCAGTTTCTGCAATTGTTTGAACAATCGTTGGTGTGAACACACGGTGCATACCAGTCATAACTAATAATGGCCATAACGCACCAACAATGGCTACTGCTAAGAATCCTAATTTATCATGTACAAAGAACACAATTTCAGATAATCCTGTACCTATTAAAATTCCCGTCGGTCCAACAATAATAATTGCAATAGGCGCTGCAATTAATAAGATTAGCATTGGTTTTAAGAAATTCTTCATTACAATTGGTGTAATACGATCTGCAAAATCTTCAATATATTTCAGCAACCATGTCATAACAATTGCTGGAATAATTGTATACGTATATTTTACTGACATAACTGGAACAAATGCGAATGTTGCTTCTTTTCCTTCAGCTGCTTTTTCCATAATTTCCATAAATACTGGGTGAACCATGACGCCTGCTATTGCGAGTGCTAAGAATACGTTACTGTTAAACTTCCTAGCTGCAGATACTGCGACTAACATTGGTAAGAAGAAGAATGGTGCATCTCCTATAGTATTTAAAATATTATAAGTTGAACTATCAACAGATAATACGCCTGTCATATTCAAAAGCATTGCTAATAATTTAATCATAGACCCACCAATAATGGCAGGAATTAATGGTGACATCGTACCAATAATAGCATCTAATATATTAATACCAACTTGTTTAAATGTTAATTTTTTCTTTTCAACAGGTTCGTTACTTTTAGCGCCACCGCTTACACCTAATTTCATTAACTCAGTATATGTTTGTGAAACGTTATTACCAACGATAACTTGGTATTGTCCACCTTGTTTACGTAAACCCATTACCCCATCAATATTTTTTATGTTCTCATCGTTTGCTTTACTCTCATCCTTTAACACGAATCTTAAACGTGTCATACAATGTGTTAAATTCTTTACATTACCACTTCCGCCGATATTTTTTAGTATTTCATCAGCCATTTTTTGATCATTTGCCATTACTTTCACTCCCGTCTTGTTTAGAACAATAAAAAAAGACCTAAACCACAAATAGATACACTTATCCTAAGATAAATTCATCTATTAATGGTTTAGGTCTCGCCTGCCGAACAGTTACAATCCTAAACAATTAATTGTTTATTTTGTTTTTCTTAACATAAATATATCACAAAATTATCAATTGTCAACGCTTACATTTCTAGATATTAATCTTTGTATATGAATCGTTAAATATAAAGCTTCGTCGTGTGTCATTTCATATTGATATTTTTTCAATAAAAATACTTCAATCTTCTTCACACATTTATACGCATCTTTATACTTCTCTTTCACAATATCGAACAGTTCAAATTCGTTTGTATTCAGCGGTTTCTTAGAAATGATACGCTGTGCAAGAAATTTCAAATGCGTCATAAATCTAAAGTAAGTTAAACTCTCTTCATCAAAATCCAACCTAAAATGATACTTCACTAAACTTAAAATATTCTGCACCATTTCTGTCACTTGATTAAAATCTGCAAAATTATTATGTTCTGCATTTAATAAATGTATTGCGATGAACCCCGCTTCATCAGTTAATAATTTAACGCCTACAATTTCTTCAATCCAGTCCAAAGCACGTAAACCAATCTCATACTCAGTAGGATAGAATTTCTTAATTTCCCATAACAAGCCATTCTTTATAGCCATACCTTCACGTTGACGTTCAATAGCAAAGTTAATATGATCAGTAAGTGCAACATAAATCGTATCACTTAAATCTTTATTATATTCATTCTTCGCAACCTCAATAATCTTTTCGACCGCTTGAACAACTTCAATTGGTACTTCAATTAATAACGTTTTAAAGCGCTCAGATATTTCTTGGTTATTTAATTCAAAAATCTTTTCAATCTTTGACTCCTCTACAATATCGCCTTCTTGCTTACGAAACCCAATCCCTTTCCCCATCACAACACGTTCTTGGTTGTTTTGGGTGACACTAATCACATTATTATTAATGATTTTATTTATCTTCATATGACACCCCTTATTGTAGTAAATACATTGTCCCATAACGATAGAATGAATATCAATATAATAACGGATTTAGTTGTCCAATGTCTATGTTTTGATTATCTAAATAAATACTATTCATTTGTAATTACCTATGTATTTCATTAAAATTATAATAATTAAGGAGGCTATTAGATGATTAGTCAATCTGATATTACTTATTTAAAACGATGTGTAGCGTTAGCAGAACAAGCATTGAATAAAGGTGATGAACCGTTTGGATCTATTTTAGTAAGTTCTGAAGGTGACATTATATTTGAAGATCATAATCATGTTAGTGGTGGTGATCATACAAGACACCCTGAGTTTGAAATAGCAAAATGGGCAGCAAATCATTTATCACCTGAAGAACGCAAGCTAGCAACGGTTTACACTTCAGGTGAACACTGCCCGATGTGTGCCGCTGCACATGGTTGGGTAGGTCTTGGTAGAATCGTTTATGCAAGTTCTTCTGAACAACTAAATACATGGTTAAGTGAGATCGGCGCACCTCCATCACCAGTAAAAAGTCTACCAATCCATCAAATTATTGAAAATGCAGATGTCGATGGTCCAGTTCAAGAATTAGCAGAAAAAGTTCACGCGTTACATTTGAAATTACACAAGAAATAATTCGATTTTTTAATCATCAACATAACACATTAAAGTAAACTCATAATTTATATCAGTGAAGGTATTGATTTGAATATGGGCTGTCCTGTAGCTAATGCTGCTGGCAAAGGTAAAGGGTCTGGCTTGATTCTACGACCTGAAACTGCAGCTGAAATTATTCAAGCAGCTAAATCGGGTGGTCTACCGGTAAGTGTTAAAACATACTTCATATGTGAGTCATATTAATTGACGTAGCCTATACTCAAGGGTCTATTATGTACAATGAAGAATATTAATTATGATATTCTATCACATTATTAAGAGAGGAATTAATTTATGATGAACGCTAAAGCAAGAGCTGTAAACAGTCCGGATTCCAATTTTTACGCTACAGAAATCACAAGACGTGATCTTGATAAACATGATATTTTAATAGAAATTAAATACGCAGGAATATGTCATTCAGATATTCACACTGCACATGGAGAATGGGGTCCTGTTAACTACCCATTAGTACCGGGTCATGAAATCGCTGGTATTGTTAAAGAAATCGGTTCTGATGTAAGTAAATATCAAATCGATGACCGTGTCGGTGTTGGTTGCATGGTAGACTCTTGTGGTGAATGTGAACATTGTCAAAACGGCGAAGAACAGTACTGCTTAAAAGGAAACGTTGGAACATATGCAGGTACGGATAGATATGGTGAACCAACTCAAGGCGGCTACTCAACACATATAGTTGTACATGAAGATTTTGTACTACGCATTCCTGATAATATTGGTTTAGACGCCGCTGCACCATTACTTTGTGCTGGTATTACGACGTATTCACCTTTAAATCACTGGAAAGCATACGAAGGTAAAAATGTAGCCGTTATCGGTATGGGTGGACTTGGACACATGGCTGTTCAAATTGCACATGCTATGGGTGCTGAAGTAACAGTATTATCACGAACATTAAATAAAAAAGAAGACGGCTTGAAATTAGGTGCTTCTCATTATTATGCAACAAGTGATGAAGCAACATTTGAACAACTTACAAGCTCATTTGATTTAATTATTAATACAGTAAGTGCTAATTTAAAAATAGATGATTACCTTAAATTATTAGCATTAGACGGTACAATCGTTAACGTTGGTGCTCCAGCAGAGCCTATATCATTACGAGTTGCAAATTTAATAGGACATCGTAGGTCATTTGCAGGTTCAGCAATTGGTGGTATTAGAGAAACACAAGAAATGTTAGATTTCTGTTCAAAACACAACATTGAACCACAAATCGAATTAATTTCGGCTGATCAAATTGATGAAGCGTATGATAGAGTATTATCTTCAGATGTTAAATATCGTTTCGTTATTGATACAAGTACAATGTAATATTTTTAAAAATGGTGTCCATAATATATGGGCATTATTTTTTTATAAATAAAATGATTAAAATGCATTTATTCTTATTGTTTAGCTAAAAACATCTCTTCATTTTAGTATGTGACTGGTCAACATCCTTTTGTGTAAATTGAAAATTTGTGGTAATATCATCATGGACAAAAAGTCGAGATATTAATAGAAAAGAAGGTTTAAATATATTATGAAAGAAAATTTTTGGAGTGAATTACCACGTCCATTTTTTATATTGGCACCTATGGAAGATGTAACTGATATCGTCTTTCGTCATGTTGTCAGTGAAGCTGCTAGACCAGATGTGTTTTTCACTGAATTTACAAATACTGAAAGCTTTTGCCACCCTGAAGGTATACACAGTGTTCGTGGTCGCTTAACTTTTAGTGAAGATGAACAGCCTATTGTCGCTCATATATGGGGAGACAAACCTGAGCATTTCCGAGAAATGAGTATCGGTATGGCAGAGATGGGCTTTAAAGGTATTGATTTGAATATGGGTTGTCCTGTAGCTAATGTTGCTGGCAAAGGTAAAGGGTCTGGCTTGATTCTAAGACCTGAAACTGCAGCTGAAATTATTCAAGCAGCTAAAGCGGGTGGTCTACCGGTAAGTGTTAAAACTCGCCTCGGTTACTATAAAATAGAAGAGTGGAAAGATTGGCTAAAGCATGTCTTTGAACAAGACATAGCAAACTTATCTATACACTTACGTACGCGTAAAGAAATGAGTAATGTAGATGCACACTGGGAATTAATCGAAGCAGTCAAAAATTTACGCGACGAGATCGCACCAAATACATTGCTAACGATAAACGGTGATATACCAGATAGAAAAACAGGTCTTGAACTTGCAACAAAATATGGCATTGATGGTGTAATGATTGGAAGAGGTATTTTCCATAATCCCTTTGCCTTTGAAAAAGAACCACGCGAACATACGAGTAAAGAATTATTAGATCTGTTGAGATTACACTTAACATTGTTCGAAAAATATTCTACAAATGAAGCTAAACAATTTAAAAGTTTACGCAGATTCTTTAAAATCTATGTACGTGGCATGAGAGGTGCTGGCGAACTGCGCAATCAATTGATGAATACAAACACAGCAGACGAAGTTCGAGCATTACTCGATGAGTTTGAAGCACAAATGTAAACTGTTATATAAATTTTAATTATAGCGATTCGAAGACTACAGACTGAGAACATGCCCGCGGAAAGCATGCGCATAAAAAAATGCCGGCAAAGTATAAGACTTTGTCGACACTCAAAAAGAGCTCATCTGATATTACAGATGAGCTCTTTTTTATATACATAATTAATTTCCATTACTCAGTTCTCTCGATAATATCTTTAATTTGTTCTAAAAATTGCGTTCTTTCCGGTATATTTAATATTGGATGAACGTGGAACAAATTCAGTCCTGGTAAGAAATCATGCACGATGTTTTTTAAATTTAACATGTTAGAAAATTTAACTGCGTCTGGATATAAAGCTTCTTTCGTACCTATTGAAATTGTAATATGACCTAAGCCTTCTAGATCTCCGAACATTGGAGAAATTCTCCAATTATCAATCGGCGTATCTCCTGCCCAGAGTTCTATAATATATTTGCTTCCTGGTGTAGCTAACATTGGATCGATTTTTTCATATACATACGTTTCGGGATTAGATAATGTAGCATCGAGAATTGGCGAAATTAATACAATATTACTCGGTTGCGCTAATCCTAACGTTTTAATATATTGAGAAAATGATAATGATATTTGTCCACCTGCAGAATCTCCCATAATTATAATTTGACTTGTGTCCTCATTATTCAAAATATCATTTTTGTAAATTTCTTCGAGTAAGTCAAATGTTTCTTTGTACGTAGCGTGAGGTGTTTTAGGATATATAGGCATCATCACTTTAGCATCTATTTCTGTCGCAAGTTTATCAACAAATTCAAAATGAGCTTTGAAAGGATCTTTAAACCAAGCGCCACCATGTATATATAAAACAACCTTTTGCTTCGAATTAGGTTTATCATTCACAATATATATCTTCGACCCTTGTAACGTTTCTACTTGGACACTATTTTTGAATTTATAATTTGTCCCTTCAAATTCTCCAGCCGTTTGATACTTTACTTTATTAATTTCATTTTTAGCATTTTCTATACTTAAGTAAGGTTTCTTCATTTTCATTATTCTAATCATCATTTCATAAAGAAAACTTTTAAAACTACGCTTTTCTTTCAATCTAACATAACCAAACAAAGCCATAACACTTAAACTAATGAATACAATTATCTTCTTAAACAAAATATAACCCCCATATCATTCATTATATCGTTGCACCTTGTTCATTTAAAGCTTTAGCATATCTTCATAAGTATCAGTGAAATCAACATTAATATTTAAATTCTTTTTTAAAGACGATAACAAGTATCAAAATAATCATTGATGCAATTGCTGCTGTCAAAAATACTGGCATATAAGCTAAATGTGTTGCCTCTATAATACCGTTTGTAATAGCATCTCTCATTGCTTTATTTGGAATCTGATTAATTTGATCTAGTGTCTTAGATATACTACCTGAATCAGGTTGCATTGAATTCATAAATTTATGTGGTATATCCTTTATATTAAAGTGTGCTTGACTTAAGTTTTCTTTTATTTTAGTTCCCGTTTGACTGAAACCAACCTGTATAAATGTAGCAAATAGTGTTGGTGCAATTGTAATACCTACTTGTCTCGATACGGATAAAGTACCAATAACTGTGCTATTGTTTTTACTAGAGTCTGCTGAACGTGTTGCTAATACTGTCATTGGCGCTCCAATTATAAAGCCAAATCCTAGTCCTGCAATAATTGAAAATACAAAAAACGCAACGGCTTCATACGTAAAGAGTGCTAAGCCACCATAGCCGATAATACTTACAATACTGGCAACAACTAGGGCAAATATTGGCCCTTTTTTATCTACAATTTTACCGCCCATTGAAGCACCAACTCCTGAAGCTAAAGCAAGTGGTGTCATCCAATAACCACTATTAGCGGCGCTTACGTGTAATACATTTTCAACGAATGATGGAATAAAGATAATAGCGCCGATTAACATTCCAGATAATACACCCATGATTAAAGTAATTGAAAATGCTGGTTTTTTTAATAAAAAGTAAGGCAAAAATGAATCTACATTAGAGGATTCGTTTTTATATTCTATTAATATCATGATGGCATATCCAATAATCGCTAGTATAATCAATCCGATAACTGACAAACTAAATATACTTCCAGTGATGTTCCCAGTTTGAATATTGTTAATCGCAAACATCATTAATAAAGTAGAAAATGAGAATAGCATTATTGCATATTTATCAATTTTAGTTCTAACTTTCTCTTGTTTTTCAGGCATTTTGATCATCATAAAGATAACAATCATAATTGCTACTGGAACATTAATTAAGAATAACCAATGCCATGTTCCACTAACATTAATGAGCAAACTACCTATATTAGGTCCAAGTACTGATGCTATACCATTCATTGCACCAAGACCACCGAGCATGCTTCCTTGTTTTTCTTTTTTGTAAGCAAAGATAATATGCGAACTCGCAATTACAAACAAACCCCCGCCACCAAATGATTGAATTAATCGTGCAATGATGAAGAATGTATAATTTGGACTCAGTGCCACAAGTAATGATCCTAAACCGAATAATATCACTTCAACTATAAACACTTTTTTTCGACCAAACATATCAGCAAGTTTACCGGCAATAGGTGTTGATATTGCCATACCTAACGTATAAATCGTAATACCCCACGACCCCATCTGAGCCGTAATTTCAAAAGACTGGTTAATTGTAGTTAATGCTGCACTAATAATCCCGTTATCAAGCGCGGCCATAAATACACCAATCAACAAAAATACTACAACAATATCATATTTTTTCTCTTTCATATTCAAGCCTTCTTTCGTTTATTTGCTCCAAATTTCATATACTTATTTAACACCTATTATATGAACTCATTATGAACAAATTCAATTTGAAAGAAAAATGATATGATGAAAATTAAAATTGATATTTTTGTATTTATATAAACTTCTCTTTCTTAATTTGTCTTATTACTGCTAGCATACTTCCTAGTGCTATACTGATGCTCAGCATGGATGAGCATCCATAACTTAATAACGGTAGCGTTACACCTGTTAATGGTATGAGTCCTGATATACCGCCCAAGTTTATAAATATCTGCAATTTTATTTTATTTTTAATATCAGAATATATTAAAATAGAGGCAATAATTGCCAATGTTAGCAATGTTCCACCTAAATCTCCTTGTATTAATACAAGTACTAAACCTAATATAGATAATGGTGGAACCAAATTTTTCAATTGATAACTTCGCCTATTTGTTAGAAGTTTATCTAATATAAATGCAAGATAAAAAATAGCCACTAACTTTAGAAATTCTGATGTTTGAATACTAAATAGTCCTAAGTTAATCCAATTCTTTGAGCCATTGATCTCTTTACCTACTATCAATGTCAGAAATAGTAATGCGATTGTTCCCAAAACAATTAACTTTTGCATATTACTATTTTTAAGAGCGTTGATATTAAAGTACATACTAATAATTAAAAGTAAAATAAACCCTAAAATTACAAAAATATATTGTCTTTTCATAAAAAAATTAGCCTCTACCGGCACTCCATTAGTTAAACTTCCTCTTGAAGCAGCTACCATACTCGCACTATAAATCATAACCACACCTATAATACTTAGAATTATAAAACAAGACATAATGCCTAAATCTAAATACTTCATGCGAATTCTAATGCTTCTTATTATTCTTAACTTTATTTTACCCTTTCTTAAAAATATCTTAACAATTGTCACACATTTTTTGTTTGTTGACAAATATTTTTAGGTTGACCTAAAAATATTTGGTGAGTAGTGTTAAAAAATAGTAGAAAGGATGATGAATAACGCAAACTCAAACAATTCATTTTGTTCAAAATAATATTAAAGGCTCCCTAATTCACTAAGAATTTAGGAGCCTTTTTATTTGTTACAAAAACAATTATTATAATAAAGCATAAATCTGATAATTGATGCTAGCATCTAGTAGTGTAGTTTCGAATAAATTATTATATTTAACCAGAGATATGATTGAGGATGCTATAGAAGCTAAAAGTGTAAGTAACAGAACTAGCTGTGTTAATTTTTCCATTTTTCTAATATTATTTATCAACTCCAAAACAATAGGATAATAACTTAGAAAAAATTAAAATGAAGCTTTACAATTTCAAAATTATTATCCAAAAAGCTATTGTCTTAAAGTTGATCAGATAGATTAAGAAAAAATTGAAAATAAAAATAACAATATAACTATCCCCCTATCAGTGATTTCACTAAAAATTTTATATTGCTAAAAAAATTAGGTAAGTTAGTATTTAAATAACTCAACTATAAGTTTGTAGGAATATTCATTTGATTCAAAAATTATGCTATTTTAATTCTAAACTAATATTAAATGATAAATTTCTATTTACAATAGATTTATCAGCGCCTTGTTTAGTTCCTCTATTTTTATGAGATGCCTTATATTCCTGAGACTCTTGCCAATACTTGTAAGCTACTTCATCTTGCCAAAACGTAATAATAACATAATGCTCATTTGTACTATGTGGCTTTAAAAACAATAGATTTTCAAACCCTTTAGTATTCATTAAGTTCTTATCTCTATTTAAGAACACACGCTCGAAGTCTTCCTCTAGACCAGGATTAGCATATAGATGATTTAAAACTGCATAACCATATTGTGGTAAATCATTAATTTGTTCTAATATAGTATAGTGATATATCACATTAAATCTATTAATAGTTATCTCATTATTATTTTTGCCTAAATAAATACGATGCACTTCATTTTTCAACAATTGAACCTCTCCTTTTTAATGAATTACATATCAAAATTGCTTAAATTTATCCATAACATAATCTCTACTATTTTTATGATTCACCATAGCCTCTGGATAATCCTTTCCAATTTTAATATGATAAATCTCTTGTATCTTATCTTTATATTTAGTTGGATCATGAATATACTTACTAGTCACATCATTAAATATTTCTAGTTGTGTTTTAATAAAATAACCCTGTGCATCAAAACGCTCACTTTGACGTATAGGATTAAACATTCTGAAATAAGGCACTGCATCCGTCCCTGTTGATGCTGACCACTGCCATCCATGTACATTAGATGCATTATCATAATCTATCAAATACTGTCTAAAGTAGTCCTCACCCCAAGTCCAATCAATAAATAAATTTTTCGTTAAAAATTGAGATACGACCATTCTCAAGCGATTATGCATATATCCTGTACGATTAAGCTTCTTCATTGCAGCATCAACCAATGGGTAGCCAGTTTGACCATTTTTCCATACTTCAAAATGTGCTTTATTATAAGACCATTCCATGCCTCGATACTTTTCAGAAAAAGATTTAGTTGCAGTTTCTGGATATTGTGTCATTAATACATAATAAAATTCACGGAATACAACCTCTCTTATAAAATCTTCATAATTTGTTTCATCGCTATCATAACCTTCAAGTAAATCGTTTATAATTTCGGGAATATCGAGTAGACCATACGCTAAATATTTACCTAATCCACTTACAAAATCCTGCGATACATCGTCAATCAATTTATCATAATGAGCTATGTCAGCATTTAAAAAATCATCCCAAGCTTTACGTGCTAACTTTTCTGTATCATTATGATTTTCAAATTTTAAGTCACTTTGATTTGACCCCTTTTCCGCAATTTGAGACAAATGCTTAAATTGATAAATTTTCTTAGGGGTATGTACTAAATCCTGACGATTTGCTTTATAAAAACTGGTAAATACTTTATAAGGCAGTTGTTGTTTATTAAAAGTCTTTGTTGGCTCAAAATAATGATTCACTCGCTGGCCAATTACTATAACTTGGTGATTTTCAAAAGCTTGTTTTACATGAGGATAGTCATATATTTCTTTGTGATAACTCATAATATCTTTTGCTACTAATACGTGAGATAAGGCCAATGTATCAGCTAATTCACCTAGCATTTCATATGTGACAATATGTGGTTGTATATCATACTTATCTAAAGCATTTATAAAACCTGCTACAACTTTATGATAATAGTCAACTTTTACTTCTGATGCGTCAGATAAATCTTCTAAAGGTAAGATAAAATACAATTTATTTATCTCGTTTTGATGCTTCTCTATATAATGAAAAAGTGGATTATCTCTCGTTCTAAAAACTCTGTTAAGTATAACTCCTAAATGCATTTTATTGCCTCCCAGATTATTTTTTACAAATTCCCTTTATAGAAAGTAGATAAACTTGGTTAATAAAGGTATTCAATTTTATAATAGTCCTTTAACATAGACTTATGTTTTTAATCATATACCCGTTATAACTTGTATATAATTCTCTAAATAATAAAATTAATTTTAAAACTGTACATATTATACGCAAGTTTAGGGTATATAATTATTAGAGGTGATTAAATTATGAATAACGAACAATTACAAAATGAAATTAAAAATATATTAAATACATCAAAAATAGGCGTACTGTCTACAGCCCATAACAATACACCTAATAGTAGATACATGGTATTTTATAATGATGGACACATACTTTATACTAAGACAAGCATTGAGTCCAAAAAAATTGATGAATTTAAAGACAATCCTAAAGCACATGTACTAATAGGTTACAACGAAACGAATAATCGTAGTTTTCTAGAAATTGATGCGACTGTTGAAATACTAAAAGATCAAGAAACTATTGATTGGATTTGGGACAAACAAGATAAGTCATTTTTTGACTCTAAAGATGATCCAAACTTGTGTGTAATTAAAATAATTCCTAATTCCATAAAGATTATGAATGATAAAAAATTAGACACACCGTTAACTATCACGTTCAATTAGTTAAAAAAGCGCTTAAAATCACTTTATAAAGTGATTTTAAGCGTTATTTATATACCATCATTAATATCTGCTAAAATAGCATCAACTGTAATTTTAGCACTCGTCAATACAATTGGTACGCCTGCGCCAGGATGAACACTAGCTCCAGCAAAGTACAAATTTTTGTAATCTCTGCTAACATTAGGCGGTCTGTAATAGTTACTTTGCGCTAAAGTAGGCATTAAACCAAAGGCCGCTCCAAATTTAGCATTATAATCTCCTTCAAAATCTTTAGGAGTATAAATAATTTCTGTCACAACTTGCTTTTTCAAGTCTTCTAACGCTTTAATCGTAGAAAGCTTACTGTAAATAATATCTTTCACTTGTGTGATTGTTGATTCATCAGACCAATCCGTATCGCCTGTTTTCAATTCTGAAACGGGCATAAGCACATAAATACCTGTCTGTCCTTCTGGTGCTAACGACTTATCTTCCACACTAGGAGCATATACATATATTGAAGGATCTTGGGATATTTCCCCTGAAAATATTTCATTGATATTGTTATCAAAATCTTTTGAAAATATAACATTATGTAACAAGATATCTTCTGACAAATCTTTATCAACCCCTATATACATTAAAAAGGCTGAGCAAGAATAATCCATATTATCAATTTTCTGTGTCGTATACTTCTTAGGATGATGCTCATTTTTAATTAAAGATGAGGTAGCATATGGAAAATCAGCAGTACAAATTATTTTGTCATACTTTTCTATACGTCCATTTACTTTTAGACCTTCCGCACGCTTATACCTGCTATCAATGATTATTTCTTCAACATTTGCGTTTGTATAAATTTGAGTACTCAATTCTTCATTTAGTGTTTGAAGTGCTTTAACAAAGCTATACATACCACCTTTTATAAAATGAACACCAAACATCAACTCTATCATAGGTATAATTGAATACAATGAAGGACTTCGTTTAGGATCGATACCTATATATAATGTTTGAAATGCTAAGATTTTTTGAATTTTTTCATTATCAACATATTTTTCAATTAAATTATCTGCTTTATCAAAAGTTTTAAGTTTTATACCTTGATATATAGTAAAAGGATTATAAAAGTCTGTAGGCTTCCTAAAAGTACGTTCTAGAAAATATTTTCGTGCTATTTCGTACCTTTCGTATATATCTGTTAAAAAGGACATAAAACCATGTGTAGAGTTAGGTTCAATACCTTCAAGCATTTCTCTTAATTGAGCAAGGTCTGTAGGAACGCGAATTTGATCTGTTTCACTAAAATAAACATCATATATATGTGCTAATTGTTTAATTTCTAAGTAATCATTCATATTTTTTTTTGCATAATTAAAAACATCTCGATAAATTTCAGGCATCATTACAATAGTTGGTCCCATATCAAATGTAAAACCATCTTGCTTAATTTGATTCATCCTGCCGCCTATCTGTTGGTTTTTTTCATATAAATCTACTTGGTGACCGTTTGCTGCTAATCTTGAAGCTGCAGCTAACCCTGAAACACCACCGCCTATAACTGCAATCTTCATAAAGGTTCACTCCTATTATATTTCTCACTGATTTCACGATAAATTTTCATTTTTTTCAATTTACTCACATATACTTTCTTATGCAACGTATAGTTTGATTTTCTTACTTCCTCAAGTATTTCAAGATAGGCAGTCGCAGCTAGTTCTATAATGTAACGTACCTCTGTATCAAAATAATTGATACCATTTAATGCAACATCATATAAACTAACTGCCTTTAAAGCATAACTTTCCCATAGTTGAATATAATTTGACGTAATGCCTTCATGATATACAGATTGCAAATCAACTTGATATTCAACTAACTTTTCTGCACTAAGGTAAATTCTTCCATTTTGAAAATCTTCACCAACATCTCTTAAAATATTAGTTATTTGCAGTGCCTTACCTAAAGCAATCGCAGCTTCTTTAGCTTGCTCAAATCTATTTTTATTTGATGAAGCTAATATAGGAGTTAACAATTCACCGACAGTACCTGCAACACCATAGCAATAATCGTATAAATCTGAATCAGTTTGGATTACTTTTAAATCTAAATCTTCTTTCACATATTGAATAAGAGATTCAAAAGGTTTTTTAGGTATTGTATATGTATCCAAAGTGTTACTTAAAGCATTCATAATAGCTTTATCACTTTGATACGCTTGAATATAATCATAATCAATATAAATCACATCTAAATCTCTAGCTATGCTGTCTAGTTGCTCAAGGTCTTTGTATTTATCAATACTGTCATCAATAATTCTACAAACTGCATAAATTGCCCAAATTGCTTTTTTCCTTTTTATATCCAAAAAATCAAAGGCATATGAAAACGTTTTCGAATGTGTTTTCATTATGTTATGGCAGTGGTTATAATCTCTCTCTAGTTGATTCATTTATTGGCCTCCTCAATATGCCTAGAACTGCTTGGGACTTATATAAAAAAACTAAAGTTATAAATCTATTCTACGGCCTTTCCAATGTATACGTTTAAATACATTTATATCTAACCATGATTTAAAAAATATTACGACAAAGCATGTAAAAAGCAGTGGATGACATAAACTCGCAACGAGATTAAAATTTCCTGTTCTTCGAATAAATATATGAAACTGTATAGCATAAATAAAATATAAAGTAATACCTAATAATATATATAATAAACTTAAATTAATTGAAAAAAGCACTGCTAAAATTGATCCAAGTGAACCAAATAACCATAAAAATACAAACATAAGTGTAGATGTTTTAGTTATTTGAGAGCCAAGTGCAAAGTGTTTACTCCACCCTTCTAATAGAGCTTTATATCCTTGAGGATACATTCTAAAATTGACCACACCTTGACCTTCGTGCAAATTCACTGGCAAATCATATTCATGATATGCCTTACTTATTGCAAAACCTTCAATGATATGATTTTTAGCTTTCAAATGTCCTTGTGTCAATTTATAATCTTGCTTATTCGTCACAAGGACTGGTCCAAACGCACCTTGCTCATTACCTGCTGATTTCGTGATTGAAAATTTATTCATACCTAGGACTGTCATTAAATTAAAGATCGCCGATATATTTTCATATAACTTTTTTATCTTGTGATAAGGTTGTATTGATAACAAGCCTTTACCATCTTGTAAATTATACTGATTGATTATGCGTTGAATACTGTTATCACAATTAAATTGAACATCAGCATCAACAAACATTAATAAATCATGAGTGGCGTATTTAACTCCTTGCCAACAAGCATGGGACTTACCTTGCCATGTAGTATCATTTTCAACAGTATATGCGTTCGCACCATAATATTTAGCAATAGCTAGCGTCTCATCGATTGAACCATCGTTCATCACAATTACTTCTAATGCTTGTTCTTTACTTATACTACTAAGTAAGTTAGGTAAATTCTCCGCTTCATTTCTAGCAGGCACAATAACACTGACCGCTGTCTGACCGCTGTCTTTTTCGGAGTTACTTATCAGCGCTCGACGTGTATACATACACATGCCACTAATTACTGATAATAACGTTAATCCTATTGCTATTATATAAAATATCATTTAATCTCCACTACTTTCTCCATTAAGAATAGCTTCTGCTACTTGCATACCACTCAAAGTGACCATAGGCATGCCTGCGCCAGGATTTACGGATCCACCTACAAAATATAAATTTTTAAAATATTGACTTTTTTTAGGAAACTTGAAACCTTTATTTTTCTTCTTATTAGAAACTACGCCATATATAGCTCCTTTATTAGAATTGTATGTATTTTCAATGTCATGTGGTGTCCATATATCTTCATATACAATGTGCTTTCTCAAATCTTTTAAGCCCATGGACTCTAATTTATTCAATATACGTTCTCGAAACTGCATATATTCCGCTTCGCTAAATGGTTGATTCTGGATGTAGGGTATATGTGGTAATATTTTTATATTTTCGTGTCCTTCTGGTGCTTGCGTGTTATCTGTTTTGTTAGTATTCACTACATATATTGTGGGATCTTCAGGCAAAACATACTGCTGAAAAACCTGATCATAATTAACTTTAGAATGATTCGAAAAGAAAAAGTTATGATGTTGAAGTTCTGGATAACTTTTGTCCACACCAAGATGCATGACATAACCTGAACTAGCCGGCTCGAATTTATGTTCCAATTTGTTTATTTGGTTTGCATCAAAATTCAATAAATATTTATAAACAGGGATTACTTCCATATTAGATATAATGTAATCTGCATATATTTCCTCATTATTTTCTATTGTTATCCCCGTCACCTTATTTTGCATATTATAATTTATACGTTTTACAGGGGTGTTAAAATGTATATTTACACCTAATTGCCTTGCTAATTGTTCCATCGCTTCTGCTAACTTATGAATGCCACCATCTACGTACCACAAACCTTCCTCATGTTGCATTTGAGGTAATAAACTTAATACAGCCGGAGCATCATAAGATGAGGATCCCACATATTTTATGAAATAACCTAACATTTCTCTTAAATATGGGTTATCAACCCTTTTATTAATGGCTTGTTGCATTGTGTGAAAATAGTCGAATTGTTTTAAAGCTGAAAATGGGCCATGATAACGTATGATTGCATACATCGTATCTAACCCCTTATCAAAGTAGCTTTTTTCAGCAACTTTATATATCTTTTTAGCATAACTAAAAAATGAGGAAAGTTGTTCTATATCTTTATTTGTTAATGATTCGTTATTTACTAATATATCTTCAATGGATTCGTATAAATCTATTATTTGGCCATCTGGATACACATTTCTAATCTGTAATGATAACTTACGAATATTTACATAATCTTCTAGCTTTTCATCACATTGTTTGAATAAGCGTTGGAATATTTTGGGCATAGTTAAAATAGAGGGCCCAAGATCAAATCCATAGTCATCTATTTCTAACCTATTTACCTTTCCACCTATATGCTTATTTTGTTCATATAAGTCTACTTCATAGCCTGCATTAGCCATACAAATTGCACTAGAAATCCCTCCTAAGCCACCTCCTATAACAACAACTTTTTTATTGCTCATTTAATCACCTTTTCTTTTTAATAATTTGTTATAAATACGTATTAACTTAGGGCGATTATAGCGCTGTACAATCATACAGGGAACATTTGCTATCACTACATATGCGAAGTTAATAATTTTAACACTTTTTGATGATTTATAAAACGCGATAACAGAAAATATTGACAGCATATGAACAATTTCTGCACGTCTAGTTTCTAATATAAATTGCTGTATTTCATTTACATTTTTAGATAAATCAAAAGTCGATTTACTCTTAATATCTGAATTAATATGTTGACCATCTGGCAAATGATCTTTCCAATATTGCACTTTAACTAATTGTTGCCATAATTGACCCTCTTTTTCAAAATTCCAACTTCTAAAATACTTATTATCTTTTTCTAAAAATTTATAACTTATACGCGTACCAAGTTGGGCAATAATCATCTGAACTATAAACCAATAAAGTGCGTTATATATAATCTTTTTCATTAATTTAATTCCCGTTTTTTCCAGTATAACTTGAGGTATCTTTATTTAAAAACCAGTTACCTATTGTTAAATAGGTAGCAAAAGTACTCCAAAGTAAATATGGTAATAATAAAAAGCCAGCTATTTTTTTTACACTGAAAAATTTTACAGTTGTTCCAACTACAGTACCAAGTAACACAATACTCTCTATTAACGCACTGAAGCGTAATTTATATTTGAAGTATAATATAGACCATAAATAGTTCAGAGTTAATTGTGTATAATAAAAACCTTTCAAAGTCTTATTATCAGATTTATTAGTTACTAATGCATAAGCTGCACCCATTGTTATATATAGTATTGGCCAAACAATTGGAAATACACGACCAGGAGGTGAAAAAGGCGGTTTTACATTTTTTTTATAATCTTTTCGCGCGTTTTTCACTGCAAATTTACCTATAAATTTACCCCCGATAATTGGTGTTATAACTTTTATGATTGATTTTATTGTTTCAATTACTTTCATGATCATTCTCCTTTTTTAGAGTAACTTACTTTTATCTCTAGACGTTACACATCTCTATTAGACATGTTATTTTTCTAGCTAAACACTTTTCAATCTATATAAGTTAAAATCTATTCCCTTTTAAAAAATTTCATAGTATTTTATATAAAAATAGGTTGATTTATTTAAATTTATCTTTTTTAATATATAATATATGTAGGTTGAATGTTTTATATCTGTTATTTATTCAACTCATATTTAAAAAACCCTTTTCACCTCACTGATTAGTGAGGTGCTATTTTATTGATAAAATATTTTTTAATTGATAGGCTTTAAATAGATGTCATTTATATTAAAGTCAGCTAAATTAATATTTTTCATTTAATTAGTTTTATAAAAAGCGAGCAAGGAATTAATCCTTCAACTCGCTTTCACTTATTATGACAAGAGCTCTAGTCTCTTAATCCTATATTACCTTTTAATAACAACTTTAAACATAGTATTAGCTTAATTTTTTTATATTTGATCAAAACGTAAGATACTATTCCGCATATAGTCCAATAAATTTTTAAAAATTGTTTTATAAAAAACCTTAAAATTTTTAAGAATGTAATATAGATTTTCATATATATCCCCCTGAATATTCACTATGATTCAAAGATATTAAACCTTATCTAAATTCAATTTATTAACTTTATATTCTATTGATTTTAGATGTATATTGTATAAAGTCATAACGTACAAGTGTATTCTGGCTTGCGTTAGTTTATAAATAATCCATGGAAGTGTAGGTTCATATTCATGAATAGCTACTATACATTCATTTTTATTTAGTACTCTACGAAACTCCATTCTCGCTCTACCTTTATTTCTATTTTTTGAAAATCCTCCCCCTGTTATATAGAGAAGTTGCCTATTTTCATCTGAACGGGAGTCTGACTTTTCTAATATCAATATAGGGTTCTTTATAGGAAAAAGTGAAATCATATATCTACCGTTAATGTATTCAGTAGATATTATTTTATTATTAAGATTATTTAACCATTCCATATAATCATTTGCTACATCTTCTATAGTCATATGATTAGGTATTCGGATCCTTTGAACAGATTTCACATTTTTTATCGTTTTACTTTTGTTTTTCTTTTTCTTACTCGATGATTCATTTTTTAATGCTAATTTAACACTTTCCTTAAATGAAGTTTTTCCATCGGATATTCCTTCTATATAATTTTTATTATCCATTCTCATATCATGAACTAAACTATCCATAAGAGGATAAACAATTTCTTTCTTTTCACCACTAATAAGTCTTATCCAGTATTTAGAGAGGACTAAAGGTATAATCGGCAAATTAAACATTGGCATTTTTTTATTTAAAACACTAGCCGTTTGCTTAAATAAATCCTTATATGTCAACTCATCTGGACCACCAACATCAATTGATTCATTTAGTTTAGGCCTTCTTGATACGACTTTAGTAATTGAATTTATGACATCATCAATATAGATAGGATGTGTTATATTATTTGCCCATTTAGGTAACAACAATAATGGCAATCGTTGTGTCAATTTTTTTAAAATTGGATATGAAGAGCCGTTCGATCCTACTATTAAACCTGCTCTAAGTGTACTGACTGGCACTCCATATGAACCAAGTACTTTTTCACATTCTAATCGACTCTCTAAATGTCGAGAAAGATTCTCTTCGTTTGGTACAAGACCACTCATATAAATGATGTGCTTAATACCTTCTTTTTTAGCAGCTCTTCCAAAATTATCAGCTAATAAAAAATCCATATCTTCAAATTTAGCTTGTGTAAGCTTAGAGTTTGGCATCATTGAGTGGACTAAGTAAATAGCAATATCAATATCTTTCATAACATTTTCAACATCAATTAATGAAAATATATCTGCTTTCTTCCAAGTTACATTTTTCTCATCTACTTTATTTTCAATATTTCTTGATATAGCAATTATTTCATTTTCAACTTTTAATTTTTTCATCAAATTACTTCCAATGTATCCAGAAGCACCTGTTAATAATATACGCGCCATAACATTCATTCCTTTCAACTTTTAAATTATAGTTCTTACTTTAAATAGTTTGGGTTATTCTTATTAAATCATTGATTTTTTACATACTTAATTTTTACTCTTTTTCATACTATAGAATATTTACCCTTTTTAAATATTCCTTAACAAATATTTAGGTAATAGCATTTAAATTTACAAATTAACTTTATAATACCTGCGAAATGTTATGCTTATCATTAACTAACTTTATGCGCCTTTTTTCCAAATTTGGATAATCATATTATCTTATTTTGTTCTTTTGTAATAAATTTATTGTATATCTATTTGTGTTCAGCCATATCTTCGGATACAAGATTTTTTTGAATAATTGCATTAATTCCATTATTACTTTCATCAAGTTTAACTAACGTATGTCCTGTTTGTTTTACCCAGCTTTTAATGTCGCTAAGGAATCCAGGATCTGTTACTGTAACTTCGATTTGGTCACCTACTCCAATATTTTTCACTTCTTTACTGATATTGACAATTGGACCTGGACATTGAAGACCACTATAGTTAAGTTGTTTACGCTCTGGTTTGATTTCTACATTTATATTTTCTTCTTGTGTATCGTGATTATTATTTTGTTCTTCATAAGCATTATAGCCACCGTCTAAATTTACAACATCATAGCCTTGTTTAGCTAAATATTCACTTGCTTTGGCGCTTCTATTACCACTTTTACAGTGAATATAATAGGTTTTGTTTTTATCTTTATTGAACGATTCAATCTTATCTACAGGATGTAATGTCGCACCTTTTATATGTGCCAGCTCATATTCCTCTTCTGTTCTGACATCAATTAATTGTCTTTGTCCTGCTAGTTTTTCTAATTCTTTTTTACTTAATTCATTGATATGCTTTTCACTATAGGTATTCATAATGACCTCCTTATAAATACCTATAGGGGTATTTGACAAAGGTGCTTTAATCATTTATTATGATTTTATTCAATTAACAGTGGAGGAATTAACCATGAATTATGATAAAACAATGATTAATCGTATTAATAGAGTACAAGGACAATTAAATGGTGTTGTAAAAATGATGGAAGAAGGAAAAGATTGTAAAGATGTAATCACTCAAATCAGTGCATCCAAAAGTTCCCTACAGCGTTTAATGGGCATTATTATTAGTGAAAATTTAATAGAATGTGTAAAAGCAGCCGAGCAAAATGGAGAAAACTCTCAAGAATTAATTAATGAAGCAGTTAACTTATTGGTGAAAAGTAAATAATGGAGATTGTTACAGTTGTTATTATGTTACTCATCGGAGTGTTCGGAGGATTTATATCTGGTTTAGTCGGTATAGGTGGTGCCTTTATTATCATTCCTATATTATTAGTTTTATTCAAATTACCAATGAATACGGTGGTTGCTAATAGTATAGTAATTGCTTTTATATCTTCAATTGGTGCCTTTATTATTAAGCTTATACAGGGGTTTGTTCCTTTTGAAGACGCATTATTTCTAATAATAGGGAGTATTGTCTTTGCTCCCTTAGGTTTGAAATTAAGTAAAAAAGTTCCAAGATCAATACAAATGTGGATTATTAGTGCTTTAATCATTATTGCAATTATTCAAATTGTTTTATAAATAAACGAGTACCTGAATATTTAAAGTTTATTCAAATATGAATTCAAAAAAGTATGCTGAAAATAAGATGGCATATATACATGTGAGTTGAAACGTCCTAATGAGACGTGGCAAATTGATTATAGCAGAGCAATTGCAGTTTTCAGAATAGATTTTGGAGCACCAAACACTGAAAGAACAATACTTGTGCTAAGGCAAATAATATGAAAAAGGAAATTCAAATTGGACAATTTGTGGCATTCCAGAAAAATTCTATACTGATGATGGCAAAGATTATATGCAACAAGTATCAGCTAACTTCAAAATAGAACTGATATATTCAAAAAGGCTGTGTAAAAAATAGAACATTTTTCAAATAGTTAATTTAAAGTTTTTTGAATTACTTCCTGATTATGGAAAAATAAAAAATCAAGAAAACATCTTACTTTGTAAGACCTTAATAATCAGTTTGAACACTTTATATTAAAGGAATATCATTATCGTCAACATGGAACAACAAATGGTATGTCAACAGTAAACTGGACATTTTTTATATGGTACTTAATTTATAATTAACAGGCGTTTGAAAGTTCAATGGAGAATGTATTCTATGATGATTAAACCAATTAATATAATCTGATAGTTGTAGATTCATTTCGTCTAGTGCTCTAACCTTATTAGGATACACAAGCTCAGTTTTTACAGCCTTAAATGTTGATTCTTCTATTGCATGGTTTTTGTTGAACTTTCGATTAAGTTTATTGTCTATCAATTCTTCATTATAACTTTACTTTTGTATCAGGTTTTGTTATACTCTGAAACTGGAAAATTGCTCTTGTTAATCATAATGATTTTCTTTTTGAAACAACTAACCCCTTGTTTTTCAACAATTTTCTAACCTTCCTGGATCCATAACATTTTCTACTTTTATTAAATATACTTATAATAGTTTCTGTCAGCTGCTGTTCGCGTGCTTTTTTACACGATATTTACTTCATAGTAATATTTTAAGGGTTTTACACATGGGTGATACCGAGTAATCATCGCTATTTTGTCTAATAACTTTAATTTTCGCCCCATTATCAAGGCTCCTTGCTTTAAAATATCTGTTTCCATACTTAACTTCTTTACGTAACCTTTTCAACTCTTTTTCATCTTCACTTAGATTATCCCGATGCTTAAAAGAACCCGTTGTTTCATAGTGGTCAGTTTACAATCAATCCAGACGAAGCACCAACAGTAAAAGTGGTATTTAACTACTACCTTTTAAGTAGTGGATACATAAAACCCTCGCAATACATAGAAGAAGATAAGCTACTAATTAAGCGCAAAACTTATCAAGTACGTAATATTATCATAAATCCTAATTACTGCGGACTTGCCACCAATCAATATGGTCAATCTAACAATATGTTTCCACCTATTTTGAGTACAGCTATATATGAACGTGTTCAAACAATACGCACCCAGAAACAAGTCATTCGTTTAGAGTCAGTTAATCAGCTCAAAAGAAAAATAAAATGTTTCTGTTGTCATTCGACACTAACAAATATGACTATAATAAGAAAAAATCAGGTATTAACTCAAACAATACCAACATCTAGAATCGCAAAATAGTGTTACTCAAAGTATGATTAACTATAGCCATTTTAATAATAAAGATAAAATATAGCCTAGAAAATTTAAATAGCATAAATAAAACCATAGAAATATCAAAACCAGAAAACACAACTTCTCAAAAAAATATTCGATGATATAAAAAGCATTGTATTTTACTTTTTAGCCATAAATAAAACTATGTATTCAAATTATTTATACACATCTTAATATACGATTTATCGTCATGATTGATTAAATTGCCTCTATAATGCTGTGGTTCATTGATGCCCGTTAGTAAAATAATACTTTCATCAATTTTAGTATCCTCAACAATTTTTTTTATTGCTTCCATTCTTGAACTTGCAATCATAATATTATTTAAATCATAATATTTCGGTAAATACTTAATCATCGTTGCAATAATATGGTTTTCATTTTCAAAACCTACTTGTTCGGAAGCTAAAACAATTTGATCTATATTATTAGGAATTAAATTCATTGTATTTCTTATTTTATCTAGACCACGTAGGCCTATACCTGTAACCAATACTGTTAGCTTTTTTTTCTTTTTTGAAGAATATTTTATTGCTTCGCTAATTGACTCATTAATTGCTAATGGTGTATGCGCAAAATCTAATATAAATTCAAATTCTCTTATTTTAAATATCTCAAATCTATTTTCAGGTGGTTTGATATATTTAACTACCTCTAAAATATTTTTTATATCAAAATTCAATTTATGTATTGCAATTATACTAATAGCCAGATTAATATAATTATGAATTCCATTCAATGCTATATTGATTTGATAAGCATTTCCGTTTATCCAAATAGATAACTTATTCTCCTTTATAGAATATTTATAATACATATCATTTTTTTGGTCATTAGAAAAGTGATACCTATCATAAGCTATTTTTCTATATTCTTTGCTATCATAATTGACAATACTTTTTTTACTTAACGCATTCAGTTTTAATTTAGCTTCTAAATAATTTTCAAGTGTATGATGATACTCAAGATGCTCAGAGCTAAAATTAGTAAATATTGCTAGTTCGTTATATATAAAATTAACCCTTTTTTGGTCTAGAGCAATGGATGTAGCTTCATATACAATATAGTCATAGTTTTTTTCTGCAAAATACTTTATTATTTCAGCAAATTCAATATGCATTGGTGTAGTTGGTGTAGTATGGTCAAAATTAATTTTGTTAAATTTAGAATCATAAACGCCTAATGTACCTACAACAGCTACTCGTTTATCTAGTTTTGATAATATTTTTCCTACCATATGACTTGTAGTTGTTTTACCATTAGTACCCGTTACTGCAATAAATTTTAAGCTTTCGATATATTTATCATAAAATAAATGTACTAATTTATTTATCGCTGATTCATAGTTAGATAAATATATAACTGGAATATCACATTTGATATCATCCAAACTGTTTGGTTCCATATTCGTCAATATTAATATTGGATTTTTACTTATAGCTTTTTCTGCATAAATTTTAGAGCGATTAGACGCCTTTAATATAAAAACAGAGGAACTTTTAATATTTTGGTACATTGTTGTAATATCAGTACAATCTTTATCTATATTGATTTTATAATTATTATTGCTAACTAATATTTCTTGTTCAATTTGTGAGATTACATCGAATATTTTCATATTTTCTCCCTTTTAATAAATATTGTACCCTTAAAAATTTAAAAGAAAACTAAATTTAAATTTAGTTTTCTTTATTTTATATAAAGAGCCTATTTTTGTGCACCTGTATCCGGCATTTCTTTTGGCATATTCATTTCAAATTTTGATTTATTTTGCATTACTATTGCTTGACTTAAACCTTTAGCTGGCATAAACATATGCGCATATGCTTCTCTTACTTTCACTGTTGATGTATTATAATCTCCTTTAGTATACGCATCAAATGAGGCTAACAATTGATTCACGTGCATACCTAATCCTTCAGCTAAATCATCACTCTTTAATTGATTATCTGTAGCTTTAGATAGAAATGCGCCAAATTCTTTACTATAATTATCTAAATTACTTTTTGCTTCTTTTTTATCGTCTTCGTCTTTATTTTTTGAACCTTCTACATAATCAACGAAATACCCAATATGCTCTGTCCACATTTTATCGAATTCCATACCCGCTTCTTTACCATACGCACCTTCTATTGCTTTTGATAAATCTTTTGTATTCATTTCTAACGCTTTTACTGAGGCTTTGTAATTTTTAGATCCATCATATCCATTTTGCATGGCATCGGCTGCTAAGATGGCATGCTCACTCATTAAATAATTTAAATCTGATCTTAAGTCGGCTGCTTTTGTTGTTGCACTTGTATGGTGATAATCTTCAGGAAATTGTTGTGTTATAGCATTTGATAATCCTTTACTAACCATATACATGTGATGAATGGATTCTCTTTCGTATTTGTAAGCTTTGTCATAGTCCCCATTTACTGAGGCATCAAATGCGCTTACTAATTGATTCACGTGCATTTGTAAACCTTCTGATAAACCTTTCGCTTCTAATTTTTCATCTGTTGCTGATGCTAAAAATTGAGAGAAGTGTTCTCTATAATTATCTAAGTTCTTTAATGCTTCTTGTCGTGCATTTTCATCATTATCATTTGTAGCATTCACATAATCTACAAAGTAGCCAATATGTTCTGCCCACATTTTTTCAAACTCTTTACCTGCTTCTTGGCCATACACATCACCAATAGCTTTAGATAAATCCTTTGTATTCATATTAAGTGATTTAACCGACGCATCAAAATCTTTAGAACCTTCTGCACCTTTTCTCATTGTATCAGTAGCTAAATACGCATGTTCACTTAGCAACATATCTAAATTACTTCTTAATTCAACTGCTTTACTATCTGTTTTTGTAACAGATTCATGTGATGCATCATGTGCTTGTGCAATTTGCGACACACTTGTTCCAGCTCCTAACAATGAAACCGATAATGACATAGCTAATACTTTCTGTGAAATATTCATCCAATCACTCCTTTGTTTTTTTGTTCATATGGTATACGCAATAAATAAAAAAAGAGATCACATTAATTAATGTAATCTCTAAAAATATCTAACCTTTTTCACCAGCCATTATAATATCACCTTCAGGGGCCTGATTATTTGGTGATGGTTCTAAAGTAATTGCTATTTTATCTTGCTTATCTAATTCGATATCACTTAAATCAAAGATAACTATTCCAGAATTTTTACTAGAAACAAAAGTACCTGCTCGATATGGCTTTTCTCCTTTAAGAATCCAAACTTGATATGCTTCATTGCCTTTCGTTTCTTGTAAATTTTGTGCTTGTATTACTAATTGTCTTTCTTTTTTATTTTTAGCTATAAATGCTTCGCCTTGAACTTGCTCTTTTTTAGTAGATTTTAACTTTATTATTTGTGCACTGCTTTTATTTATTAAATGATGGTTTTTATTCTTACTTCCATGTTCTTTTATATTAAACTGATATAAATTTCCTACTATAGATATTAATAATAATGCGGCCATACTAATGAGAGATACGTTTTTAATTATATTTTGCTTTGTTTTTAATGGTTTATGCTGACTGTTATCATTATATGCTTGAGCTGAATGACCTTCGTTATTTTCATCATTTAGAATATTATTCATTATTCTACTTTTCATACCTTTAGGAGGAACAATATTTGCAACATGATAAGGAAGAGATTCATTTAATATATTCAGCTCATCTAGTTCTTCTTGACAATTTTTACAAGTTTTTAAATGTTCTTCAAATTTTTGTTTTTCTTCTTTACTTAATTGATTATTGAAATAATCATATAATTTTCCACATTCCATATTATTTCCTCTCTCCCTTCTTGTTTATTTTTAATTTATGCTTTAAATGTTGAATAGATAATCTTAGCCTACTCTTTACAGTTCCTAAAGGTATTTCAAGCGTGTTCGATATTTCTTTATGATTGAAACCTTTAAAATAAAATAAATACACAATTGCTTGTTGCTTTGCGTCTAACTCATCTATACATCCTTTAATCTGTTCAGCTTCTTCTTTAGTTATTAGTTCTGATTCAGGTATATTATCCGTCTTTATATTATCCCTTTCTTCATCATATTCATAAGGCGTTGTTTTTCTCTTACGTATATAATCAATTGCTAAGTTTCGTGAAATCGTAATAAGCCATGTCGACATCTTACCCTTACTACTATCAAATTGAGCTTTTTGATTCCAAATTTTCATAAATACATCTTGAAGTACTTCTTCACTCGATTGCTTATCTTGTGTGATTTTATAAATAAAACTGTATAGCAGCGATTCGTAACGATCATATAATGTTTCTAAGCTATTTGTATCTCTAGATACTATTTTATCGTATAAATCTATATCCAACTCTCGCATTGTTATACCCCCCGACATTTACTATTATATGTTAGCAAATGTCATATGCATAATTTCAACCATTTATTAATTTTGTATAAACTACTAATCTATTTGGTGTACTTCCTAATGAATTATTATAGTCCCCTTCACAAGTAATCAAATTTAAATGTCTATTACTAGAAAATCCAAAGATTTTTTCTACTGGCGCATCTCTTAATTTATATAATTTTTTATCATATACTTTAAATACTAATTTCTTATTATTTCTATCACTAACCTCAACTTTATCACCTTTTTGAAGTTTATGAAGATTTGTAAATACACCCGGATTCACACCATCATCAACATGTCCGGCAATCACAGCATTACCAAGTTCTCCTACTTTATACCCATCTTTAAACCATGCAGGAGTATTAATGTCATGAGGTACGGACATTTCTCCTTTTTCATTGGTACTTGTATGGTCTAATCTTTCATCAACATTTAAGCCAGGTATATTTATTCTAGACGGGATTATCTCATTATCATAAACCTCAAAATCTATTTGATTTAATTTTTCTACATTTTCGTGTTTATTAATTTTTTTATCGTTAGTATTCACATGCTCTTTATTGTTGATACAGCCATTTAACAATAATATGCTTATTAAAAGTACCACGATTTTTCTCATCAAAGTCACATCCTTTATAACATATACGTTTTATAATCAATTTTGGATTACATATTTTTTTAAGAATCGAATTTTAAAAAGTGACTAATTTGTAGAATCGTGCAAATAAAACCATAAAAATACCGGGTTAATTGTTTATTATGTAAGTATTGTGGAAAATCTGTAGGAAGCGTTAAATTAATATACGGAATCTGATAGAGAACAAACAGGTATAGATACTAATAAAGCTCTTGAAGTTGTGTTAATGAAATTATATATCATTCAAGATATGCTATATAATCATTAGTCAGAAGATCAATTCAACCGCTATAATGCAAGCTCAAATACGATGGATTATAACATTGGATTAGTGAGAAAGAAAGAGAGAGCAATTTGTGAAACAGTGACTGAGCTTTCTAAGGGATTGCAATATATGTAACAGGGAAAGCTACTCAAGAACTGAATAGTGAAATGACGGTTTTAAAAGCTGTAAAATCATGGATTGTTAAATTGTTAGCCCCATCTAGTGATGGAAGTGAGCATAAAAAGACACCTGCTGATACAGAAGCAGAGATAAATCAATTAATTTCAAAATCAGTCATAACTGAAGAAGTTGTAAATATAGCAGTCACTTGAAATAGAAAATCCAAATATTTCAATATTGTCAGATGATTTCTTAAAAGATGTAGAAGGACTACAGTAAAAAAGTGTAACAGTTGAATTGTTGAATAAATTACTTTAAGGACAAGTTAAGTCATTAATGAAAACAAACCCTACTATATCTAAAAGATTTTCTGAGATGCTAAATAAATCAAAAAAATACAATAACCGTTCTATTGAAGCATCAAAAGTAATTGAAGAATTATTTCAAATACCCAAAGAAATTAAGCAGGAACAAAAAAGAGGTAAAGACTTAGGCTTAAGTACTTAAGAAATTACATTTTATGATGTATTATCTTCACATGAAACAGCAAAAGAAGCAATGGATCATAAAGAATTAAGAGCCATTGCTCATGAATTAACAAAAAAAGTTAAGGATAATATGAATGTGGATTGGCCTATACGTTATAGTACCAAAGCTAAAATGAGAGTGTAAGTGCGCAGATTATTAAAGAAATATGGATATCCATCAAATCTTCAGAAAATAGTGTTTTTATTAAGTTTCCATTTTAGGGGTTCAGTGCCAGTGACAGTTTATGGCGTTCTTTATGTATATAAGGACAGATGAGTACAATTTTTAAAATTATTTTTCTAAATCTTCTTCATTTACTATTTTTTTATCATTCATTATTTGCTTTAACTTGTCATTTATAATTTTTCTTGTTTCCTTTTCAAAATCATTTATGCTCATTTTTCACCTCATTAATATTTATTCAAGAGTAAAGAATACTGTATATCTATAAATTATTTAAATTTTGATGTATTATTCACAACTTATTTTAAAGTTTCATTTATGATAACTTTCCCCTCGCATTATCTTAAATGCTCTATATACTTGCTCCATCAACACGACTTTCATCATTTGATGTGGGAATGTCATTTTGCTGAATGATAGTGCGTAGTTGCTGCGTTTTAATACTTTGCTATGTAATCCGTTTGATCCGCCGATGATAAATGTGATGTGTGAGTTTCCTCTTGTCATCAGGCTATCGATTTCTTTACTGAGTTGTTCGCTTGTGAGCATTTTACCTTGTATTTCCAGGGTAATAACGTAACTGTCTTGTTTGATTTTAGACATGATTCTGTCCGCTTCTTTTTCCTTCACGATTTCTATGTCTTTTTCACTCATATTGTCTGGTGCTTTTTCGTCTGCAACTTCGATTAATTCAGTTTTGGTATAGGCACCTAGTCTTTTATTATATTCTTCTACGGCTTGTTTCCAGTATTTCTCTTTTAGTTTGCCGACTGTTATGATTGTTATTTTCATCATTATCCACCTTTATTCATTATCTTAAAAGTTATCCACAAGTTATTAACTTATACACAGTTTTATTTCTTATTATATCAACAATCGAAAATTTGTGAATGTTTTCTTAATATTTAGTTGTTTATTTTTATACATTTTGTTGTGATTTATCCACTGAATTATATACATTGTGGATAAATCAGTGGATAACCTACTTACTTATGCACAGATTGTGGACAGTTGTGTATAACTGTGGGTATATATGTGCACAAACTAAAAAGATATCCCCAATTCTGAAATTGGGGATATCTTTTGTTTATATATAATATATTGGTGTTGCTTTTTCTTTATCTGTGTCACACAGTATGACTTCTTTATTTGTATCTATATCATTTTCATTTAATACTTGTCCTACGCTCATTCTTGCTAAGTCTTTCATATTATTATCTAGACTTAAGTGAGATAGATAAATACGCTTCGTACTTCCTGTTATCACATCACACATAGCATGTGCTGCATCTTCGTTTGATACGTGACCCATATCACTTAATATACGTTGTTTGGTCTTCCATGGGTATCTACCCATTCTTAACATATCTACATCGTGATTGCTTTCAAATACAAATGCATCACTTCCATGTATCATACCTTTCATTCTGTCTGACACGTATCCTGTATCTGTAATCATTGTTAATTTCTTATAGTCATGATTAAAGATGTAGAATTGTGGATCTATTGCATCATGTGACACACTGAATGATTCAATATCAATACCTGCTAATGTCTTTGTTTCATATGGTTCAAAGTTGAACTTTTGATCAAGTGGTATATTTTTATCTTTAGCATCTATCATTTGCCATGTCTTCTTGTTGGCATAGATAGGTAATTTATACTTTCTTGCAAGCACACCTAATCCTTTTATGTGATCGATATGTTCGTGGGTTACTAAGATGCCTTCTAAGTCGCTGATATTACGGTCTATTTGTTGAAACAGGCCTTCTAATTTTTTACCTGTTAATCCAGCGTCTACGAGTAGGCTTCCATTATCTGATTCTATATAAGTGGCATTTCCTGTACTGCCACTTGCGAGTACGCTCATTGCGATCACAAGTGTTCATCTCCTTTAATTACTGCTTCTCTTAAGATTCTTCTAGTACGGTTGATTCAGGTTTGATTGCATCGATGTACAATACTTTTGTTTTACTTTTGCCGTCTTCTTCGGATTTAATTTTCACTTCCCATGAAGGTACTAGTACTTGTCCTCCAATTTCTTTAACGACACTGTAATAACCTAATCTCACGGATTCTACTTTATCACCTTTTTTTAGGTATGTGTTGTAATACAATGTTTCTAAAGCTGTCTTAGCGTTTACAATTTTTTGCTTATTGTTATTATCTCCATTACCAGGTTTAAGTTTATCTAAATATGTTTGTGTATATTTATTTGCTTTACCGTTTTCCATTTCAAAGACGATTTGACCTTTACTATTATTTAGTATTGGCAAATCTTCATAATTTTGTTCGTAGACTACTTTATTTTTATTCGAGTTGTTGTTCTGATATTGATATTCTTTACCTTTAAAAGATTCTTTGTTGATAAAGTTTTTGAACGATTCTTGTTTACTATCTTTATCTAGATCTACATTTATATCTTTATTAATCTGTGTGTCTTTTTCAGTTAGTGAATACACACCTTCAAGCTCATCAGCATTAAATGACTTACTGCTTCCTGTTATAGCTTGCATTTCTTTATCTTTATAATCTGGTAACTGTGGAATATCTATTCCTTCTTTTGAAAAGTTTACCTCTGATTGTGCATTAGATTCTTGGACTATCGAGTTGTTCACTTTATTAAAGTAAACAACGACTAATCCAATGTTGATTAGAATGAACACAATAATGAAGAGTGACTTGGCATGTTTCCAATCCATTAAGCTAGCCCTCCATTCTCGTATCTTTTCCATTCATCGTCATATTTAATGTACCATTTTGGCGTGAATTCAATTGTATCTTGTAAGTTATCAAGTTCATCATTTGGTAATGATAAATCATATCCAATTGCCATATTCGTAACTTTATTGAAATCTATTTCTCCATTAGAAGCTAAACCATATCTAACTTCTTCAGATGAAGGTAATTCATCTGCTTCTTTTTTAGATGGCACAGCTACACCTGTTGTAATTAAGCCTCTGTTGTATTCATTAATCGCGTTTTTACCCCACACAGCTTCAATTGAAGATAACTTATCATCATTAAATACTGGGTAGTTGTTTAAGAACATTTGGTAATCTATTTTACCTGTCTTTTGATCTGTATTAAATAATCGGAATTCATCTGTATACCCTGCATGTTCATTAATAAATTTAAATGAATTCGTAATAGATTTAGAAATATCTTTTTGCTGATTTTCATCTTCGGATAAATTTGTATAACGGTATGTTTGTTTCTCTTCGTTTACTGTAGAAATACCCGTGTTATTATTATACGTTGAAACTTGATCTTCGTTACTGCGCGCAATAACAGAATCTCCAAGGATGACATCATTTAAATCAGATACAGATATTTTGTTAGTCACATAACGATATACATTCATGCTATAAGCATTTTCAGGTGCATAAATTTGATTAATTTCATTCGTCGTTGTTTCATTCGTAATAATGCCTGTATAAGGTTTTAAATCTTTCGCAACTTCTTTATTCATTTGATCAAATTTATGACTTTTCATCGTTGTCTGTAACTTTACTGCTTTTTGCTTATTCTCACTTAACAAATAAACATTCGCTTCATTTGTTGACTTCGTATCTACTAAAATTCTATCAAAATTAACATTAGGATAATAACTCATATTCATACCTAATACTTGATTCAAATACATTTCACTAGGGACACTGTCAGGGAAGTCTAAAATTGTATAGCGTTCAGATAAATCTTCAAGTTGCACAACTGACTCGCTACTTAAGACATCTACCTTCTTAACTTCTTTACTCAACATTTGATCCGTTACCTTTTTGATATCTTTCATATTAGACGTCCCTTTCACGTCCGTACCATTACGATTAATCATTCTAAAAGGCATAATCACACTATCGATAGGCTTACTAATCTTAGGTCCAATAGAAGGTGTATCAGCATTAACATCCGTTTCCAAGTCAGTCAATTCAGGTGTAAATGTCCATACACGGTATGTCATAAACACACTAATTAGAACGAGAATTATGAGAATAACAGATTTAATAACTTCTCTATTACGCATCCCAATCACCAAACTCATCTTCTATGAATTCACATGGCAAAGTAATATAAATGGATGTGCCTTGACCTTCTTTACTATTCGCCCATATTCTACCTTTATGTGCTTCTACGATTTCTTTAGTAATCGCTAAACCTAATCCAGTGCCGCCCATCTTACGTGCTCTTGCTTTATCTACTCTATAAAATCGATCAAATATTTTATCAACTTTATTAACTGGAATACCGATACCATTATCTTTAATCTGTATCGTCATTCTGTTATATAACGTATTTTGTTTCACATGAAACTCTACACGTTTATGAGATTCTTGAGAATATTTAATCGCATTTGTAATAACATTATCAAACACTTGAGTCATTTTATCAGGATCGATTTCAACAAATAATCCTTTAACAGGTATGTCACGTATAAACGTTACATTCTTACCTTGAGTCATTTCATGTCTATTAATAATTTTATTAATGAACATATTAAAGTCAATCAACTCTGAATTCATCTGATCACTTGAGCTATCCATTTTAGATAGTTGTAATAGATCGTTAACTAAACGAATCATACGATCTGTTTCTTCACGCGTAACATTTAAGAATGTTGGCGCAACTTCTGGATCACGCCAAGCCCCTTCTTCTAGTGCTTCAATATAACTTCTCATTGATGTTAAAGGCGTACGTAATTCATGTGAAACATTCGCAACAAATTCGCGTCGTTCATTTTCTAGAATGTGTTGTTCAGTAACATCGTGTAATACCGCAATATAACCATTTATAAAGCCTGTATCTTGTATGATTGTACTGAAGTTAACACGAGCGATTATGCCTTCTTCTTCGTTTACATCAATAATGAAGCTATCATTATTCTCCTGTAAATCATCTAATGAATAATTATCATCAATATTAAGAATGTCTAGTATATGTTTAGCTTCTACATCTGAACGCTCTAAACCTAACATTTTAAGCGCCATTTCATTGATAATACGTACACGACCACGTCTGTCTGTCGCTAATACACCATCACTCATATGTGTAATAACTGAATCAAGTCGTCGTTTCTCACTTTCAGTATTCGCTTGAGCTTCTTGTACACGCTTCGATAAATTATTGAATGAAAGTGCAAGTTCGCCAATTTCATCATTCCCATATATTTTAACGCGCTGTGTATAGTTACCTTTAGACATTTCTAAAGTTTGGTTACGCATATCTGATATTGGTTTCGTAATTGTTCTCGCAATAAAGAAACCGAGCACAATTGTGATCAATAATGAGATTGCTGTACCTATAATGAAAATTTGGTTAATGTTGTTTAACTGTTCATATACAGAATCAATATCTGATTCTACATAAATATCCCCAACAACTTTACCTTCGTATTCAACAGGTTTATTTTTAATCCATACTCGGTTACTATCCGAGGAATCATTTTTCAAAACGATTTTATCATTTGCTTTTCCTAATGATAACGCCTTTTTTACAGAGCTATCGTTTACTTTTTGATTGACGGTATTTTGATTTGTAGCTTTAGATGTCGCAACGATGATTTGATCTTGGTCAATAAACCTAATCTCATCAATTTCAGTTCGGTTTGCGTAGTCATCTAATATACTTTGTATCTCTTTTTGGAAGTTCCGATTAGGATCTTCTGAATTGTACGTTTTCTTTATGTTGTAATTAATCTGTTTCACGTGTTGTTCGATGTTCGTCTTGAAGTTACGTGTCAGTTCCTTCTCAAGGCTGTTTGTAAAATATAAACCGATAATTTGCATACCAATAATGATTAATAAAACATAAATGACGACAAGTTTAATGTGTAAGGACTGAAATTTCTTTAGCCAATTCATATGATCAGCCTACTCTTGAGTTTGTAGGAAATAACCCACACCCCTACGCGTAACGATATATTCTGGGTGAGATGCATCGTCTTCGATTTTTTCACGTAGTCGACGTATTGTCACGTCAACAGTACGCACATCACCGAAGTAATCATAACCCCACACTGTTTGAAGTAAGTGTTCACGCGTCATAACTTGTCCAATATGTTTAGCTAAGTAATGGAATAATTCAAACTCACGATGTGTTAATTCGATATCCACACCACGTTTTTTAATTGAATATGCATCCGGGTATACTGTAATATCTTTAATAACAATTTCATTTGTTTCTTCATCTTCAGTTTGAGTAGGTTGTGAATAATGTCTACGCAAGTTCGCTTTAACACGGGCAATCAATTCACGTGTTGAAAATGGTTTAGTTACATAATCATCTGCACCAAGCTCAAGACCTAAAACTTTATCAATTTCTGAGTCTTTAGCTGTTAACATAATGATTGGCATTTCAAATTTCTTACGAACCTCTCGACATACTTCCATGCCATCTCTACCAGGTAACATAATATCTAAGAGCACTATGTCTGGTTCTTCTGCATATATTAAATCTACTGCGTCATCACCGTCATACGCGCAATAAACATCATAACCTTCTTTTTTTAAGTTAAATTCAAGTATATCTGCAATTGGTTTTTCATCATCAACGACTACTATTTTTCTAGCCATGCTATTTACCTCATTTCTTTTTGAAAATAAGTATCTTCAAGCACACAATTGTGCATGATATCCTATACTATAATTTAACACTATTTGTCCATTAATTCTATTGTTTGATGTTATTCTATAATTGAACAACAAAAAAATGCTTATCGTTATTACGATAAGCATTAAAAGCGGTCCCGACGGGAATCGAACCCGCGATCTCCTGCGTGACAGGCAGGCATGTTAACCGCTACACCACGGGACCTTATATGTATATAATTTAGATGGTGACCCCTACGGGACTCGAACCCGTGTTACCGCCGTGAAAGGGCGGTGTCTTAACCGCTTGACCAAGGGGCCTATATTAGACACAAGATTGATTATAGCATGACTATTATACAGAAGACAAGATTTTATTTTAAATTTTTTATATAATATAAAATAGAAGTAATAAAAAGGGATGATGATATGGAGCAAGCGCAAGTTATTAAAAAAGGACACCGTAAATTAAGTAAAGGAGAAATCCTTAAACGGTTCATTTTTATCACAATCGGGAGTGTTTTAATGGGTGTCGGGTTAGAACTATTCCTAGTACCAAACAAATTACTCGATGGAGGAATTGTAGGGATTGCGATTATTTTAAGCCATTTAACAAATTTGAAACTCGGACTATTTATATTCTTACTAAATATCCCCTTTTTCTTTTTAGGTTATAAACAAATTGGTAAAACATTCACGATTTCAACAATATATGCCATAACAGTCTTATCAATTACAACTGCTTATTTACATCATTTTGACCCATTTATCAAAGAGACATTTCTAGTTACTATTTTCGGTGGGGCAATTATAGGACTAGGCGTCGGTCTAGTTATTAGATATGGTGGATCTTTAGACGGCTCAGAAATCAGTGCAATATTGATAAGTAGTAAAGCACCGTTTTCAGTCGGAGAAATCGTGATGCTTATTAATTGTTTCATATTCACAGCTGCAGGCTTTGTATTCAATTGGGAGTCAGCTATGTTTTCGGTTATAGCATATTTTATAGCAGCTAAGATGATTGACGTGACAGTACAAGGATTTGATGAATCTAAAGCAGTATGGATAATCAGTGATACATATCGAGACATAGGAGAAGCAATCAACGACCGTCTAGGTAGAGGTGTTACATACCTTAATGGAGAAGGCGCATATACAGGAGAAGATAAAAAAGTAGTGTTCTGCGTAATCACACGATTAGAAGAATCTAAATTAAAGGATATCGTTACAGAAATAGACAATACAGCATTCCTATCAATAGGAGATGTAAGCGAAGTAAAAGGTGGACGCTTTAAAAAGAGAGAAATCCATTAACAAATTGACTAAAAACGCATGAGAATTAATGATTACACTATCGTTTTTTTAGACATCTATGTGAGCGGGTAGTCTAAAGAATGGTTAGTTACATAGTAGATGGTTGAGATTCATGTCTACAGTCATAGTTGTTCTTACAAATTGAGTTCTTGTGCTTTTTTATTCCAATTTTATGTAGTGATTAATATATTATGAGAAATACAGGCCGATAAATATTTTTATCGGCCTGTATTTCGTTTTTCTGGACCGGTAATTTTATTTATCGGTCCGTATTTCTCATTTCTGGACCGCTATTTATTTTTATCGGTCCAGAAACACTAAATACGTCTTATCCAAACAAAAAAGAAGCAATTCAGCTATATGCTGAATTGCCTCCTACTTTATCTATATAAAAACTTAGTTCCATAAGTTTTCTAATAAGTTTGTTTGGTTTCTATCTGGTCCTACTGAGAAGATAGAAATTTTCACGTTACATAATTCAGAGATGCGTTCTAAGTAACGACGTGCGTTATCTGGTAGTTCATCTAATGAACGACAACTTGTAATGTCTTCTTCCCAACCTGGTAGTTCTTCGAAGATTGGTTTACAACGTTCTAATTCGTTTAAGTTTGCTGGGTATTCTGTAATTTCTACGCCATCAATTTCATATGCTGTACAAATTTTAACTGTTTTAAGTCCTGTTAATACATCAATTGAGTTGATTGATAAGTCTGTAATACCACTTACACGACGTGAGTGACGTAATACTACTGAGTCAAACCAACCTACACGACGAGGACGTCCTGTTGTTGTACCATATTCACGACCTACTTCACGGATATGATGACCATCTTCATCAAATAGTTCTGTTGGGAATGGACCGTCTCCTACACGTGATGTATAAGCTTTACATACACCGATAACTTTTGATACGTATGTTGGACCAACTCCGCCACCTACTGTAACGTTACCAGCAATTGGATTACTTGAAGTTACGAATGGATATGTACCATGATCGATGTCTAACATAACACCTTGTGCACCTTCAAATAAAACTTTTTCTTCGTTTACGAAAGCATCGTCTAATAATTTAGCTGTGTCAGTAACGTAATCTTTCAAACGTTGACCTGCAGCAAAATATGTTTCAAAGATTTCTTCAAAAGTGAAACCTTCAGCATTGAACATTTTTTCAAATAGTTCATTTTTATATTCAAGATTATTTTTTAAAAGCTTTTCAAATGTTTCTTTATCTAATAAATCAGCCATACGAATACCGATACGTTGTGCTTTGTCTACATAAGCTGGACCGATACCTTTTTTAGTTGTACCAATTTTGTTATCACCGCGTTTTTCTTCTTCTAGTTCATCTTGTTTTAAATGATATGGCAAGATTACTTGTGCACGGTTAGAAATTCTCAAGTTGTTTGTTTCAACTCCGCGTTCGTTTAAAGCATCTAATTCTTTTAATAAAGCTACTGGATCAACTACTACGCCATTACCGATAACACTTGATTTCTCTTTATAAAATATACCTGATGGTACTAAGTGTAATTTATAAGTTTCTCCATCAAATTTTATTGTATGACCTGCATTGTTACCGCCTGAAAAACGTGCAATAACGTTTGCATCCTCTGCTAAGAAATCTGTAATTTTACCTTTACCTTCGTCTCCCCATTGCGTCCCAACTACTACGATTGATGACATGTGAGCACCTCCGCTTTTTCTCATTAACCATTAAGTATTCTATCAGTCCTATAACTAAATTGCAAACTAAAAACGAACATTAGTTATGAGTGTTTTTTTACATTTTGTAATCACATCACAATGTCTAATAAACGCCTTAACCATAGTAATTAAAAGGTTTTAAACCAAAATCACTAACTATAAAAACACAAACATAAAGAAATAATAGTGTCTTTACACAAAACAAAAGACGTACATTATAATAGAAAGTTCTATAAATGTACGTCTTTATGCCTAAAAACTTTTTTATTCAAATTCCATTCCTGCATGTTGATAATCGATATCTGTGAATTTGTTGTATTGTTTCATGAAATGCAGTTTAACTGTGCCGGTTGGACCGTTACGTTGTTTAGCAATGATAATTTCTATTTCACCATTATCATCTTGTGCACCAGCATCAACTGCTTCACCATCTTCGTCTTCTCCGCCTCTTGAATAATAATCATCTCTATACAAGAAGGCAACAATATCAGCATCTTGCTCAATAGAACCTGATTCACGAATATCACTCATCATCGGTCTCTTATCTTGTCTTTGCTCAACGCCACGAGATAACTGACTTAATGCGATAACTGGACACTCTAATTCCCTTGCTATTGCTTTAAGCATACGAGATATTTCAGATACTTCTTGTTGTCTGTTATCTGAACTTCGTGAACCGCTACCTTGAATTAACTGTAGGTAGTCAATCACAATCATATCTAATCCATGCTCTTGTTTCAGTCTACGACATTTTGCACGAATATCCGTTATACGAATACCTGGTGTATCATCAATAAATATTTTTGTACGAGACAGTTTACCTACTGCAACTGTAAATCTGCTCCAGTCTTCTTCTGTCATTGAACCTGTACGCAATCTATTTGAATCAACATTACCCGTACTACAAATCATACGTGTTGCCAGCTGATCTGCACCCATTTCGAGCGAGAAGATTCCAACAGAGTATAAATCTTGATGTGTTGCTACTTGTTGAGCAATATTTAATGCGAAGGCAGTCTTACCGACAGAAGGACGTGCCGCAATAATAATTAAATCATTGCGGTTAAATCCTGCTGTCATTTGGTCTAAATCTCTATATCCTGTTGGTATTCCTGGCGTTTGACCACTGTTTTGGTCTAGTTGCTCAGCATTATCAAATACTATACTTAAGACATCTTTTATGTCTTTGAATCCTTCTGTACCTCTTGAAGCAGAAATCTCTAATATTCTTTTTTCTGCGTCACCTAGCAACGATTCTAAATCAAGCTCTGGATTATACCCATCTTCAGCGATACTATCTGCTACACGAATCAATTGACGTTTCACTGCATGTTTAAATACTATATCTATGTAGAAATGAATATTTCTAGTTGTTGGGACATTGTTTGCTAATTCAGCTAAGTATGCTGGGCCACCCGCTTCTTCTAACAAAGATTCAGCTGCTAACTCATCCATCAGTGTTACCGAATCAATTTCTTTATTCTGCTCACTTAACATCAACATTGCTCTAAAAATATGTTGGTGATTTGCACGATAGAAAGCTTCAGGTATTAATGTTTCACCTGTTGAGTTAATCAGTTCAGGATCAATCAAGATTGCACCGATAACAGATTGTTCAGCCTCTATACTATGGGGCATTTGTTTCGCATTCATCATATTATCCATACCATCCATACTGATTACTCCTTTCCGTTTTTAATATTTTTTATTATAACGCATTAAAATAGGTCGGTAAATCAAATACCGACCATTTTAATGGATTACTTAAGCTTCAACAACGTGTACTTTTAAAGTTCCAGAAACTTTATTATGAAGTTTAATAGGAACATTTGTATAACCTAAACTATGAATGCCATTAGGTAAGTCCATTTTGCGTTTATCTACTTTAATTTGGTGTTGTTTTTCTAATGCTTGTGTAATTTGTTTAGTACTTACTGAACCAAACAATTTACCACCTTCACCTGTTTTAGCAGAAATTTCAACTTCTAATTCTTTTAATTTTTCTGCAAGTGCTTTTGCATCATCTATTTCTTGTTGTTTCAACTCTTCTTGGCGTTTATTTTGTTGTTCTAATTGTTTCATATTACCTGGAGTTGCTTCAACAGCAAAATTATTTTTTATTAAGTAATTTTGACCATAACCTACTGGTACGTCTTTTACTTCGCCTTTTTTACCTTTACCTTTAACGTCTTGTGTGAAAATAACTTTCATTATTCTTCCACTCCTTTTTCGTCTGATTCAACAACCTTAATTAATTCTTCGATTGCTTTCTCTACTGATGTATTTTTAATTTGTGTTGCGCATTTGATAAATGACCGCCTCCACCTAATGCTTCCATTGTTAATTGTACATTCACTTCACCTAACGAGCGTGCGGAAATACCAATTGTATCTTCAGATCGTCTTGCTACTACATAAGATGCTTCCACACCTTCTAAGCCTAGCAACTCATCTGCAGCCTGTGCAACTGTAACAGGGTGATAAGTTTGATGATCTTCTCCATGAGCAATTGCGACACCATTGCGTAACAGTTTAACTGTCTTAATTAAATCCGAACGTTTAATGTACGTATCTATATCATCCTTTAAGAAATGCTGACAAAGAATTGTATCTGCGCCATGACTTCTTAAAAAGCTCGCTGCATCAAATGTTCGTGATCCTGTTCTTAACGTAAAGTTACGTGTATCGACAATAATACCTGCTAACATGATGGTTGATTCTATTCTCGTTAAACGATGTTCTGTTGGTTGATATTCTAGCAATTCTGTTACAAGTTCAGCAGTTGAACTTGCGTAAGGCTCCATATAAACAAGTAGCGGACTAGATATAATGCTTTCTCCTCGACGATGATGGTCGATCACTACTTTTCTATTTGCTTTATTCAACAAGTTCTCATCTATTACTAGTTCAGGTTTATGCGTGTCTACAACTACTAGCGTTGTACGTGGTGTCATTTCATGCCATGCTTCTTCTGAAGTAATAAATCTTTCCTTAAGGTCAGGCTTCTCGTCTATTTCAGTCATAACACGTTCTAATGTACTATCAATATCAGAGTCATTCAACACAATATAAGACTCTAAATTATTCATTTTGGCTATACGAGAAACACCGATTGCTGCACCGATTGCATCCATATCAGGTGATTTATGACCCATAATAATAACCTTGTCACCTTCAATTAAGATATCTCTTAATGCATGTGAAATAACACGGGCACGGACTCTTGTTCTTTTTTCCATTGGGTCTGTTTTACCACCATAAAATCTCACATTACCATTACTATTCTTAATTGCAACTTGGTCTCCACCACGTCCGAGCGCTAAGTCTAAACTTGATTGTGATAGCTCACCTAATTCAATTAAGTTCTCACTACCTTCACCAATACCGATACTCAATGTTAACTGGTGTCCAATTTCTCTTGTTCTATCTCTTAAGTCATCTAATAAATTGAACTTCAATGTTTCAATATCTTCTAGAATGCTGTTATTTAATAATGCTATAAATTGATCAGAACTATATCGTTTAATAAATAGTTGATAACGTGATGACCAATCGTCTATAACACGTGTAATGATACTATTGACTTCAGAACGTTGAGAATCATTCATGTTCTGAGTAATTTCGTCATAATTATCTAAGAAAATTGTCGCTATGATCGGTTTTTCATTTTCATATAATTCATATACATGTGAAGACTCTGTTATATCAAACAGATAAATAGCTTTTTCATCTTCAGTATATGTAACTTTATATTTATAAGAACCTTCTTCAATCTCTACTTCATGTGTGTTTTCTAATCTTTTTAAAATATTTGGAAAAACTTCATTAATTGGTTCGTCTAAAACATCTCGTTCTATACGTTTATTTATAAAATTATTAATCCATTCGATATGATCTTTTTTATCTAATAGTATTACACCTATTGGTAAGTCACTGACAGCACTCGTTTTACTTTTAGTAATTCTTCCGGCTAAACTCCCAATATATAAATCTAATTTTAAGAAGCTCTTTCTAATAAAAAATATGCTCACTGCAATTAGAATTACTGTAACAACCGTCGAAATAATCGCCCAATATATAGAATTAAAAAAACTGAATACAAGTATCACTAAAGCTAATATCATCATAATTATGTACGGAAATATTAGGGCTTTCTTAACTGATTGACGGTTCATAAACTCACCTCAATTTACTTTTTTATGCGTTGTTTTAAATTAAACCAAATATCCATCAATCCAAATAAGTACGCAAATGGTTTAAACACAAATGCCAATACAAATATCAAAACTCCCACAACAACAGGTAGTTTTTTCACTTTTACAAATAAATGGAACAACGATAATGCTTGAATAAATATAACCCATTCTAACACAAATTGTAAGTTAGTGACTATGCCATACATCACAACATTTTCTTTCGTTACAAACAAACTTATCAGCACGGTTATCACAAATACAAAAGCTACACTTCTATTAATTTGCCACATAAATAATGGTCTAAATACTGGTGTCGCTACTTTGAATTTTCTTAGTATAGGGAATGTCACAAGTAAATTAACAAATACTAATAAAAATACCCATAATACTATATACCCAGGAATACTTGCTTGTAATATTTCTAATGAAGTTTGTAATGTTTCTTCAATTTCAGTCGTTAAATTTCCACCCATTTCAAAGTAAGAAATTAAAACATCATGATACTGACTGAAAAACTTGCTTGTTAAAGGTAGGTTTCCCGTAATTTGTAAAATTAATACACTACCTATTGTTAAAATACTCATAAACGTTGTCACTAAGTATAGAATACGTTCTTTTGATGTACGTTCAACGAGCAATTGACCTATGAAAACACTCATAAATATCATAAGCGTCATGACTGTTAATAAAAATACATTATTAAATAATACGGTCGCACATAAGGTCACGACGACTGTCACAAAAAATGACGGTTTAGATCGATACCAGAGTATTGTTCCGGGTATCGTAATGAACGGTAATATAATAATCGCTAAATATGGTACAAGACTCATGACAATCACACTAAGCACAAGTACTAATGTTGCAATAATTGTCGCTTTTATATCGACTTTAAAAGACAAATTTTTCACTTCCCAATCTAATTTAAACATCTTTCTCTATTTTACAGATTTTTAACGCTTAAAACAACGTACGTGACTTTTCAGATGATATTAACGCGCTTTAAATTTATGTAATTTTAAGAAGTGATATACGTAAGGTGCCCAATCTCCAAAGTTTAATAGAAATCCATCATGGCCAACATTGTCTGGTACGAAGAAATGTCTATGATATTTAAAGAATCTACCTAAAGCTCTAACTTGATCATCTGGATACAATAAATCATCAGCGAACCCTAAAGTTAATACTTTCGTTTCGAGTTGTTGTAACCTTTCTTCGACATCATCACGACCTTTAAATATGTCATGACTATCTAATACATCTAACAATGTTAAATAACAATCTTTATTGAAGACATCTTTAAATTTATTACCTTGATATTTTTGGTAACTCACTACATCATCCGCTGAAAATCTCGATTCATAATCTTTACTTGAACGGTAAGTTAAGAAGCCTATCTGTCTTGCGATACTTAAGCCATCTTGTCCATTCATATTTATAACTTGTCTAGCAATCTCATTAAACGCTCTACTATATGATGAAGTCTTCTCTGTAGCTGCTAATATAACTGCTTTTTTAACTTCAATAGATCCGTCATAAAGCATTTCTAAAGTTTGCATTCCACCTAGAGAACCACCAATTAATACATCTATTTTTTCGTAGCCAAAATGTTTTAACGCTAAAATATTTGCTTTAGAAATATCTCTCATAGACAATCTCTCAGGAAAGTCGGGCGTATTCAATTTAGAGCTTGAACCATAAGGGCTACCAATCACATTGAATGTTATAAACTGATAATCATTGATTGAAAGATAACCACCATCAATAATTTCTCTCCACCAACCTGGATTTTCATCATCTCCATAAGTAAGATGATTCCCTGTTAAAGCATGACAAACAACAACTAAAGGCTGTCCTTTGTGACCTACATATTCATATTGAAGCTTTAAATTATCTATCACTTCACCAGATTCTGTTTCGAAATGTCCTAGTTCAACTAAACCTGTGTCTCGAGAAATAAGCATATTAGAACCTCCTTGTTATTAAATAGAAAGACTTCTTACTCGTTAAAGAAGTAAGAAGTCCTCATCATCCTTATTATGCGAGTAAACTCGTTGGTAGTAGCACCGTATCTTAAACGACCGGTTGCTGAAGTGTCATCGGGCCAAATCCCTTAACTTCTCTGAATAAGCTTTGCTATATAATTTATATTAAGAATACTAGAAAAGTGCATTTCTTTCAATAAGTTAACGAATGAAATTAAAAGACTAATCGAACAATCGCCATGATGAACATTCCTGCTATAACTGATATCGTTAAACTTCTAGAAATTAAAGCTATCATCAATGTTGGAATGGCAACGAAAATACTTTCGTAGTTGAATGTGAACCCAGAATGACCTTCTTGATTTAACATACCTTCAACAATCAATGCTGTAAATAAACATACAGGCACATATTGCAGCCATTTAATCACACTTTTAGGAAATTCAACCTTTGATAAAAATGCAAAGGGCGATACCCTTATAACCCACGTTAAAATAAAACAACCCAAAATAATAAGCATTAAATACATTGAAATACTCATTTATCAAACACCACCCCTGCGACTGAAGCAATGATCGTCGCTAAAATAATAGATAAATAAGTCGGCATAAAACATGTAAGAATTATCATACAAATGGTTGTTAAGACAATTAAAAATATATAAAAGAAAACTTTGGTTTTATGTATTGTTTCAAACTGTGCGACGAGTAAAAATATAAACATCGCTGTTAAAGCGTAATCTAAACCAAAAGCTTCAGGCTTCGGAATCAAGTTTCCTACTAAACCACCTATTATTGAAGTCAATATCCACAATAAATAAGCAGAAATATTTAAACCGTGCATCCACGTAGCATTTAAAGCTTTTTCTTTAGCATATTTTGTTATTGCAACACCAAATGATTCGTCGGTCACGAGTGTTCCTATACCGATATTAGACCAAAATCCATTACCTTTAAACGCTGGGACTAACGCTAAACTTTGAAGAAACATTCTAGAATTAACAAAGAATACAGTTAATAAAATAGCTGATATAGGAGATTGAATTGCAACTAACGCACAAATAATAAATTGAGCCGCACCTGCATATACAAAGATAGATAACAAAGCAATTTCTAAAATAGATAAGCCTGATGAAACACCTACAATTCCAAATGCTAATGCAACACTAAAATATCCAAGCATCGTAGGTATACAATCTTTAACACCTTGAAGAAATAAAGTTTTATTCGTCATACTAGAACTGGTCAATTGCCTACCTCCAAACTACATAACGCCAATCAGGTTAGTCTAACGTTTGTCTAACCTCAGTCTGACTTATCTCTTTTTTTATTTTTAAATATGTCTTATTTTTATCATACATACCACACTTTAGCAATAAGACCTGATTGTATATTAAATCAATTTTCATAACCTTTCTTGCCTAAAAAAAGGCACCTGAGGAAAAAATATGAGTGAGAAACTACAGAACCGTACCCTACCCTAGGCAAGCATGCACGTACAAAATCGTAAGATTTTATAAAAATAGATATTATTAATGATTTTGTATAGTGCGGACGCCTGAGGGAATAGTATGTGTGAGAGACTACAGGCTCGAGCCATACCCCTAGGCAAGCATGCACATACAAAATCGTAAGATTTTATAAAAACAGATTATTAGTAACGATTTTGTATAGTGCGGACGCCTGAGGGAATAGTATGTGTGAGAGACTACAGGCTCGAGCCATACCCTAGGCAAGCATGCACTTTACAAAATCGTAAGTTTGTATAAAAAATAAGCATATCACTGTAACCTATATAAAATCAGTTACGTGATATGCTTATTTATTTTGAGTTAGGATTCATGTCCTAAACTCTCTAATCATTAAATAATCTATTTTAAATTATTCGCTTAAACCGAATTCTGCACTTGCTTCGAATTTAACTTCTCTACCGATCATTACGCCACCAGTTTCTAGTGCTTGGTTAAATGATACGCCATATTTTTCACGATCAATTTTACCGTTAACTACGAAACCTGTAACTGTTTCACCGTTTAATGGGTTTTTACTAACGCCATTGAAGTCAACATCGAATGTTTCTTCATGAGTTGTACCAGCCATTGTTAAATCACCAGTGATTGAATCTTCACTAATAGATTTTGTTTCAAACGTAATGTTTGGATTATCATCTGCACTGAAGAAATCTGCTGATTTTAAGTGTGCGTCACGGTCAGGATTTTTAGTGTTAATTGAGTTTGATTTAATTGTTACTGTTGCTTTTAATGATGAAAGATCATTTATATCTCCTGATACTGCTACATCATAATCTTCAAAAGTACCTTTTACGCGAGATACCATTAAATGTTTTACTGTAAATTCTAAACTACTGTGTGCTTTGTCAAAATTGAAATTAGTCATGTGTCAAAACTCCCTTTATTTATATTGTATACTTAGTATATCAGGTATAAAAAGTATATTCAAGCATTAAATCTAAAAAAAGGTAACCAATATATGATTACCCTTTTTCAAAGTTTTAATTCAATTATAATTCAATTATTTTTTGTCCGCCCATAAATGGTACTAATGCTTCAGGGACAGTGATTGATCCATCTTCATTTTGATAATTTTCAACGATTGCTGCAAATGTACGACCAACTGCTAAACCACTACCATTTAATGTGTGTACATATTCAGGTTTCGCATCTTTATCACGTTTAAATCTAATATTTGATCTTCTTGCTTGGAAATCAGTCATATTTGAACATGAGCTAATTTCTTTGTAATCATTGTAGCTTGGTAACCATACTTCTATATCGTATGTTTTAGTACTTCCAAAGCCTATATCACCTGTACATAGATTAACTGTTCTATATGGTAATTCTAACGTTTTAAGGATATTCTCAGCATGCTCTGTAAGCTCTTCTAATGCTTTAAATGAATCTTCAGGTCTTTCATATCTTACCATCTCTACCTTATTAAACTGATGTAATCTAATTAAGCCTCTTGTATCTCTACCAGCTGAACCTGCTTCACTTCTGAAACATGCTGACTGCCCTGTAAATTTAATAGGGAATTGTTCATTTTGTAGTACTTCATTACGATAGAAATTCGTTAACGGTACTTCTGCTGTAGGAATTGTATATAATCCTTCTTTTTCAACTTTGAATAAATCTTCTTCAAATTTAGGTAGTTGACCAGTTCCAAACATAGAATCAGCATTTACAAGTTGTGGCACCATCATTTCAGTATAACCATGTTGTGTTGTATGCATCGTTACCATGAAATTCATAAGTGCTCTTTCAAGTTGTGCACCTTTACCAGTTAAAAATACGAAACGTGCACCAGAGACTTTAGCAGCTCTTTCGAAATCTGCCATTTTCAAGCTTTCAACTAAATCCCAATGTGCTTTAGATTCGAAATCAAATGTTCTAGGTGTACCCCATTTACGAACTTCTACATTGTCATTTTCATCTTTACCAACTGGTGTTTCGTCACTAATTAAATTAGGGATTCTAACTAATTTATAAGTAACATCATCATTTAATTGATTTAAAGTTTGATCTATTTCTTTAATTTGGTCTCCAACTTGACGCATTTCTAAAATAACATCATCCGCATTTTCTTTATTACGTTTTTTCTGAGCGATTTCTCCACTTACTTTATTACGACGAGATTTAAGTTCTTCTGTTTGAGCAATTAACTCACGACGTTTTTTATCAAGTTCTAGAATTTCATCGATGACTTTTGGGTCATCACCTCTTTTTGCTACTTTGTCTTTAACGAATTCTGGTTCAGATCTAATTAACCTAATGTCTAACATAATATTTCCTCCCTCTTATTCCAATATTGTTTAAGAAAAAAAGCACCACGTTCCTTGTTATTACACAAGGGACGTGGTGCTTACGCGTTGCCACCCTATTTAACAGTCACTAAGACTGCACTCTAAGTCATATAACGGTTTAAACCGATTGTTATTCTTAAAAGGATAGATTCATTTAAGTTTCATGTCTTGTTTCCACCAACCACAAGCTCTCTTTACATTACGTCTTAAATTACTTATTCCTAAACAATATGGATATTAAATTAACCTAAATATATCAAATCGACATCACATTTTCAAGATATACTTATGATTCAGTTAATAAGCCTGTATTTTCGTACACTTTTTTACCATTGATAATAACGGTTTGAGCATGATTAACTCCGTAATGATAAGGTAAATATTCATGGTTTGGAATATCCCAAACGACAACATCAGCTTGATCGCCTTTTTCAAGAGTTCCTGCATCAGCATCTATTGCTTTAGAAGCATTCACTGTAACAGCATTCCATATTTCATTAGGCGTAAGCTTTAATTTTAAAGCAGCAATACTCATCACTAGTTGAAGGTTATCTGTTACACAACTACCCGGATTGAAGTCTGTCGCAATTGCAATTGCACCATTTTGATCAATCATCCCTCTAGCATCTGCATATTGATCTTTGCCTAAATAGAATGTTGTACCAGGTAATAATACAGCAACTGTATTACTATCTTTTAAAGCAGCTTTATCTTCTTCACTTGAAGCAACAAGATGGTCTGCTGAAATTGCACCTTCATCAATTGCTAGTCCTAATCCACCAAGAGGATCAATTTCATCAGCATGGATTTTAACTTTTAATCCTTTTTCTTTTGCTGCTTTCATATAACTTCTTGATTCTTCAATTGTGAATACACCAGTTTCACAGAATATATCTGCAAAATCAGCTTTATCTTTCACATCATCTAATAAATCTATCATTTCTTGTAAAAATGTAGCATTATCTTTAGCATCTTTAGGAACTGCGTGTGGTCCGAGGAAAGTGTGTTTCATTCTGATAGGTGTATCTTTATCCAATTGATGCGCAACATTTAATTGTTTTAATTCGGTTTCTTTATCCAATCCATAACCGCTTTTAGCTTCAACTGTCGTTGTGCCAAATTGGATCATTCTAACAATTTCTTTTTTAGATTTATTGTAAAGTTCTTCTTCAGTTGATTTGCGCGTTGATTCAACTGTACTTAAAATACCGCCACCTTGTTTCAATATATCTAAGTAACTCACACCTTGTTGTTTAAGCGCCATTTCATGCTCTCTAGACCCACCGAACACTAAATGTGTATGTGCATCTATTAAACCTGGAGAGACAACTTTGTTTGAAGCATCTATTACTTCTTTTGCTTCATATTCTTCAGAATGCTCCCCTGCATATATAACTTTGCCATCTTTAACAGCTACAGTACCATTTTTAATTACTGTTAATTCGTTTAATTCTTTACCTTTAAGAGGTCGGTCAGTCTTTTTTGGTAAAATTAATTCGCCTATGTTTTGAATTAAAATATCATTCATTGTTATCTTTCTCCTTTAACATTGGAATATCTACATTTTTTTCTTTTGCAGTATCGATTGCAATGTCATAACCTGCATCTGCATGTCTTACTACACCCATACCCGGATCTGTTGTTAATACTCTTCCTAGACGTCTATCAGCACGTTCACTACCATCTGCTACAACTACCATACCAGCATGTAATGAATAACCCATACCTACGCCACCACCATGGTGAACTGAAATCCAAGAGCCACCTGCCGCAGTATTAACAAGTGCATTTAATATTGCCCAGTCACCTACAGCGTCTGATCCGTCTTTCATTGATTCTGTTTCTCTGTTTGGAGATGCTACAGATCCAGAATCTAAGTGGTCACGACCAATTACAATTGGAGCTGAAATTTCACCATTTCTAACAAGTTCATTTAAAGCTAAGCCCATTTTTGCACGTTCTCCATATCCTAACCATGCAATTCTAGAAGGTAACCCTTGGAATGCGATTTTTTCAGCTGCCATGTCTAACCAACGCATTAATTTTTCATCTTCTGGGAATAACTCTCTCATTAGTTGATCTGCTCTTTCAATATCTTTTGGATCTCCACTTAATGCTGCAAATCTAAATGGACCTTTACCTTCACAGAACAATGGACGAATATAAGCAGGTACAAATCCTGGGAAGTCAAAAGCATTTTCTAAACCTTCATCAAATGCTACTTGTCGGATATTATTTCCATAGTCAAAAGCTACTGAACCTTTTTCTTGGAATTTCAACATTGCATCGACATGTTTTTTCATAGATGCTGAAGATAATTTAACGTATTTTTTAGGATCACTTTCTCGTAATTTGTCCGCTTCTTCTAATGAATAACCTTCTGGAACATATCCATTTAAAGGATCATGTGCTGAAGTTTGGTCTGTTACGATATCAATCTTAAATCCTCTATTTAAGATTTCATGATGTACTTCAGCTGCATTACCTACTAAACCTATTGCAAGTGGTTTGCCTGCTTTTTTAGCTTCTTCAGCTTTTTCTAAAGCTTCATCTAAAGATTCCGTAATAATATCACAGTATCTAGTCTCAATTCTCTTTTCGATTCTTGAAGGATCGACGTCTACACCAATTACTACCCCTTCATTCATTGTTACTGCTAATGGTTGAGCACCGCCCATTCCACCTAATCCAGCAGTTAAAGTGATTGTACCTTTTAATGAACCACCAAAATGTTGATTTGCAAGTTCTGCAAATGTTTCAAAAGTACCTTGAACGATACCTTGAGAACCGATATAAATCCAACTACCTGCAGTCATTTGACCATACATCATAAGCCCTTTTTTATCTAATTCATGGAAATGTTCCCAATTTGCCCATTTAGGTACAAGTACAGAGTTTGATAATAATACTCTTGGTGCTTCTTCATGAGTTTTGAATACAGCTACTGGCTTACCTGATTGTACAAGCATTGTTTCATCGCTTTCTAATCTTCTTAACGTTTCAACAATCGCATCAAAGCTTTCCCAGTTACGAGCCGCTTTACCAATACCACCATACACAACTAATTTCTCTGGGTGTTCTGCCACTTCAGGATCAAGGTTGTTATATAACATTCTAAGTACCGCTTCTTGTTCCCAACCTTTACATTCAATTTCTAAACCTTTTTTAGCTTTAATTTCTCTAGACATTTGTCATTTCCCCTTTTCTAAAAAATTAATAAACTGAACGGTATCGCAATTAATAATGTGAGTGCGACACGAATAAACCAAATTACTACCAATTTCCAAATTGGAATTTTGATATCTGTTGCCAAAATACAAGGTACCAAAGCAGAGAAGAATATAATTGCTGAGATACTTGTAATAGCTGTAACAAACTTAACTTCTATCGCTGCTTTCACAACAAGTAATGATGGTAAGAACATTTCTATGATTGATATTGTAGAAGCTTTTGCTAATAATGCTTTATCATCGATTGGGAACAGATATATAAACGGATAGAATATATAACTTAACCAGTCAATAATAGGCGTAAAATTAGCTAACACTAATCCTAAAAATCCAATTGATAAGATTGAAGGTAATATTGCCATTGTCATTTCTATACCATCTTTTAAATTTGCCATGATGTTTTTAAATAATGTTAATGATTGATGTGATTGAAGCTTTGCTTCTCTGTAAGCTGCCTTAAAATAATTGCCTTTAACTTTAACTTCTTTTTGACCTTCTTGATTATTATAATAAGATTCTGACTCACCTGAAATTGGTGGTAAGTGTGCAGAAATTGCCGTTACAATAAAAGTAATAACCAATGTACTCCAGAAGAATAAATTCCACATACTCATTAAATCTAAAGTATTAGCTACGATAACCATAAATGTAGCCGATACAGTTGAAAATCCAGTTGCAATAATAACCGCTTCTTTTTTGTTATACATTCCGTCTTTATAAACTCTATTTGTAATGAGTAATCCTAAAGAATAACTTCCTACAAATGAAGCAACTGCATCGACGGCAGACTTACCAGGCGTCTTAAATATTGGTCTCATAATTGGTTGCATCAGCACACCGATAAATTCTAATAGTCCATAACCAACTAAGAATGATAAAGCAATTGCACCAACAGGTATAAGTACACTAAGTGGTAACATTAATTTATCAAAAAGAAACGGCCCATAATCCGGTTTAAAGAGTAATTGTGGTCCTACCTTAAAGACATACATACACCCAATTACTGCTCCCATAACTTTAAACAATACTAATATAAAGTCAGTTATAGATTTCTTAAAGTCCATACGTACAATTGGTAATATCGCACCTATTAAAATAATGATGAGTGCATAATAAGCCATAAAATCACCAAGTAAACTGCGTATACCTAGATGTATATGATCGACTAAAATCGTACTCTGTCCACCAATCTCCATCGGTATAAAGAACAACACAATTCCTAATAAGCTAAATACATAAAATCTCCACATATCCTTACCTTTGTTGTCTAATTTCTGATTATTCACCATAACACCCCTTTGTTTGTTCAATAATTATCTTAAATATTCACAAACTTTTTCTATATCATGATGGAATACTCTATCGTGTGTGATGGAAGGAACGACTGCTCTTAGTTCGTCGTATTTCGCTTTTGTCTTAGGTGATAATTTATCCACACCTTTGATTTCTACAGCTTGTAATGCAATGATGCACTCTATAGAAATCACTCTTCTTACATTCTGAATGATTTGATAAGCATGTCTTGCTCCAATAGTCCCCATAGAAACATGATCTTCTTGATTTGCTGAAGAAGGAATTGAATCTACACTTGCTGGGTGAGCTAATGTTTTATTTTCTGATACTAATGAAGCAGCTGCATATTGCATAATCATCGCGCCACTTTGTAATCCTGGTTCTGGACTTAAGAAGGCTGGTAGACCACCATTCAACTGAGGGTTTACAAGTCTCTCAAGTCTTCTTTCTGATACATTAGCTAACTCTGCAACACCAATTTTTAAGAAATCGACTGCAAATGCAATTGGTTGACCATGGAAGTTACCACCTGAAATAACAAGTGTTTCATCATCATTATCAAAGATAAGAGGATTGTCGTTTGCTGCATTCATTTCTAGTTCTAATTTTTCTTTTACGTAATTAAGTACTTGGAAGCTTGCCCCATGAATTTGTGGAATACATCTTAATGTATAAGCATCTTGGACGCGAACTTCACCTTGACGGGTTGTTAACTTAGATCCTTCCAACCAGTCTCTCATTCTTTCGGCTACTTCAACTTGTTCTTCAAAATTTCTCACAATATGCACATGTTCATCATAAGCATCTACAATACCGTTAAGTGCTTGATGTGTTAATGAAGAAATCCATTCAGCATTGTAAGCAATATTTTCTGCTTCTATATAAGCAATTACCCCTTGTGATGTCATTGCTTGTGTCCCATTAATAAGTGCTAATCCTTCTTTAGCTTGTAATGAATGAGGTTCTAGTCCGACTTCATGTAACACTTCTTTCGCATTACGCGTTACACCTTCGTATTGAACATCTCCTTCACCAATCAATGCCAATGCTAAGTGAGATAACGGTGCTAAATCTCCAGATGCACCTAGTGAACCTTGCTCTGGTATAACAGGTATAATTCTTCGATTGATAAATTCTACAAGTAATTCCACGAGTGATTCTGTAACACCAGAGTGTCCCTTTAACATTGTGTTTAGTCTTAAGACCATCATGACTAGTGACACATCGTTAGGAAATGCTTTACCAATACCACATGAATGTGAACGAATTAAGTTTACTTGTAAATCGTTATATTTTTCTTTTTCTATTAATACATCACTAAACAATCCAAATCCAGTTGTGATACCATAGATCGTTTCTTTATTTTTAATGATTCTTTCAACTGTTTCACGACTTTTTCTAACATTTACTAATGCTTCTTCTGAAATCGTAATTTGACCATTTTCTTTTAAAAATTCTTTAATATCTTGAATTGTTAAATCTTTACCATTTAGTACTAAAGCCATTTAAAACACTCCTTTTCAGGACACAAAAAAATACAACAAATAACCATTTGTTGCACCTTTCTTATAGCTAATGTCTAGTAGGTGTTTCTATGTCTATATATGATTTATACCTAATCCGATTGTTTCATGTTCTTTACCTTTGATAGGTGCACCAATTGTACCGTATAAGCTAACTGCTATCCATTCACCTTCTCCAACATCTTTATATGGATAACCACGTACAATAGCAAATCTTAAGCCAACTGTTCGCATGATTTCACCTATAGATAATTCACCTCTCGTTATACCATTAACTGCTTCTAAAATTGCATGATATAAAGCATGAGTTTCTCTATAATGACTTTCTGAAATAATACCTTCTCTTCTAGCCGCTGTTTCAACCGATGCAATAATTTTGTTCAACGACATTGTTCCAATTTTGCCTACTAAAAATTGCATTTCTTTACACTGGGGCATCAGCTGTTTAGCAGTCTGCTCATCTGTAATAGTTAATAATGTAGCGTACTTTCCAATCGATATCTGTTCAGTCATGTAGAAGCTCCTATCTCGTCTAATATCTAATGTCTATATTTACATTTAGTATACGCTTTCAAAATTTTTATGACAATAGTTTTTAATACATCCGTAATTCAGTGATTGATTAATATATTAGCTTGTTAAAGTGATTTCTTTGTAATGTTTTAGAAATTACACTGTTCAATTTCAACTTTAAGTGGCATAATAAGTCGTACAATTATTTGAAGGTGGGTTAATATGAAGACAATTTCATCTGTCACAATTCCAAAAAGAGAACAAGAGTCTCACAAAGGGGATTATGGTAGGATATTATTAATCGGTGGTAACGCTAATTTAGGTGGCGCAATTATGTTAGCTGCAAGAGCTTGTGTATTTAGTGGTAGTGGTCTTATCACAGTTTCCACACATTCATCAAACTTTGCTGCTTTACATTCACGTTGTCCTGAAGCAATGGTTTCAGATATAACTGATTTAAAAAAGCTATCTAAATTAATCGAACTATCGGACTGTATTTTAATTGGTCCAGGACTCGGTTTAGATTTTAAAGGGAATAATACATTAACATTTCTATTCCAAAATATTCAGCCACACCAAACTTTAATTATTGATGGAGATGCTATTACAATTTTGAGTAAATTAAAGCATACTTTACCAGAATGTGAAATTATCTTCACTCCTCATCAAAAAGAATGGGAAAGACTGAGCAATATTCCTATAGAAGAACAAACATATGAAAAAAATAAAGAAGCAGTCGAAGCTTTGAATGCGACTGTAGTATTAAAAAAGCATGGTACAGAGTTGTTCTTTAAAGACCATGAATATAAATTATCAATTGGTACCCCAGCTATGGCTACAGGTGGAATGGGAGATACATTAGCAGGCATGATCACAAGTTTCGTAGGACAATTTGATTTAGAAGAAGCGGTTATAAATGCGTGTTATATACACAGCTATATCGGTGAAAAATTAGCTAAAGACATGTATATCGTCCCACCATCCAAACTTATAGATGAAATCCCATATGCTATGAAATCATTTGAGTCTTAGAAACAGACCATAAATTCTATATTTAAATGCAAAAAGAGGCTGAGACAAGTTAATTGTCTCAGCCTTTTATCATTATTATATATTATTCTTCGTCGTTATCTTGTTCTTCGATATCTTCATTTACTCGTTCAATGAAGTCTTCTCTTAAATCTTCTTTACCTTCATTCTCTTCTTCAGTAACTTCTGTATCTACCGTTTCTTCTGATACACCTTCTACTGGAGTTTCTGCTATTTCTTCTTCGTCTGGTTCAACTTTTGCAACTGTTGCAACGTGTTGGTTATCGCCTAAACGGATTAATCTAACACCTTGAGCGCTTCGTCCGTTTTGAGAAATATCTGAGACATGAAGTCTTATGATTACGCCTGAGTTTGTAACGATCATCAAGTCTTCATCACCTGCAACTGTTGTGATACAAACGAGATCACCATTTTTCTCATTTAAGGTAGCAGTCTTAATACCTTTACCACCTCTATTTGAGATACGGTATTGGTCTGCTGATGTACGTTTACCATAACCATTTTCAGTTACGATCAGGATTTCATCTTGTTGTTCTTCATCTGTGATGTCTAGTCCTATTACTTCGTCACCTTCTCTTAATGAAATACCTCTTACACCCGCTGCTGTTCTACCTAATGGACGTAACTTAGTTTCATCAAATCTAATTAATGAAGCATGTTTAGTACCAATAATAATTTCTTTAGTACCGTCCGTCAGTCTAACCGCTATAAGTTCATCGCCTTCTTTAAAGTTGATTGCGATTTTACCATTTTTATTTATACGAGAGAAATTAGATAGTTTAGATCGTTTAACTGTACCATGTTTAGTAGCAAATACTAAGAAGTCTTCTTCACTTGATAAATCTTTGACTGCTATCATTGTACTAATCATTTCATCTTTATCTATTTCTAAAGCATTCACAATTGGTAACCCTTTAGACTGTCTAGACATCTCTGGAATTTCATAGCCTTTAAGTTTGTATACACGGCCTTTATTCGTAAAGAATAAGACATTATCGTGCGTACTTAATGTTACTAACTGACTAACAAAGTCGTCTTCTATAGTATTCATACCTTGTACACCACGACCACCTCTATTTTGAGAGCGATATGTAGAAACTGGTAATCGTTTAATATAGTTATTATGACTTAATGAAATAACAATTTGTTCTTCAGGAATTAAGTCTTCATCTTCTATTTGATCAAGACCGGCTGCAGTAATTTCAGTACGACGTTTGTCGCCATATTTATCTCTTATTTCAATAATCTCTTCTCTAATGATTTCAAGTAACTTTTCTTCATCTTTAAGAATCTCTATTAACTCTTCTATCAGTTTAAGTAACTCTTGATATTCATTTTCGATTTTGCCACGTTCTAATCCAGTTAATCGACGTAAACGCATATCTAATATCGCTTGTGCTTGTCTTTCTGATAAATTAAAGCGATTTTGTAATCCATCCATAGCTTCTGAATCACTTTGTGACTCACGAATTAATGCAATGATTTCATCGATATGGTCTAACGCAATTCTTAAACCTTCAAGAATATGTGCTCTATCTTGTGCTTTTTTAAGGTTATATTTAGTACGTCTTGTTACGACTTCTTTTTGATGTTCTAAATAGTGGAATAGTACTGGACGTAATCCTAATAATTTAGGCTTACCGTTTACTAAAGCAATCATATTTACACCAAATGAAGTTTGTAATGCCGTTTGTTTATATAAATTATTTAAAATAACATTCGCATTAGCATCTTTTCTTACTTCAATAACGATACGAACGCCGACTTTTAAGCTTGTTTCATCTCTTAAGTCTGTAATACCTTCGATTTTCTTATCACGTGCTAACTCAGCAATTTTTTCAATTAATCTTGCTTTGTTAACTTGGTAAGGAATTTCACTTACTACGATACGCTCTTTACCGTTCTTCATAACTTCTATTTCAGAACGAGCTCTCATTATGATGGAACCACGACCTGTTTCATAAGCACGTCTAATTCCGCTTCTTCCCATAATTAAACCAGAAGTTGGAAAATCAGGACCTTGAACGATATCCATTAACTCATTCGTTGTAATTTCTGGATTATGACTTAATGCCAATACTCCGTCAATGACCTCATTTAAGTTATGTGGTGGAATGTTTGTAGCCATACCAACAGCTATACCTGAAGTACCATTTACTAATAAGTTAGGAAATCTTGCAGGTAAGACTACTGGCTCTCTTTCATTACCATCATAGTTATCTTGAAAATCAATTGTATCTTTGTTTATATCTCTCAATAATTCGCCTGTAATTTTAGACATACGTGCTTCTGTATAACGCATTGCAGCAGCACCATCACCATCCATAGAACCAAAGTTACCTTGGCCATCTACTAATGGATATCTATAACTAAAGTCTTGTGCCATACGTACCATTGCTTCATAAATAGATGAGTCACCATGAGGGTGATACTTACCCATTACGTCACCAACAATACGTGCAGATTTTTTGTATGGTTTATCTGAAGTCATACCTTGATCATTCATACCATATAAAATACGTCTATGAACTGGTTTCAAACCGTCTCTAACATCTGGTAAAGCACGAGATACAATTACGCTCATTGCATAATCTAAAAATGATTCTTTCATTTCTTTACTGATGTTACGTTCACTAACTCTTGATTGTGGTATTTCAGCCATTAATCATATCCTCCTTAAATCGTAAATGATGCTTTATATATCTAACGTTGCGTATTCGGCATTTTCTTCAATAAATTGACGACGAAACTCAACAACATCTCCCATAAGCATTTCAAAAGTTTCGTCAGCTTCTATCGCATCAGTTAGTGTTACTTGAAGCATTGAACGATGTTCAGGATTCATTGTTGTATCCCACAATTGATCAGCATTCATCTCTCCAAGACCTTTATAACGTGCTATAGATAATTTTGGTGTTGAGCTAAGTTCTTCTTTTAATTTATCTAATTCTCTATCGTTAAATACGTAATATTTTTTCTTACCTTGTTCGACTTTATATAAAGGTGGTTGTGCAATATACACATATCCCGCTTCAATAAGTGGTCTCATAAATCTATAGAAGAATGTTAATAATAACGTTCTAATATGAGCACCATCAACGTCAGCATCTGTCATAATAACTAGTTTATGATATCTAGCTTTACTAATATCAAATTCTCCACCAATACCTGTACCAAGACCCGTAATCATTGCACGGATTTCATTGTTGCCTAGAATTCTATCTAGACGTGCTTTTTCAACATTCAAAATTTTACCACGTAAAGGTAAGATGGCTTGTGTTCTAGAGTCTCTACCTAATTTCGCAGACCCACCAGCAGAGTCACCCTCAACGATATATAATTCACATTCGTCAGGCTTCTTACTTGAACAGTCAGCAAGTTTACCCGGTAAACTTGAAACTTCTAAAGCTGATTTACGTCTCGTTACTTCTCTTGCTTTCTTAGCAGCAAGACGAGCTCTAGATGCCATAACACCTTTATCAACAATAATTCTTGCTACGTTTGGATTTTCTAATAAGAATCTTTCAAATAGTTCAGAGAAAAGTTTATCAACAATTTGACGTACTTCTGAATTACCTAATTTAGTCTTAGTTTGACCTTCGAACTGAGGATCACTATGTTTGATAGATACAACAGCTGTCATACCTTCACGCACATCTTCACCAGAAAGCTTTTCTTCGTTTTCTTTAAGAAGTTTGTTCTTCAGTCCGTAGCTATTAATCACACGTGTTAAAGCACGTTTAAATCCATCCTCATGTGTACCACCTTCATAAGTATGAATGTTATTGGCATACGTAAGTAATGTTGTAGCAAAACCACCGTTATATTGAATTGCAATTTCAACTTCTACATCTTCTTTTGAATCGTGAATATAAATTGGCTCATCATATAATACATCTTTAGATTTATTTAACATTTCAACGTAAGATTTAATACCACCTTCGTAATGGTAAGAATCTTCTTGAATATTCTCTTCGTCTCTTTCATCTTTCAATGAAATTTGAATACCTTTATTTAAAAATGCTAATTCACGTATACGCTTTTGTAATGTTTCATAGTCGTATTCAGTTGTTTCAGTGAAGATTTCACTGTCTGCTTTAAAACGAATAGTCGTACCTGTATGTTCTGTTTCGCCAATGACTTTTAAATCAAATGCTGGTACGCCTCTTTCGTATGCTTGATGATATATTTTATTATTAAGGTGAACGTAAACTTCTAGTTCAGAAGATAGTGCGTTTACGACAGATGAACCTACACCATGTAAACCACCAGATACTTTGTATCCGCCACCGCCAAATTTACCACCAGCATGTAGAACGGTTAATATAACTTCTACAGCAGGACGACCCATTTTCTCTTGAATATCTACAGGTATTCCTCTACCGTTATCCGTTACTTTAATCCAATTATCTTTTTCAATCACAAGTTCTACATGATCTGCATACCCAGCTAAAGCTTCGTCAATACTATTATCAACAATTTCCCAAACTAGATGATGTAAACCTCTTGCAGCTGTAGAACCAATATACATACCAGGGCGTTTACGGACTGCCTCTAAACCTTCTAATACTTGTATCTGATCTGCACCATAACTTGTACCGTTATTTTGTTCTGACACGTATTTCCACCTTCACTTTCATCTACTCAATAATGTTGCCTTTAGATACATTAAATACCTTGGCATCTTTCATAATCTCATGTTCAATTCCATCAACAGATGTTGTCGTAACAAAAGTTTGAACCTTTTCTTGAATTGTACTTAATAAATGGGTTTGTCGTTTATCATCAAGTTCACTCAACACATCATCTAATAATAAAATTGGATATTCTCCAACAACTTGATTAATTAACTCAATCTCTGCAAGCTTTATAGATAATGCTGTTGTACGTTGCTGTCCTTGTGAACCATAAATCTGTACATTCATATCATTAACATGAAAACTAATGTCGTCTCTATGTGGTCCAAACCTTGCACTTCCACGCTCAATCTCTTTATCCATAGATTCATTAAGCAACTCACAAAAAGCATTCTTTAAATCAGCTACATTGTGATGTGTTTCAGCAAGCTTAATGTTAGGTTCGTAATGAACCATTAAACTTTCCTTATCACTCGTTATACCTTGATGAATCACTTCTGCAATCTTTTCTAATTCACTAATAAAGTGTGCACGTTTCAAAGTCACATTTGCTGCCGCTTCTGAAAATTGATCGTTGAATACTTCTAACATTGTTCGATCTTTCATTCTCCCAATTTGTAACATTTTGAGGTAATGATTTTTTTGTTTAAGTAATCTCTGATAATTAGATAAATGATTTAAATAGACCGCAGACATCTGACCGAGTTCCATATCAATAAAACGTCGTCTGATTTGCGGGCTACCCTTTACAATATTTAAATCTTCTGGTGCGAACAATACCACATTTAAATGGCCAATATATTGCGTTAAACGACTCTGTTCTAGATGATTGACTTTCGCCTTTTTGCCTTTTTTCGTAATGATTAAAGAAATAGGCATCGATCCATGGCGATAACTTAGTTCACCTTCTATTTTACCATACTCTTCACCAAACTGTATGAGTTCTTTGTCATTTGAAGTCCTATGACTTTTAGCTAATGCCAAAGTATAAATAGATTCTAATAAATTCGTCTTACCTTGAGCGTTCTCACCGATCAAAATATTCACATTTGGATTAAATTGAAGTGTGCATTTATCATAATTTCTGTAATTAGTTAAAGTAAGCTTTTGTAGTATCATAATTTATTCACTTTGATGGTTAATACGAAATTTGCCCTCTGAAGGAATTTCAATTAAGTCACCATCATGTAATTTTTTTCCACGACGAATCTCACGTTCACCATTTATTAATACTTCTTCATCTTGGAGGAACCATTTAGCTTGACCACCCGTTCCAATGACGCCTTCATTTTTTAGGAATTGACCTAAAGTTATATCGTCTTCAACTGAGATATCTTGTACCACTATCTTCACTCCAATCTTAATTAGTCATCTCTATATTATACCTTTTTTTTACTAAAAAATCATGTTTTATGTACAATTCATTTTAAGATAAATAAATCTTCAAAAAATTTATATTCAAACTAAAAAAATATCCCGATCCGAAATTAAATTTTAACGGATTGGGATATTTTTGATAATAGAAATATGTCTGGACTTACGTCATTAAATTTCTTTATCTTTTTTAGAGAATATTAATAACAAGCTGATTGATAAGAATGCTATTCCTGCTAAAAACGGTATTGTTATGAATCCAAATATATTTATATATTCTGATGAACACGGAACACCTTGTGTACATGGTTTAATTTCAGCAAAGCCAGGTACTTTTTGTTCTAAGTAGTGCCATGTTGAGATTAATAGTCCAATTATTGAAAATGGAAGTGCTATTTTCTTAACGCTATAATCGTTTTGGAACGATCCGATTCCTAAAATAATGACTAAAGGATACATACATATTCTTTGATACCAACAAAGCGTACATGGTATAAATCCTTGTATTTCACTGAAATATAAACTACCTAACATAGCTAATAAAGCTATAACCCAGGAAATAAATAGTGCATATTGCTGCTTCAAATATATCACCTATTTTTATTTATTTTTCTTTTCGATTGCTTGATCGATTGCTTTAGATACTTTGTCATAATCCATTGGGTCTGACAACACTTTACCATCTATGACAACTGTAGGTGTGATATCTACATCATATTTATTTGTTAAGTCTGAATCATTTTTCATTTGTTTATACGATTCTGAATTTCTATCTTCTACTAGTTTCATGATTTGATCTTTTTTACTTTGATCAATATCTAAACCATCTACTGCTTTTTTAACTACCTTCAAATCTAACCATTCGTCATCAGTTTCAGCATTATGATCATCTGGTTGAGCTTCAAATAATGCTCTATGATAATCCCAATATGCATCTGGTGCTACTTTATACACAGCGTGTGCTGAAGCACCTCCTAATTCTGAACCTTCACCATGAAATGGTGCATTAACGAATCTATATTCAACTTTATCTTTATCGATATAGTCTTTTTCTATTTGATCCATGTAGTTTGTTTCGAATGCTTTACATGCTGGACATTTAAAGTCTCCAAATTCAATAATTTGAACTTTAGCTTTATCTTTTTTCTGTGTTGGATTATCTTTTGTATCTTTTGATAAATCTGTTGCTTTAACAGTTCTATCAAATAGACTTTCTTCTTTATTGTCACTGCCGCTTCCACCAAACACAACTAGTAATACAATACCTACTACCACTACAAGTATTGCTATCATCAGAAACATAATATTACTATTACTATTTTTATTCGCCATATTTACCCCTCAATCTCTTATGTTGATAATATAAATTTTATACTATCATACAAAGAAATTCTATATTATTCACTAAAAATTCATTAAGGTTTTGTGACAAATTGGCTTTTTATATGGTTTTTAAAGTTATTTAGTAATATTTAATGCATTCTTTAGATTTTTAATAATACCTTTTTCATACGTAAGTACACTGCCTCGATATGTTCTAGCTGCGAATAAAAGTAAAATAATGCAAGTAACGATTGAAATCACAATTCCTAAAATTAAGTGCCATTCAGGTGTGCTTTCAGAAGTTGTTCTTAGCAACATTACCATTGGCGATAGCATTGGAATGAAGCTCGTTATTTTAACAAGCATTGTATCAGGATTAGATATGCTGAATATTGCAATATAGAAAGCGCCTAATGATATAAATGTGACAGGCATCATAGATTGAGCAAGATCTTCTATACGGCTCGTTAATGCCCCTAGAATAGCCGCTAATGAAATATAGGATATCACCCCTAAAATTAAGAATATAGCTCCATATACGATGATTCTAGTTGTCTCAGGACCATATTCAACACCAGCTGACTCGAATAGACCTTTTAAATCAAATGCAAAGATACTAATTACGATTGCGAGAACAATAAAGAATATTTGAGTGAATGCGACAGATATAATAGCTAATATCTTAGCTGTAACGTGTACTGAAGGCTTCACACTCGTTACAATCATTTCAATTACGCGAGTAGTCTTCTCAGTCGCAATCTCTGAACCTATTTGGTTAGCATAATTTATAGTTATAAAGAATGATAAGAAGATGATGATATAAACAACAGCTGAATTTAACGCTTGAACTTTCGGGTTAACATCACTCGATTGTTTATCTTTGTCAGATTTAATTTCTTCTGTTTTTACATCACTAGGTGTATTCAATGTTTTTAAATCATCTTCTGATAAATTTAATTTTTGAGCTGTTAATGATGATTGCATTTGGCTAAGTGTTGATTGCAAAGTCATTTTTTCGCTTTCACTAACATTACCTTTTTCGTAAATCTTACCGTCTACTTTTTCACCTTTTACCTTAACTTCAATAAGACGTTTATACTTTTCATCTTTAACGCCCTTCTTACCTTTTTCAAGAGTTACTTTTTCGACTTTTTCTATATCATCATTTTGTTTATATTGTTTTTCCAGTACTTTATAAATCATATCGTTATCTGATTGAATCGCTACTGTTTTACTATCGTTGTCGAAGAAATCAATAATTTTATCGACATTACTTAATGCAAATACAAAAATCATAAAAATCGCTGTCATTATGATAAAAGATTTACTTTTCACTTTTTGCATATACGTTAAATTAAATGTTGTCCAAAATTTATTCATGTTTCTCACCCACCTTAGCAATAAATATATCGTTTAGTGATGGTTCAGCAACTTGGAATCGTTTAAGATATCCTAATTTAGTAACACTTTGATATATATTTTCTGCGTATGTTTCATCAGAAATTGTGATTTTAACGCCTTTTTTAGTCTCTTTGAAATCTTCGACACCTTCAAATTCTTTTAAAAATTCAAAATTATGAGCACCTTCAATGAAAATATCTTTCTTTCCGAAATCATCTTTAACTTTGTCTATAGAACCTGAGACAATCGCTTTCCCTTTACTCATAATGCAAATGTAATCACAAAGTTCTTCAACATGCTCCATTCTGTGAGAACTAAATATAATCGTTGTGCCTTGGTCTTTAAGATCTTTAACTGCCGACTTAAGTAATTCAACATTTACAGGATCTAGACCACTAAATGGTTCATCAAGAATTAGTAATTCTGGCTTATGAATAATAGCTGCGATTAATTGAACTTTTTGCTGATTACCTTTTGATAATGCTTCGATCTTTTTTTCTTTATTTTCAAATGCATCAAATCTTTTCAACCAATAATCTAGCTCTTTTTCGATGTCTTTTTTTCTCATACCTTTTAATTCTGCTAAATATTGCACTTGTTCCCAAACTTTAAGTTTCGGGTGTAGACCTCTTTCTTCAGGCAAATAACCAACTGTATTAGTCATTGAATAATCAATCGGTTTGTCATCAAAAGAAACGACACCAGTTGTTTTAGGTAATAAACCTAGAATCATACGGAAAGTAGTTGTTTTACCTGCACCATTTCCACCTAAAAATCCATACATTGTCCCTTTTGGAACTTCCAAATTAACATCATGTACAGCTACAAAGTCATTAAATTTTTTAGAAACATTTTTAATTAGTAATGTCATAACTTTTACTCCTTTTTGTTGGATTTTATTTCTGAAATGTCTATATTTTCATCATTTTCAAAAATAAATAATTCATCAATGGAAATTTCAAATACTTGAGAAAGCTTATGTGCTAATACTAATGTCGGATTAAATTTATAACGCTCAATAGAATTAATCGTTTGTCTCGACACATTGACCAATCGAGATAATTCACTTTGAGTCATTTTTCTACTCGTTCGATATTCATAAACTTTATTTTTCAATTCATCACTTCCTGTCAAGTTAACTTTACAATAAAATATTTAGTACTCTATGTCAAGTTTACTTGACAATTAACGACAAAAAAATAAGAAACTCACTAATTACAGCAAGTTTCTTAAAAAAATTATTAGTATGTTCTAATCGGTAAAATTAGTTGAATTAATGTTTCATCATCTTTTGGTTTAAGAATAAATGGTCTCATCGTTCCAAAAAATTCTACTTGTACTTCATCATTATCAATTGCTTTTAATGCATCCATCATATATTTAGAGTTGAACGAAATCTTTAACGATTCACCTTCAACGTTATCTGTAGACACATCTTCTTTTACAGTACCAATTTCTGGTGAAGTTGATGATAATTCTAATTTATCTACATCAGTTGATAATTTAATAACATTATTTCCACCTTCACGTGCTAATAATGATGCACGATCAATAGCGTGATAGAACTCACTATTATCCAAAGTTAATTTAGTTTCATAGTTTTCAGGGAATAATCTTGTCGTATCTGGATAATTGCCTTCAAGCAAACGTGAAATAAAGTTTATATGACCTACTTTGAATAAAACTTGGTTGCTTGCAAAGAATATATTGATATCTTCTTCAGAATCCGAAACTATTTTATTTAATTCAGATAAAGCTTTACCTGGAATAATAACATTTTTGTCTTCTATTTCTTCATCTTCAAGTTTTAATTTTCTTAATGCAAGTCTGTGTGAATCTGTTGCAGTACAGGTTAATTCATTGTTTTGTATCAACCAGTTTACACCTGTTAACACTGGGCGTGTTTCTGACGTGGACACTGCAAAGTTTGTTTGCGCGATTATATTTTTTAATACCTTGATTGGTAATTTGATTGCATCATCTTCGGATACTTGTGGTAATAAAGGATATTGATCTGGATCTAAACCACTAACGTTAAATTCTGAATGTCCTGAAGTGATAAGTGTTTTGAATTGATCGTTTGTTGATAGATTAACTGTTTTACCTGGTAATTTTTTAACGATATCTACAAAGAAACGTCCTGGAAGTACTACAGAACCTTTTTCTTCAATATCTACAATTTTTTCACCATCAATATTTTGATTTATTGTTATTTCTATCGATATCTCAGAGTCTGATCCTGTTAATATGATGCCTCTATCGGTAGCATCGATTTTTATACCTGTAAGTATTGGTAATGTTGTTCTTGGTGAAATTGCTTTTAATGTGTCATTCAATTGATTAAGAAAGTAATCTCGTTGAATAGTAAATTTCATAACTTATAAAACTCCTTCCAGTCGTTATATATTTAATTATATATCTTTTAAAATCATAGTAATAGTCATAGGGGCTGTGGATTGGTGGATAAGTGGTTTAAAAAGGTGATACAAAAGTTATTCACATGTTAATAAACTGTGTATGGCTGTGCACAACTTATCCACATTATCCACGGATTTGTTTTTCTAGTTGTTCTAAATCAGATTTGAGTTCTGGATTGTTTACTAAATCTTTTTTAATCTTTTCATGTGCATGAATTACTGTTGTATGATCTCGACCACCAAACTCTTCACCAATTTTTGGTAATGAGAAATCTGTAAGTTCGCGAGAAAGATACATCGCAATTTGTCTAGGATATGCAATAGATTTTGTACGTTTTTTGGCAGCAAAGTCTTCTATACGGATATTATACATTTTACCAACTATTTGCTGAATGTCTTGAATAGTAATTTTGGTTGATCTAGGTGTAGAAATAATATCTTTAAGTGCTTCTGCTACTAAATCAGTATTAATTGGTTTATTTCTAAGCTTAGAATAGGCTAACACTCTTGTTAAAGCACCTTCTAATTCACGAATATTAGATTGAATTGAATTTGCGATATAAGTCAGAGCTTCTACCGGTAAATCTAAGTTTTCTTCTTCAATTTTCTTTTGTAGAATAGCCATTCGTGTTTCAAAATCAGGCGGTGTAATATCTACAATTAAACCCCATTCAAAGCGTGTTCTTAAACGATCTTCTAAAGTAGGAATTTCTTTAGGTGGACGATCACTTGAGATAACAATTTGCTTTTTATTTTGGTGTAAATCATTAAATGTGTGGAAAAATTCTTCTTGAGTTTGTTCTTTCTTTTGAATGAATTGAATATCGTCTATTAGTAGAACATCTATATTACGATACTTGTCTCTAAAGCTTTCAGTATCATTTTTTCTAATAGACTTAATAAATTCATTTGTGAATTTTTCACTAGATGTATATAGTACATTTGCATTTGGATTCTGTTCAAGTACGTAGTGACCAATCGCATGCATTAAATGTGTCTTACCTAAACCAACACCACCATATATAAACAGTGGATTATAAGCATTGGCTGGTTCTTCAGCAACAGCTAATGAAGCAGCGTGTGGAAACTGGTTACCAGGTCCAATAACAAATGTATCAAACGTGTTGTTACTATTAAGTTGGCTGTTTATTACTTCTTCATGCTCTTCGATTTCTTTTGATTTTTTCGGTTGCACAGCGAAATCTTCACTTTGCAAATCTTCTTCTGAAATAAATTTAACTTGAACTTTGTCGCCAATGACATCATAGATGAAATTAATGACATGTTCATGATATTTATTGGTTAACCACTCAGCAACAAAAGGACTTTGTGCAACGATTATTGCACGATTACTATCTATTTGATGTAAGTAAGTGCCTTTGAACCAAGTATTATAACCAGCAGAAGCGATTTGATCTTCAGCAATGGATAACACTTGCTCCCAGATTTCTTCTTTTGAATTCATAAAAGTCCTCTTTCTAATTTAAATTTATTGAGTTATACACATAAAATAAGACTGTTGATAAAGAAAACCACAAGGTGTGAATAATTATCCACAACTTACACACAAACGGTGGATAACTCAACTTTATAATTCTCTTGTCCACAATCTTTACACTAATATTTTCATGTAGTAATCATAGTAGTATCAATACTTTGTATAACTTATCCACACAATTATACTTTTAAACAAAACAAGTTGTCAAATACATGTGAATATGTGCAGAAAGATAATATTATGCTGTGAATAAGAAAAAATAGTTATATGATTATCCACAAAATGTTTGTGATGCATTGTGAATAAGTGGATAACTCGATTTTTTGATTACGATAAATTTCTTCTTGATTTTTAAAAACTGTTTTGTTATAGTTTAGTAGTTATTGAAATTGTGACAAATCACATGTATGGTATAAATAATTTTGAAACTAATCTTCTGATCTGATATATATAAATGAATATCATACAAACAATTATCTAACTATAAATTAGATACTAACGAATAAATAATGGAGGTGCTCTTAAATGGTAAAACGTACGTATCAACCAAATAAGCGTAAACACAGTAAAGTACACGGTTTCCGTGCACGCATGAGTTCTAAAAACGGTCGTAAAGTATTAGCTCGCCGTCGTCGTAAAGGTAGAAAAGTATTATCAGCTTAAGATCACTGAAGAGCAGTGGTCTTTTTTTTGTTTTAATTGATGTAATTGTTTTGTATAATGAACAATAATTAAGTGATGTATTGTGGAGTGGATGTTTGTGGAAAAGGCTTATCGTATTAAGAGAAATAATGATTTTCAAAGAATTTATAAAAAAGGTAAGTCAGTTGCTAATAGACAGTTTGTTATTTATACAGCAGAAAATGATAATGAACATTTCAGATTAGGCATAAGTGTTTCAAAGAAATTAGGAAATGCTGTTACTAGAAATAGAATAAAAAGGTCTATTAGAGAATGTTTTAAGAATCATAAAGAAAATATTATTCCTAAAGACATCATTGTTATCGCTCGAAACCAAGCTGTTGATTTAGATGTACTTGAAACACAGAAGAGTTTAGAGCATGTATTGAAGATTGCTAAAGTTTTTAATAAACGTATTCCTTAAGTATTGAAATATTACTAGGAGGTTGCAGGATGCTTAAATCACGCTATGAAGGACAATCAGTAGAACAAGCACTACAACAAGGTTTAGAAGATTTGGATGTTCAAGAACAACAAGTAAGAATTGATGTTATTAAAGAAGGTAAAAAAGGTATTTTTGGATTTATGAAACAGGATGCACAAATTGAATTAACTGTAATTGATCCAGAACTTAAACAGTTTGAATCAATTGAAGCATTAAAAAATCGTCATCAACAACTTGAAGAGGTTGATGAATCATCAAATAATGTTCATACTCAGCAAGAAGAAACGGTTCAAGAGCGTAAAGATGATGTTCAAAATGATATTCAGTCAGAAGAAGATATACATGAACACAGTAATCAGAAAAAAGATTCATTAAATGAAGTAGCACAAGATACATTAGAATATGTACTTAAAATAGTAAGAGAAATGAATATTGATGTAGATGGTTCGTATGAAGTTAAATCTCATACAATTTATATTAATATGACTTCAAATAATGCTGCTTATATAATAGGTAAGCGTGGACAAATTTTAAATGCGCTTCAAATTGTAGGACAAAATTATATGCATCAATTTGTGAAAGGTTATTATACGCTTATATTAGATATAGAATCTTATAGAGAAAAGCGTAAAGAAACTTTAGAACAGTTGGCAATTAATATGGCTAAAAAGGCTATCCAGACAAAGAAACCCGTTAAATTAGAGCCGATGCCAAATTTCGAACGAAAAATAATGCATCAAGCAGTTAGTAAGATTGAAAATATCGAAACGTACTCTGAAGGAAGAGAACCACATCGATATTTAGTCATTAAGAATAAATGATAATAGTCGGAGTGAGTGATCTCGCTCCGCATTTTTTCGAACAATATATTCGAAAAATAGAACAAAACCATTTACAATCAATAGAATAGTTACTAATGGTGGAGGAGAAAAACATGGAATTAGATACAATTACAAGTATCTCAACGCCTATGGGTGAAGGTGCAATAGCAATAGTGCGATTAAGTGGCCCGGATGCCTTAAATATTGCTGATCGTATTTATAAAGGAAAGAAACAACTCAATGAAGTAGCATCGCATACAATAAATTATGGTCATATTATTGATCCTGATTCAGAAGAAGTTGTTGAAGAAGTAATGGTAGCCGTAATGAAAGCACCTAAGACTTTTACAAGAGAAGATATCGTTGAAATTAACTGTCATGGTGGTCTTGTAACTGTTAATCGTGTACTCGAATTAACTTTATCAAATGGTGCAAGAATGGCTGAACCAGGTGAATTCACAAAGAGAGCATTTTTACACGGACGTATTGATTTATCACAAGCAGAAGCGGTCATGGATTTCATAAGATCTAAGACGGAACGCGCATCGAAGGTAGCCTTAGGGCAGATGGAAGGGCGTCTAAGTAATCTAATTAAAGGTCTAAGACAATCTATTTTAGAAATCCTTGCACAAGTGGAAGTAAATATAGACTATCCAGAGTATGATGATGTCGAAGAAGCAACTGCGCAATTCCTTTTAAAGGAATCTAGGTATATTGAGAATGAAATTGATCAATTATTAAGAACTGGCCAACAAGGAAAAATCATGCGTGAAGGTCTATCTACAGTAATAGTAGGGAAGCCTAATGTAGGTAAAAGTTCGATGCTTAATAACTTAATTCAAGATAATAAAGCTATCGTGACTGAAGTTGCAGGAACTACACGTGATGTATTAGAAGAATATGTTAATGTTCGTGGTGTACCGCTAAGACTTGTAGACACAGCTGGTATTCGTGAAACTGAAGATATAGTAGAAAAAATCGGTGTCGAAAGATCTAGAAAAGCATTATCAGAAGCAGATTTAATTTTATTTGTACTTAATTACAATGAGGCATTAACAGAAAATGATTATCAATTATTTGATGTCATTAAAGATGAAGATGTTATTGTTATAATAAATAAAATGGACTTAGAACAAAACTTAGACATGGATCAATTAAAAGACATGATAGGTGACCATCCATTAGTACAAACGTCGATGATAGAACAACAAGGAATAGAAGAACTTGAACAAAAAATTTCAGAACTATTCTTTGGTGGACAAGTTCAGTCTCAAGATATGACATATGTTTCTAATTCTAGGCACATTGCACTTTTAAAAGATGCAAAAAATTCAATTAATGATGCAATTCAGTCAGCTGAAGACGGCGTACCTATAGATATCGTACAAATTGATTTAATTAAAACTTGGGAATTGCTAGGAGAAGTAATAGGTGAAGAGGCGAGTGATTCGCTAATCGATCAACTATTTAGTCAATTCTGTTTAGGAAAATAAAAAGGAGGAAAAATTTTGACACAAAAATATGACGTTATTGTTGTCGGAGCAGGGCATGCTGGGGTAGAAGCAGGATTAGCTTCAGCTAGACGTGGCGCAAAAACACTTATGCTTACAATCAATTTAGATAGTGTAGCATTTATGCCATGTAACCCATCAGTAGGTGGACCAGCTAAAGGTATAGTAGTGAGAGAAATCGATGCACTTGGTGGTCAAATGGCTAAGACAATTGATAGAACACATATTCAAATGCGTATGTTAAACACTGGTAAAGGTCCAGCTGTTAGAGCATTGCGTGCACAAGCTGATAAAGTGTTATATCAACAAGAAATGAAACGTGTGATAGAAGACGAACCTAACCTTGATATTATGCAAGGTATGGTAGAACGTTTAATTATAGAAGATAATAAAATTAAAGGCGTAGAAATGGTTATTGGATCAACTTATGAAGCTGATGCAGTTGTATTAACTACAGGTACGTTCTTACGTGGCGAAATCATTTTAGGAAATTTAAAATATTCAAGTGGTCCAAATCATCAAATGCCATCACTAAAATTAGCTGATCATTTGAAAGAATTAGGCTTTGAAATAGTTCGTTTCAAAACTGGAACACCACCACGTGTAAATGGAAATACTATAGATTACAGCAAGACTGAAATTCAACCAGGTGATGATGTCGGACGAGCATTTAGTTATGAAACGACAGAATATATTTTAGATCAATTACCTTGTTGGTTAACTTATACTAATGAACATACACATAAAGTTATTGATGATAATTTACATTTATCTGCAATGTACTCAGGTATGATTAAAGGAACTGGTCCAAGATATTGTCCTTCAATTGAAGACAAATTCGTAAGATTTAACGATAAACCAAGACATCAATTGTTCTTAGAACCAGAAGGACGCCAAACTCAAGAAGTTTATGTACAAGGCTTATCTACAAGCTTACCGGAAGACGTTCAACGTAAAATGTTAGAGACAATCCCAGGTCTTGAAAAAGCAGATATGATGCGTGCAGGATACGCAATTGAATATGATGCAATTGTTCCAACTCAATTATGGCCAACATTAGAAACGAAACTTGTAACTAATTTATTCACTGCAGGCCAAATTAATGGTACTTCAGGTTATGAAGAAGCGGCTGGTCAAGGATTAATGGCTGGTATTAATGCTGCAGGTAAAGTACAAGGTAAAGAGGATGTTGTTTTACGTCGTTCAGATGCATATATTGGTGTATTAATTGATGATTTAGTGACGAAAGGTACAAATGAGCCTTATCGTTTATTAACTTCACGTGCTGAACACCGTCTATTATTAAGACATGACAATGCAGATTTAAGACTAACGGATATTGGTTATGAATTAGGCATGATTTCTGAAGAACGTTATGCTAAATTTAACCAAAAACGTGATGCGATCAGCGGAGAACAAGACAGATTAAAAGGTATTCGTATTAAACCGAATGAACACACACAAAGTGTTATTGAAAGTCGTGGAGGCGCAGCACTTAAAGATGGTATTTTAGCATTAGATTTATTACGTAGACCAGAAATGGACTATGATGCTATTATGGAAATCTTAGAAGAAGAATCTCCAGTTAGTGCAGATGTTCAAGAACAAGTTGAAATTCAAACTAAATACGAAGGTTACATCCAAAAATCATTAGCACAAGTTGAAAAAATGAAACGTATGGAAGATAAAAAAATACCTGAAAATATAGATTATGATGCAATTAACAGTTTAGCTACTGAAGCACGTCAAAAACTTAAAGAAGTAAACCCATTAGATATTGCACAAGCTTCACGCATTTCAGGTGTTAATCCTGCAGACATTTCAATATTGCTTGTTTATATTGAACAAGGTAAAATTCAGAAGGTGAAATAGATGAACGAACAAACATTTATTAATTCATTAAAAGAATCAGGTATAGAAATTACAGATAAACAATTAAAGCAATTTGAAATTTATTTTGAAACGCTAGTAGAGTGGAATGAAAAAATTAATTTAACAGCAGTGACTGAAAAAGAAGAAGTCTATTTGAAGCACTTTTTTGATTCTGTTTCACCTAGCTTTTATATAGATTTCAATAAAATTGAGTCTGTATGTGATGTAGGTGCAGGAGCAGGATTTCCAAGCATTCCATTAAAAATAATTTATCCGCATTTGCAAATTACAATAGTAGATTCATTAAATAAACGAATTAAATTTTTAAATGAATTAGCAGCTGCCTTGGACTTAGACAAAGTAAACTTTGTTCATGATAGAGCTGAAACATTTGGAAAAAGTAGTTATCGTGAAAGTTTTGATCTTGTAACAGCTCGTGCAGTCGCAAGATTATCAGTACTAAGTGAACTTTGCATACCTTTAGTTAAAAAAGGTGGCCAATTTGTAGCTCTAAAAGGTGCACAAGGCAATGAAGAGTTAGAAGATGCACAATTTGCTATTTCTGTCCTAGGTGGTCAAGTGAATGAAGTATATGACTTCACTTTACCTTTAGAAGAAAGTATGAGACAAATTATTACGATAGATAAATTAAGACAAACACCTAAGAAATATCCAAGAAAACCAGGAACACCAAACAAAGAACCTATAACAAAATAATTCCTGGGAAATATGTATGAACGAAAGTAGGTATATTGAGATGAAAAAGCCTTTTTCTAAATTATTTGGACTTAAAGACAAAGAATTAGAACATATAGAAGAAGCTAGAGCTGAAGGTAATGTAGCGATAATTTCAACAGAAAGAATTGTGCCAAACCGTTACCAACCGAGAAAAGTATTTGATGAATCAAAAATTAAAGAATTGGCACAATCTATAAGAGAACATGGATTATTACAGCCTATTGTAGTTCGTCCAATTGAAGAAGGTATGTATGAAATCATTGCTGGAGAGCGAAGATTTCGTGCAATAAAACATAACGATTTACCTGAGACTGAAGTAATCATTAAACCGTTAAACGATAAAGAAACAGCAGCAGTTGCATTAATTGAAAATATTCAACGAGAAAATTTATCAGCTATTGAAGAAGCGGAAGCATATAAAAAATTGCTTGATCTAGAAGGTATAACACAACAAGATTTAGCCGCAAGCATGGGAAAAAGTCAATCATTCATAGCGAATAAATTAAGATTGCTTAAATTATCAGAACCAATCATAATTTCATTACAAAAAGGTGAAATAACTGAAAGACATGCAAGAGCAATGTTAGGTTTAGATGACGATGGTCAACAAGATGTCTTAACAGCAATTCAATCACAAAATTTAAACGTAAAACAAACAGAAGATCGTGTTAAAAAAATACGAGGATCTGAAAAAGTAAAAGCTAAACAATTTCAATTCGAACAAGATATTACAGAAGCACTTGATACACTCGGACAAAGCATTAAAAATGTTGAAAAAGAAGGTATTAAAGTAAAACGAATCGATGAAGAACATAAAGACTTCTACGAAATTACGATTAAAGTGTATAAAAGAAAATAATGAAAGAGGGAGTGGGACAGAAATCTAATTTTAAAAAAAGATTTCGTTGTCCCACCCCGGCAAGGATGACTAGAATTGAAGAAGCTTGATATAAGCGCACTTTCAATCCAGTCATCTACTGCCAATACAATGATAAGAGGTTGAGACAAATTAATTGTCTCAACCTCTTTTTTATTTTAAAAGTAATTTGTGTGACAATAAATCACAATATTTGTTTACAGTATTTGAGGAACCTAACATTTAAAAAATAATATTAAATTATATATAACATTATTTTTATAAAATAAAACTTGACAAAATGTTTTTTATAGAAGTAAAATATTGTCAAATATAAAAAGGTTAATATATTGATTTGTGATGAGGGGTCTAATTTGAAGCGCGTAATAAAGTTAAATCACATAACAAAAAATTATATTGTAGGTAAAAAAACCTTAAATATTTTGAAAGGTATTTCATTAGATGTTTATAAAGGTGACTTTGTTTCAATAGTTGGAAAATCAGGTTCAGGTAAGTCTACTTTATTAAATATTATAGGTTTGTTAGATGCAGACTATTCTGGAGAATATTTATTAGAAGAAAAAGCAATCGATAAAACAAGTGATCTGCAACAATCTAAATTAAGAAATCAGAAAATTGGTTTTATCTTTCAAAATTTTAATTTAATAGATGAATATACAATGTTAGAAAATATTTACTTACCATTTTTATATTCTGATCAAAAAATTAATAAAGAGTACATTCAATATTTGATCAAAAAGCTAAACTTAGAGCAACAAATAAACGAATATGCTTGTAACTTATCTGGTGGACAAAAGCAAAGAGTTGCGATAATTAGGGCTTTAGCAAATAAGCCTAACATCATTATCGCTGATGAGCCTACGGGGTCTCTTGATGAAAAGAATCGTAATTTAATATTAAATATCTTGAGGGATATTCATCAAGAAGGTATGACCATTATATTAGTGACACACGACCCGACAGTAGCTCAATTATCAAATAAGAAATACGTTATGAAAGATGGGTTACTTTATTCAGAGCAAGAGGTGTGCGATGAAAACAATTAACTTGTATAAAGATGTATTCAAATTGCTATTAAGGAACAAGCGACAAAGCATTTTAACAGCTATAGCTATAGCAATTGCTAGTTTTGTTGTTCTATTTGTACAAGCAAGTAGCGAATTTACAAATCAGTCTTTATCAGACAATCTTCATATAGATCAAAATCAAACTACACTTAATTTTGTAGGAGAAAACCTAATAGAAGCGACAGGATTTACTGAAGATGACAAAAATTCAATAGAAAAGTTAATTAAGAATAAAGCCCAACTAGTATCGAGTTCTTACGGAATAAATGTGAATGTATTTTTGAATGATACTAAACAAATTCTTAGCTACAGAACATTAGAAGATTTAAAGAAAAATGAAGTGAATTTTCCAGAGGTTGTAAAAGGAAAGAAGCTAGGAATATTAAATGATAAATCAAATGAAGTAGCAATAAGTGATAAGGCGTTAATAAATCTAACACGCCAAAATAATATAGAAAAATTTATTAATAACAATATAAAAATTAAAAATAAAAACTACAAAATAAGTACAATTTATAAAGCATCAACTATAAATGAAATAGTACCTTCGTTAATTGTTTCGGAACAAACGAAGAAAGATATTATGCAAAACAAAATATATTATGATGAAATGATTATATTTACACAGAATCAAACAGATATAAATAAAGCATTAGCTTTTCTAGATAGGTATGGAACATATAAGAAAAAGGGAAGTTATACATATACAGACAATAAAGGTGTTTATGAAGAAACAAAAGCACAGTCAGAAACAATGTTGAACTTCATTGCAATGCTTTCAAGTATTTCAATATTTGTGGCAGGATTTGGAGTAATGAATGCAATGCTTTCATCCATTAGTGAACGGTCTAAAGAAATAGCAATTCGGCGCTCTCTAGGAGCTAAAAAGAGCGATATTCAATTATCATATATTATAGAAGGTACTTTGCTTTCTACTATAGGTGGTGTAATAGGCATAGTTCTATCACTTATATTTATCTTTATAATGAATGTGCTAGGTTTTGTAGCTAGTTTAACCATTTTACAAATTATCATAACATTTTTAGCTACAGCCATTTTTGGCGTACTATTTAGTATTATTCCTGCTATGGTTGCTGCAAATAAAAATATAGTCGAAGGTCTAAAATAATGAAAATAAATTCTATAATTATATTTATCTTTGTATCTGAATTAGTCTTAAGCATAATATTTATGAGTGATTTTAATATTTTTCAACACATGATTTTCATAGAAATAATGCCTTCTTTGTTACTAGCGATATTAATAGGTAGAGTGGCATATGGGAAAAAATTACTTTGGTTATATATGTTAATAGGTTCAATCATATATGCAATTTTGGAATATATATTAATAACGATAACACCAATGCAAATTATTGAAAATAATACCATTCAATCAAGTACATCAGTATTTGAATTTAGTAAAAATATTAAAATAACAACATATTTTGGCATGTTTATTCAATCGTTTCTATTATCTTCTTTTGTTGTTTTAATAATAAAAGTAATAAAAAAGATTAAAAAAGGAGAATTTTAAAAATAAATCTTGTTTTTATATTTATTTACAAGTACGAAACCTTTACACATGTAGCATTGTATTTCCTAAAAAACTCATTTATAATTATGTAAACGCTTGCACTTACAAAGGGGGATTTCAATGATTACATTTTTAGTTTCAATAGTATTATTGATTGTAGGTTATTTTACATATGGTAAGTATATCGAAAAGATGTTTGGTGTTAAGGATGAACGTCCGACACCGGCTCATGATCAAAGGGATAATATTGATTATGTTCCAATGACGACGAATAAGAATTCATTGATTCAATTGTTGAATATCGCTGGTGTTGGACCTATTTTTGGTCCAATTATGGGTGCTTTATATGGTCCGGTTGCTTTTTTATGGATTGTATTAGGTTCTATATTTGCTGGTGCTGTTCACGATTATTTAACGGGTATGATTTCAATTCGTAACAAAGGGGCTCACTTACCTGAATTAGCTGGTAAATTCTTAGGTAATGTGATGAAACATTTGGTTAATGTGTTTACGTTATTACTACTTTTATTGACTGGTACTGTGTTTGTTACTAGTCCAGCATTACTTCTACATTCACTAATGGATGGAAAAATTGCTTTAGGTATTATTATCTTTGTTATTTTCTTATATTATTTCTTATCTACAATTTTACCGATTGATAAAATTATTGGTAAGGTATATCCGATATTTGGTTTAATTCTCATGATTTCAGCAGTAGGTATTTTCGTGAGGTTATTGATGACAGGAGCAGAGATTCCAGAATTAACTTTAAAGAATATGCATCCTGATTCTGCACCGATATTCCCATTATTATTCTTTACTATCACGTGTGGTGCTTTATCTGGTTTCCATGCGACGCAATCGCCAATTATTTCTAGAACGACAAATAATGAAAAGAATGGCCGTAAAATATTTTATGGCATGATGATTGCTGAAGGTATTATCGCTATGGTTTGGGCTGCAGCGGCAATGAGTTTATTCGGTGGTTATGGCGGACTTCAAGAAGTATTAGCTAAAGGTGAAGCGGCTCTTGTAGTTAGTGAAGCATCTACAATGTTATTAGGCTCAGTGTTTGGTACATTAGCAATTCTTGGTGTTATTGTATTACCAATTACGAGTGGTGATACGTCATTTAGAAGTGCTAGAATGATTCTTGCAGATTACTTTAAATTTGGTCAAAAGAAAATGTGGAAACGATTTGCAATAGCAATACCAATGTTTATTATTAGTTTCATTTTAACAACAGTGGACTTTACAATCTTATGGAGATACTTCTCTTGGGCAAACCAAACTACAGCTACAATAGCGCTGTGGATCGGTGCAATGTATCTATTGTTATCTAAAAAGAATTTCTATGTAGCATTGATTCCTGCATTGTTTATGACATGGAATATATTCACTTATATTTTAAGTCAGCCGATTGGTTTTGGAATGGATTTATCTCTAAGCTACTGGTTATCAGTAGGTCTTACAATTTTATGGAGTATGTATTTCTATTATTTATATCGTAAAAACAGTGAAAATGCGATTGAAATCGATCATCAAATTGGATCTGCAACAGTTTCAAAATACTAAACATCATAATAAGAACCTTTCGGTCTCCACCGAAAGGTTCTTATTTTATATATTTAATATAGGGAAGGAAGTCTGCCATATAGTACTCGCTCAAAAATATTATATGGCAGTGTTATTAGATTTGGAACTAATGGCTAATATAACTGAACCGTGTGTTGGTAGTTCGTTTAATTTGGTTGTTTTACTGTGCTATCTTTACGTAATTTTTCTACTGATTTTACTAGTACAGTTAAAGCTTGTTTAACTTCATCTTCTTGTCTTGTTTTCAATCCGCAGTCAGGGTTTACCCAGAATAGAGAACGGTCAATTTCTTTAAGTGCTCTATCGATTGCTACAGTAATTTCTTCTTCTGTAGGTATACGCGGACTATGAATGTCATATACGCCTAAACCAATTCCTAAATCGTATGTGATATCTTCAAAGTCTTGGATTAAATCGCCATGGCTTCTTGATGTTTCAATTGAAATAACATCGGCATCAAGTGATTTGATAGCATGGATGATTTGTCCAAATTGAGAGTAACACATATGCGTATGAATTTGTGTTGAATCTTGGACTGAAGATGTTGATAATCTGAATGAACGAACAGCTTTATCTAAGTAATCTTCATGATATTCTGAACGTAAAGGTAAGCCTTCACGCAATGCTGGTTCGTCTACTTGAATCACTTTAATGCCTGATTCTTCAAGTGCTAATACTTCTTCGTTTATAGCTAAAGCGATTTGATCTTGAACTTCGCTACGAGGAATATCAACACGTTCGAATGACCAGTTTAAGATTGTAACTGGACCTGTAAGCATACCTTTAACAGGTTTGTCAGTTAAGCTTTGAGCATATAGTGTTTCTTTAACTGTTAGTGGAGCTGTCCATTTAACATCACCATAGATGATTGGTGGTTTAACAGCACGAGAACCGTATGATTGAACCCAACCGAACTTAGTTACTAAGAATCCATTTAATTTTTCACCGAAGAATTCTACCATGTCATTACGTTCGAATTCACCATGTACTAATACATCTAAACCAATATCTTCTTGAATATCAATCCAACGCTTAATTTCATTTTGTACAAATTCTTCATATTTTTCGTCTGAAATTCTATTGTTTTTCCAATCTGCACGATATTTTCTTACTTCTCTTGATTGAGGGAATGAACCTATCGTCGTTGTTGGTAAATCAGGTAAGTTTAATACTTCATCTTGTAAAACTTTTCTCTCTTTAAATGGCGTTTTACGTTCTGATTTCACGGAATCATAATCGTATTCAAGTTGTTTGAATGATTGACTTTCAAATCGTTCAAATTGAGTTTTTAATTCATTGTATAAAGTGTCATCATTTTCATTAAATAATTGTTTTAAAGCATATAGTTCATCTAATTTCTCAGTGGCAAAGCTTAAACCTTCTCGAACTGAATCATCTAATGTTTCTTCTTCTAAAGTAATTGGTACATGTAATAATGAAGAAGAAGGCTGAATAACTAATTCATTTGTATATGGTTGTAAAGAGGCGATTAGTTCTTTTTTAGCTTCAATGTTAGTTGCCCAAACATTTCTACCATCAACAATACCAGCAAATAGTGCCTTTTCTTTAGGGAATAAACCATCTTTAATTTGTTGTAAGTTAAATCCATTATCATGGACGAAATCTAAACCAAGACCATAGACAGGCAATTGTCCTACAAAGTTTAAATCAACACGTTCGAAGTATGTTTGTAATACTAAGTTTGTAGATGGAACTTCTTTATTAAAGAATTCATATGCTTCTTTAGTAATATCTTGAAGTTCTTTAGCTTCGTCAGTTACTAAAATTGGTTCATCTACTTGGATATATTCTGCACCAGCTTCAGTTAAACTTTCGAATACTTCTTTATATAATGGTAACAGTGTTCTAACTTTTTCCTCAAAACTTTGGTCTCCGCCTTTTGATAAAGCAACATAAGTCACAGGTCCTACGATTACTGGATGAGATGTTACACCCGTTTCTTTAGAAAAGTTGAATTTTTCTAGTAACACATTGTTATTTACTTTAGGCGTAACGTTATCCCATTCAGGTACGATATAGTGATAGTTTGTGTTAAACCATTTGATAAGTGCACTTGCAACGTGTTCTTTATTACCTCTTGCAATATCAAATAATAATTCATCATCAACAGGACGTCCTTGGAAACGCTCTGGAATGATATTAAATAATAATGATGTATCAAGTACATGGTCATATAATGAGAAATCACCAGCAGGAATTTGATCGACATGATGTTCTTTTTGAATTGTTAAAATTTCTTTATGTAGACCTTGCAATGTTTGATCTAATTCAGCTTTATCTATTTTCTTAGCCCAGTAGCTTTCAATGGCTTTCTTCCATTCTCTTTTTTTACCTAGTCTTGGAAATCCTAAATTTGCTGTTTTAATTGTCATAATATTGCCTCCTTGGTTTGTGTTTCAGTTTTTGATTTTGAATAATTTGCTAATTCAACGGATAAATCATATTTTAAAAATGGTGTAACGATGTACAGACCATTAAAATATTGGTGTATCGCATCAATCAATTGCTTGCTCAAGTTAATACTGAGCTTACGAGTTGCGTCTCGATCGTCTTTAACTTTTTCAAAAGCGTTGAGCACAGTTTCTGATAATTTAATACCGGGAACTTCATTGTGTAAAAATAGGGCGTTATTATAGTTTGTAATTGGCATGATGCCAATAAAGATTGGTGCATCTATATGTTTTGTTGCTTCATATATTTCTTTAACTCTTTCAGGTTCATAGATAGGTTGTGTAATGAAGTATTCCATTCCAGACTCTATCTTTTTTTCTAATCTTTTAACTGCTGGTTCAAGACGTCTTACATTTGGATTAAAAGCGCCTGCTACAGAGAAGTTAGTATTACTTCTTAATGTGTCTCCATCTGCGTTAATACCTTGATTAAATTGGGTAATCATTTCAGCTAATCCACTAGAATTTACATCGAATACACTTGTTGCACCAGGGAAATTACCAACTTTTGATGGATCACCTGTAATAGTTAAAATATCATTAATACCTAGTAACGAAAGTCCCATTAGATGTGACTGAAGACCAATTAAATTTCTATCTCGACATGCTAAGTGTACGAGGGGTCTAATTTTATATTGTTGCTTTATAATGCTAGCTGCTGCTATGTTAGAAATTCTAACGCTTGCTAATGAGTTGTCAGCAAGTGTTACAGCTTCAACACCTGCGTCTTCTAGAGCTTGTATACCATCGAAAAATTTATTCGTATCTAAATGTTTTGGTGTATCAAGTTCAACAATAACGGTCGGTCTTTGTTGAACAAGTTCTTTAATGCTAGGTTCATTTTTATTTTGCTTTTTATACTGTTTTGTCTCTATTGGAATAACATTTTTTTGCTTGATAGGCTTTAAATCTTTAACGACATTTTTGATTTTTTTAATATGTTCTGGTGTTGTACCACAGCAACCACCTATTAATCTGACACCTTGATTGACAAGTTCTTTAGCTGCGTCAGAAAAGTATTCCGAATTGTTATTGTATTTCAAGTCATTGTCTTCTAAATCCAGCAAGCTCGCATTAGGGTAACAAGAAAGATATGCACTGTTAGGAATTTCAATATGTTTATACGTCTTTATCATATGATAAGGTCCGTGGTGACAGTTTAAACCAACAACATCTGCGCCTTCTCTTAGTAATGCCTCTAATGCGTCAGGTATAGGTGTACCATTTCTTAAATAATTAGTATTACTTGCTGTAAGTTGAGCAATAATCGGAATGTCATATTTCGCTTTTGCATCTTTTAAGACGGTAAGCAGCTCTTCTAAATCATAGTAAGTTTCAAATAGAATGCCATCTACACCTTCATTTACAAGTGTTTCAATTTGAATTTCTGTATGATACTGAATAGCCTCTATAGATAAGTCACTCTTTTTTATGTTACGAAAGCCACCTACAGTACCTAATATAAATGTATCTTTATTGCTTGCTTTTTTAGCGATTTGAACAGCTTCACGATGTATTTCTTTGACGCGATGCTCTAAATTGAAGTCTTTTAGCTTTTCGAAATTAGCACCGTAAGTGTTCGTTTGAATGATATCAGCACCTGCTTCTATATATGAGCGGTGTATTTGTTCTACTTTTTTAGGGTGAGTAAGGTTATAACTTTCTGGGCAAGTGTCTAATCCTTCTGAGTAAAAGATTGTTCCAATTGCACCGTCAGCCACTAAAATGCGGTTCTTCAATGCTTCTTTCAGATTCATATATAGCCTCCTTTAATGCCCAATCGATATCTGTAATCAATTCTCTGACATCTTCCAATCCTACTGATAGTCTAAATAAGCCGTTTGTAATACCACGTTCAGCTCTAATGCTTTCAGGTATAGCTGCGTGACTCATTGTAGCTGGGTGAGAAAGAATGGTTTCAACACCACCTAAACTTACAGAAACTAAAGGTATATTTAGATGGTCAACAAATGCTTGTGCTTTTGATTCATCTTTAAGTCTGAATCCTAATACGGCACCACCATTTTTAGCTTGTCTTAAATGTGTGTCATTTGTTATTGGATAGTAAACAGTTTCAATTGCTTCATTTTCAATTAAATATCTATAAATTTGTTCAGTATTGCTAACAGATTGTTTAAATCTAATTGGTAATGTTTTTAAATGCTTAGCAAGTGTCCATGAATCATAGACGCTTAATCCTGAGCCAGTTCCATTTTGAATTAAGTAAATATCATTTTTAAGTTGGGGATCATTTACGATAACAGCGCCAGCAATCAGGTCACTATGACCTCCTAAGAATTTCGTTGCAGAATGAATGACAATATCTGCTCCAAGTTTCAAAGGAGACTGTCCTAATGGTGTCATGAATGTATTATCTACGGCTAAAAGTGCTTCATTTCTACGAGCAATTTGTCCAACACCATCAATATCAGTTACTTTAAATAGCGGGTTAGATGGTGTTTCTACATAGATAAGCTTTGTATTATCCTGTACAGCGTCTTCTACTTGTTGTAAGTCTGTTTGGTCGACAGTTGTAAATTCGATTTTGAATTTTTTTAGTATTTGTTCTGTTAATCTGAAAGTACCTCCGTATACATCATCAGGAAGTATAACGTGATCTCCAGGTTCTAATGTAAGGAATACAGCCGTTACTGCAGCTATCCCAGAACTGAATGCAAATCCATAATTACCGCCTTCTAAATCGGCTAACTTTTCTTCGAGTAACTTTCTGTTAGGATTACCACTTCTTGCGTAATCAAATTCAGTATGACCACCTAATGTTTGTTGGTGATATGTTGATGAATAATATAATGGTTGGTTGCTTGATAAATGTTCATTACCTCTAGTGGAGTCTAATATTAATGACGTTTCTTTTGAATAACTCATAATGACACCCCTTCTTTCTTTGATTTTTTTAGAGCTTGAAGTATATCTGCGTAAATATCTTCATAGTCTTCAATTCCGATTGATAGACGAAGTAGATGTTCGTCGATACCACGTTTATCTTTTTCTTCATCGGCCATGTCTACATGCGTTTGTGTATATGGAAAAGTGATGAATGTTTCAGTGCCACCAAGACTTTCGGCAAATATACATAAATCAATATTTTGTAAAAAACGATCAACACTGTAAGCTTTGTTTAATCTAATGCTTAACATGCCTGTTTGCCCTGAATAAAGTACTTCATCAATGCTTTCAATTGACTGAAAAGCAGCGGCTAATTTTTGGGCATTTTCGGTAGCGCGATCAAGTCGTATGTGTAATGTTTTTAAACCTCTTAGTAATAAATAACTGTCGAAAGGTGATAGTGTTGCACCAATCATATTGTGGAATTGAGCAAGTAGTTCACCTAAATAATCGTCTGATACGGTTACAATGCCTGCTAATACATCATTATGACCACTTATGTATTTTGTAGCAGAATGTAATACAATGTCAGCTCCATCTTTTAATGGTGTAGAAAAGTAAGGTGTTAAGAATGTATTATCAATAATTGTTAAAATATTTTTAGACTTCGCTATTGCATACAATGGTTCTAATTCCACTGTGAACATTAATGGATTTGATACGGGTTCTATAAAGAAAGCTCTCGTATGCTCATTGATAGATGCATTGACCTCTTCAATATTTGAAAAATCGATGTATTTAAACTTAATGTTGTATTGTTTTTCATAAAATTCAAAGATTCTAAATGTGCCACCATATAAATCATATGAAACGAGAATTTCATCATTTGGTTTAAATAAGTTACATATTAATTGAATACTTGCCATACCACTAGAAGTTGCAAATGCGTATTTTCCACCTTCTAATTTGGCAAATGCTTCTTCGAATTGTGAGCGAGTTGGATTCTTAGTCCTCGTATAATCGAAGCCAGTTGAACATCCTAATTTTTCATGTTGATAGGCTGTTGAAAGATATATAGGATTTGTGGTTGCACCTGTATGATCTTTAGTTAATGAAATTTGAGCGAGTTGAGTAGATTTCATAATAGCCTTCCTCCCTAATGTATTTAAAAATAAAAAAAGCTTCCGTCCTTTAAACCCGATATTAATCGGATGTAAAGGACGAAAGCTTAGCTCGCGGTACCACCTTTGTTCGTAATGACATTACTGACACTACCTCTATAAGTACGTGGTCTCTTGTAAAAGAGTATATAATGGCAGTAAAAATATGAACAAATTCCAGTACGCCATCAACACTAAAGAGACTTTAATACTGTATCGCTATAACGGGCGATCCCGTTGACACCTCAATATCGATGTCACCACTCCAAGGCCATTTTCAATCTTTCTTTCAATATTCCCTTTCAGCAAATGGGAACTCTCTGATAATTGCAGTTTAAGATTTACTTTCCTTTTTATCGTGCTTTTAATTAATATTTCGTTGTTGATATATTACACAATACTATGGGCATATTTTTTTGTCAACAACTTTTCTGAATATTTTAATTTATCGGTCAATTATTCTTTTGTGCATATCATCTTCAAAATTGTTATAATCTAATTTGGATGTTTTACGTGAAACAAATTAGAATATTTAACGTGGTGATGAAATGAAAGAAAGAAATCACGAACTTGTTGAAAAGATTTCTTATAACTTTAGTCATGATAAAATTGTTGAGATTCCTTTAGACAAATTAAGAAGAAATCCATATCAACCTAGAGATTATTTTGATGAAGAAGCTTTAAAAGATTTAACGCAGTCTATTTCACAACATGGTGTATTACAACCAATAGTAGTAAGAGAAACAATTAAAGGATATGACATTGTGGTTGGCGAAAGAAGATTCAGAGCAAGTCAATTAGCTGAGAAAGACACAGTACCAGCAATTATTAAAGTGCTAACTGATGAAGAAATGTTAGAACTCGCTATAATTGAGAATCTTCAACGTGAGAATCTTAAACCATTAGAAGAAGCAAAGAGTTATGCCACAATGATGGCAGAACTAAATTTAAAGCAACAAGACGTAGCAGATAGATTAGGTAAATCAAGATCTTATATTGCTAATGTCTTAAGATTACTAAATCTACCTCCAAGCGTGAAAAGTTTAATCAACGAAGAAAAATTATCAAGTGCACATGGCAGAACTTTGCTTGGAATAGAGAAAAAGCATCAAATCAATCAAGTTGCTAAAAAAGTGATTAAAGAAAATATGAGCGTTAGAGCGTTAGAAGAATATATAAAATTTTTGAATGCTAACGGTCAAGAGAAACCAAAACAACCAAAACATAATAAACCAAGCTTTTTAGTTAAACATGAATATCAGTTGAAAGAGAAATATGGAACGAACATTGATATTTCAAAGACAAAAAAAGCAGGTAAAATTTCACTTGAATTTAATTCTGAAGCAGAATACAAAAGAATTATGGAATTATTGTTAGAAGAATAAGAGGTGTGAAAATGAATAAAATTATGAGCGTCATTCATAAACTAATCGATCCTTTTATGGATCCAGATAATTGGCAAAAATGGATAGAACAAATTTTCATCGGGATATTTTATATTATATTAGCGTTTATTATAATTAAGATACTTCATAAATTAGTCGAGAAATTCTTTACTACGAAATACGGAACTAAGAGGGTAGGGAAGTCTAACAAGCGTGCTAAAACAATGGTAAACCTACTACAAAACATTATTTCATATGTTGTGTGGTTCATTGTTGCTACGACAATATTAAGCAATGTAGGAATAAGAGTTGAAAGTATTATTGCAGGTGCTGGAGTTGCAGGTTTAGCAATTGGTTTTGGTGCTCAAACTTTAGTTAAAGATGTCATAACTGGTTTCTTTATTATTTTTGAGAATCAATTTGATGTTGGAGACTATGTAAAAATTAATACTACGGGTACAACTGTTGCTGAAGGTACTGTACAATCAATAGGGATGAGATCTACGAGAATTTTATCATTTGCAGGGGATTTAACGATTCTTCCAAATGGTACAATGAATGAGATTGTAAACTTCTCAATTCATAATGGTATGGCTATTGTGGAAGTACCTGTATCCATAAAAGAAGACTTAGATGAATTAGAAAGTAAATTATATAAATTTTTACCTACACTAAAAGAAAAATATCAAATTTTCATAAAAGACCCTGAAATTTTAGGTGTAGAAAATGTTACAGCAGGAGAAGCAACGATAAAAATCGCAGGCGAAACAGAACCTAACGAACATGCGACAGGTGCAAGAATATTAAGAAGAGAAATCAAATCGTTCTTTGATAAAGAAGGTATTCAAGCACCAATACCAACTATGGTTTCTTATAATCCTAATAACATTCAATAATCATCTAATCGGGAGGCTGTAATATGATTAAATCGTATAATTTAAATGATATCGTTGAAATGAAGAAGCAGCATGCATGTGGTTATAATAAATTTAAAATCATAAGACTTGGTGCAGATGTTAGAATTAAATGTGAAGAATGTTCTCGTAGCATTATGCTACCTAGACAAGAATTTAATAAAAAAATCAAAAAAATAATCGAAAAAGGACAAGGTGAATAACATATGGCATTAACAGCTGGCATAGTAGGATTACCTAACGTAGGTAAATCAACACTATTTAACGCAATTACTAAAGCAGGAGCATTAGCAGCGAACTATCCATTCGCAACAATCGATCCAAACGTAGGAATCGTAGAAGTACCAGATCATCGTTTACAAGAATTAACGAAATTAGTTAAACCTAAGAAGACAGTTCCAACAGCTTTCGAATTTACAGATATAGCAGGTATCGTAAAAGGCGCATCTAAAGGTGAAGGATTAGGGAATAAATTCTTATCACATATCCGTGAAGTAGATGCAATTTGCCAAGTTGTACGTGCATTCGAAGACGAAAATGTAACACATGTATCTGGTAAAGTAGATCCAATAGATGATATTGAAGTAATTAATATGGAATTAGTGTTAGCAGATTTAGAATCAGTAGAAAAACGCTATGATAGAGTAGCAAAAATGGCTAAACAGAAAGATAAAGATGCAGTAGCAGAAGAAAAAGTATTAGCAAAAATAAAAGAAACATTAGAAAACAATGAACCAGTAAGAAGCTTAGAATTCTCATCAGATGAAAAATCAATCGTGAAACATTTAAGCTTATTAACATCAAAACCAATGTTATACGTAGCAAACGTAGCAGAAGATGAAGTAGCAAGTCCAGAAGACAATGAATATGTACAAAAAATAGAAGAATACGCAAATAACGAAGGATCAGAAGTAATCGTTATTTCAGCTAAAATCGAAGAAGAATTAGCAACATTAGACGATGAAGACCGTGAAATGTTTTTAGAAGATTTAGGCGTAGAAGAAGCAGGATTAGACAAATTAATCCGCGCATCATATAACCTGTTAGGACTAGCAACATACTTTACAGCAGGAGAACAAGAAGTAAGAGCATGGACATTTATAGAAGGCATGACAGCACCACAATGTGCCGGAATCATCCATACAGACTTCGAAAGAGGCTTCATTAGAGCAGAAACAGTAAGCTATGATGATTTATTGAATAATAACGGTATGAACGGTGCAAAAGAAGCGGGTAAAGTAAGATTAGAAGGAAAAGAATATCTAATGAAAGACGGAGACGTTGTACACTTTAGATTTAATGTGTAAGAGATAGAATTTTAAAGAGGCTGGGACATTGTGTCTCGGCCTCTTTTGGCGTTGTATTTGCTAGTTGAATATGAAGGTATGGACTAGTTAGGTAGGAAAATCGCACGATAAGTTTGTAGTCTTCGTGCGATATGACTGAATTTCGCTTGAATCGCACGATAACTTTGAAGTCTTCGTGCGTTTTGGTTGGATTTCGTTTGAATCGCACGATATCTCTGAAGTCTTCGTGCGTTTTGATTGGATTTTGCTTGAATCGCACGATATCTCTGAAGTCTTCGTGCGATTTGATTGAATTTCTGCTTTTACTGACCCTCTAAAAGCATGTACTCAGAAGGCGTGTTAAAACCATTTATATTTTAAATGATATAGTCACTACTTAATAGTTGCAGTATTGACTAAAAAACATTGTAAAAAGTAATACTCTATGCTATAATTCTTGATTGTGAGTAATGAAAATTATTCCTTGCTTAATACTAAGTTATTAGGCCGCATAGACCACAAGGAGGTGTAAATTGATGAGAACATATGAAGTAATGTACGTAGTACGTCCAAATATCGAAGACGAAGCTAGAAAAGCTGTCGTTGAACGTTTTAAAGGAATCTTAGCTTCAAACGGTTCAGAAATCGTCGAAGAAAAGGATTGGGGTAAACGTCGTTTAGCTTATGAAATCCAAGACTTCACTGAAGGTTTCTACAATATCGTTAGAGTTAAGTCTGAAAATGACGAATCAATCAGCGAATTCGATCGTTTAGCGAAAATCACTGATGATATCATTCGTCACATCGTTGTACGTGAAGAAGAAAAATAATTTAACTTTTAAGATATGGGGGAGATTAAATGATTAATCGTGTTGTATTAGTCGGTCGATTAACTAAAGATCCGGAATACAGAGTAACACCCTCAGGCGTTCAAGTTGCTACTTTTACCTTAGCTATCAATCGTACTTTTACGAATCAGCAAGGTGAAAGAGAAGCTGACTTTATCAACTGTGTTGTATTTAGACGTCCCGCAGAGAATGTAAACAATTACTTATCTAAAGGTAGTCTTGCAGGTGTTGAAGGTCGTCTACAATCTCGTAGCTACGAGAACCAAGAAGGTCGTCGTGTTTATGTAACTGAAGTTGTTTGTGACAGTGTTCAATTCCTTGAACCTAAAGGCGCAAATCAACGTCAATCTGGTAATGATAACCAATCATATAACCAAAATAATAACGAGTTCCAAAATTATGGACAAGACTTTGGTGGTAACCAACAACAAGGACAAAAAGCACCTTCAAATCAACAGTCAAACAATAATCAACAATCAAGTAACCCATTTGCAAATGCTAATGGACCAATTGATATCAGTGATGATGATTTGCCGTTCTAATAGTTGATTGAAACGAATATAAATAAAAAAATTTAAAAAGAAGGGAGGAACACAATCATGGCAGGTGGACCAAGAAGAGGTGGTCGTCGTCGTAAAAAAGTTTGTTATTTCACAGCAAACGGTATTACACATATCGACTACAAAGATACTGATTTACTTAAAAAGTTTATCTCAGAAAGAGGTAAAATTTTACCACGTCGTGTAACTGGTACTTCAGCGAAATACCAACGTTTGCTTACTATAGCTATTAAACGTTCACGTCACATGGCTTTATTACCATACGTTAAAGAAGAACAATAATATATAACGTATAGCAAAACCCTCTAGCAATCAGGCTAGAGGGTTATTTTTGTGTCTAAATTTATAATAAATCCGCAATAAATCCGCAGAGTGTGAAAAAACATAAAAAAACGGGCAATAATTTGCCCGTTATGGAAAATTTAATTTCCGTGTATAGTTTTATGAGATTAAATCTCTGTGTGAATAAAATCTTACTATAAAAAATATTAACAGTCAATTAGAAAGAAATAACTTTTGAATTTCTGTTTCAATATCCTTTAGGTTATCGTTAGTTACTTTAATTTTTCCAGATGGATCATACTCGTTTATAATTCTTATTTTAAGTTTACTTATTGTTTGAATATTTCCCACATCAGCGAAACTATTATCTTTATATTTGGTATAAATTTTAATGATTTTTTCAAGTTGTTTAATACTATTAGAGAATTCTCTTGTATCTCTTAATAAGTAAAATATTTTTAATTGAATATATGATAATTTAGTGAATTTTAAAATTTTTGAACTTACTAATTCATCGAGTTCTTGTATTTTTTCTTGGTTTATGTCACTTCTTTTCATTAATTCTTTAAGCATCATTTTTAAATGAATAGTTGTATTTGTTATAACTGTAGAATCAAGAGGTATATAAAAGTCTTTGTTTTTAGAAGTTAAAGGAACTACTGTTATTGTCGGTTTAGTCTTATAATCGTTTGTATTTAATACAACAGCAAAATGGTGTCCTGATATTTCACTTCCTATATTTACACCGAAATTTACAAATACTATAGTACCTCTATCAAATTTATGGTATGTTTTTCTAATTTTATTATCATGCTCTTTTTTAAACCAAAAAGCTTGATTACTTTGCCAACTATCTATATAAGTAAATCTTTTATTCCCTGATTTTTTTAAAGTATCAAAAGTTTTAAAGGCACTGTATAAGCTATTGTTAATTTTATTTGTCATGTCTAACTCCCTATCCCCTCTAATTTATTCATCATATCTTGTGCCATTTTATCCGTAACATGCGTGTATATGGCTAGAGTTGTCTTATAATCACTATGTCCTACTCTATCTTGAATAGCTTTTAAGTTTATGCCTAACTGCGCCAGCGTTGATATGTGATGGTGTCGTAGCGTATGAGTGGTAACTCGTTTCTTAATAGAACTAATCTCTACTGCTTCTGCAATGATATTGTTAATCTTATTTAGATCTATTGGACTACCAGCAGTATTAGTAAATATAAATCCTCTATCAATAAATTGCTCATTCCATTGATTCTCTTTTTTGTTGTCTAGCATGATTGATTTTAACAAATCAAGACTTTGAGTAGTTAAACCAATAGTACGATAACTAGCAGTTGTTTTAGTGGTGTCTTTTACGCCAAATGCACCCGTTTCATTATCTTTCTTCCACACAATAGTACCATCTATTAGCAATGTCTTATTATCGAAATCTATGTTAACTGGTTGTATGGCTAGGAGTTCCCCTATACGCATACCGTTTTTAGCTTGAAAATCTATTATAGATTTAACCATCATATAGTTACGCTTGCGACCAGCATGTTTTTTATTCTTAATGAGGTAATCCATACACTCTAATAACTCTTTTAGTTCGCTATCCTCTAGGTAATTCTCTCTTTTAGCTTGTAATTCATCTCTAGTAATAGCCTTTTTAGGTATATCCACCCTATCTAATAAAGAAATATCTAAATTACCGTAATACTTATCTATATATTTGAATACTGAACGTATAGCAATCATTAGTGCTTGTATATGAGAACGTCCCATAGTTTCACTTTTAGACCAGTTGTTTATAACTTCTTGCAAGTATTTGTGAGTTATTTTCTTTATAAGTATATCTGATGCAATAGCCTTCTTAACTGTACGTATATTGCTTTTCTTCTCTTTTATAGTCGTTTCTTTAGAGCCAGAGTGTTTAGTGTAATGTTCCAGCCATTCATCACACGCATTATGAAATGTGAGTGTTTTAAGCGTGCTGGGAGTTAGGTCATTAATACGTTGTTCAATGATTCTATTTAGTTCTAATTGTGCATCTTTTTGACTGCGTACATTGTTCTTATTACGTATAACTGATACTTCTTTATATTTGTTAGTTAATGGATTTATATATCGCTCAATATATCTATACTTAACATTGCCGCCTTTATCCCTTATTTCACGCACCCACATTTATATCACTCCTTGTTTAATTTATTTTCTATTTCAGAATATGACTTTTCTAGTTCATTTGCACCTATATCTTTGTGTGTGAATTCGTTTCTAATTTCTCTGATTATATTTGCTTTATTTTTAAAGTATAGGTCAAGTAATTCTTCAATATTTTTTTTATCTTTTTCAGTCACTTTAATGGATTTGTAAAATTTCAAGTTATTTATGTCAGATAAATGAAAGTGTATATCATTAATTGGAACTTGAAAAATAGAAACCTGTTTTTCATCGTTATGATCATAAAAATTAAATTGGTAAGGTAAAGACATTGCATTTAATGAGTCATAAAATTTTTTCGAATCAAATTCTACAATTTTATTTAATTGTATCTCACCTTTAGAAATACTATTTATCTTATCAACATAATAGTTGTATTCCTCGTAATTATCCTTTAGATACATCAAATAACTTTCTATAAATTGTTTGCTTGGCATAGTTTTCTTTCCGTTTTCAATACCACTTATATGACTTTGAGAGTATTCTGTTTTGTCGCCAAGTTGTTTTGCAGTTTTATTTTTAGATACCCTAATACTTTTTAAAAATCTTCCGATTTCCAACTTAATATTATTTTGTTCAGTTTCGTTCATTTTAATCACCTCAATTACAATAATATATTAGGAATAAAAATAATACAAGAAATTCCTTGACTTTCCTAAAATTTCAGTCTATATTTATGACAAGGAATTAAAGGAAATAAATAAAAGACCTAATATTCCTAAAAAGAGTGGGAGGGATTCTATGTTTTTAACTGTGAAAGAGACTGCAGAACTATTAAGAATGAGCGAAAGACAAGTTTACAAATTGATTCAACAAAATGTTATTCCTCATATAAAAATTAAAGGAAAAATACTTGTTGAGCGTGAAGAATTACTTTTATCAATTAAGAACAAGGAGGATTCAGACAATGCCAAAAACAAAACTACAACACTTACCAACTAGGGACAATGTTATTACTGATGATGTGAAAGTTATTACAAAGCCACTTTACGCAACACCTAAACAAATAGGAGAACTATTCGGAATTAGCAGAAGTACAGTAAGTCGCATACTCAATCAATATGATCTAAACAATGAGAGTGTAGAAGATTTGTATTTTTCGCTTTCTGCAACACTAACTGTAGTTGATATTGATGCGTTTCGTAAGTATCTGAAAGCTAGAAATAAAAAACATTTATAAATGGAGGAATAGGAAAATGAAAACAAATCAAAGAAAGCAATTATCAAAGATAACTGGAGATATGGAAAGGGTTATAAATCACAGTAGCAGCTTAACGGCTGGTTATAACATTCTTACTGAACAAGGAATTTCAGAAGCAACTTATTTAGAAAAAGCAATTAATCTATTTAGGAAAGATTTATTCAACGTTTTAAGTGAATTAGATTATGAAAGCGAAGAATTTAAAATATTAGATGATGTGACAATGACTTTTAGAGATGTGTTATCAGAAAAACAAGAAGTTTATTACTACAGTGTTATAGACCAAAATGGCGAAACAAAACACACTACAAACCGTAAAGGTCATATTATTGGAATATTAGAATGGGCGTTAGAAATGATTGTCGGAAATATTGATGTGGAGGTATTTGAAAATGAACAGTGAATTATTTGAAATTATAAATTTGAAAGATGATATGGATATTCTGCAGGAAAAATTTGAGGATTTAATACAAAGTAATCAATGGTTAATTGATGAACATTTTGTAGCTGATCGTTTAAAGAGTAAAGATGAAATGATGAAACATGGGATAGGATACCATGAACAGCGAATTAGATTGACTCAATCGCAAAAATTACTTGAAGTTTATCAGAAGGAAATGGACGAATTAATTTTAAAGCTTGATTCAGAATTGAATAAATTGAATGAAGAAGGTGCTGAAAATGGCTAAATACTTATGTCTTATAGTATTGATGAGCATTTTAGGTATAACCCTCATGCTCATAGGATTATCGACTATCCAAGCGATTTATTTTGCCTGTTTATTAAGCAGTATTACATGCTGGGTACTAATTCTATTATCAGAAACAAAAAGAGCCAAAACTCATACACCGACCAAAGTAAATGAGTAATGGCATCAAATATTTTAAAAAATATATGTACTTGAATTTTAACATAAAACGAGGTGAAGTCCTAGATGGCAATAACAACAAAAGAACAAATACTAAAAGTGAATATAGAGAAAGTACCAACTGAAATGGCTCACCTAGAACAATGGGTGTTATGGAAAGCAGAACTGAACGATAAGAAAGGGTACGACAAAATACCATATCAATTAATCGGATTAAAAGCATCATCAGTCAATCCTAGTTCATGGTCAAGTTTTGATAAAGCAGCTAAACAACTTAATGAGTATGACGGTGTAGGTTTTGTACTCACTAAGAATGATGATTATATAGTTTTAGATTTGGACGATATCCACATAGACAGTGAAACGTACGAGCCTTTGACAGATATCGCAAAAGAAGTGATGCACAAAACATTCTGGGAAGTATCACCGTCTGGGACAGGCATACATGCATATTTCAAAGGTGCTTTATCTGATGAAGCTAAGCGTAAAAATAAAAGTGAACATTTGGAATTATACTCACATTCAAGATTTATGACGTTTACAGGCGTTAATGACGGTATCACAAGAGAAATTTCAAGCGATCAATCATATATAGATACATTAGTAGAAAGATATTTTAAACGTGAAGTCATTACTAACGACACTATCAATGATGATGTAACACCTTCTAATCTTGATGATGTGGAAGTTATGGAATTAATGGCCAGCAGCAAAGATGCCGATAAGTTAAGCAAATTAATGCGTGGTGGTTGGCAAGACTTATTCGAATCGCAATCAGAAGCTGATTTATCACTTTTAAATGCCCTAGCTTTCTATACGCAAAAAAATGCTGCTCAAATGGATAGAATATTTAGAAGTTCAGTCCTAATACGTCCAAAGTGGGATACATTACGTGGCAATGAAACGTATGGTCAAATTAGCATAAACAAAGCAATAGAAGGTTGTAATAATGTTTATGATCCAGAGTATAAAAAGGCTTATGCGTATGATATTCAATTAAAAGATGAATCTTCAATTAAGGGATTGTTAAAAGTAAGAGGTAGAGAAGAACGAGAAATGTTAGAGAAAGCATGGGAAGATAATGGTAAGAATGGACGTAAACCTACAACTATAGGTACTAATAGATGTGCGTATATTTTGAATGAGTTATTAACTTTTAAATTATTTGATTTAGAAGAAAACACTAAGTTGGCCATGTACCAAAATGAAAAAGGTATATACACACAGAATAGAACATTAATAAAGCGAGTTATTTCATGGTTAGAACCTAGACTGAATGAGAGAAAAGCAGAAGAAGTTATTTATCATTTAGGTAATATGGTTGAAGTGTCTGCCAAGACAAATGAACCAGATTTAATACCAGTTAAAAACGGTATTTATAACAGAAAATCAAAGTTACTTGAGCCCTTTACGCCAGATTATGTATTTACTACCAAAATCTCAACTAACTACGTTCATAATGCCGAGAAACCTATAATTGATGGTTGGGATATAGATGAGTGGATTAACGAGATAGCTTGTAATGACAAAGAGATAGCCACATTGTTATGGCAGGTTATCAATGACGCAATAAATGGGAATTACGCAAGGAAAAAAGCAATCTTCTTTGTTGGTGATGGGAATAATGGGAAGGGCAGTATACAAAACTTACTCTCAAACCTAATAGGTTTCAATAATATAGCAAGCCTAAAAGTGAATGAATTCGAACAAGAATTCAAATTAAGCGTTTTGGAAGGCAAAACTGCCGTTATAGGTGATGATGTACCAGTCGGAGTGAACATTGGAGATTCTTCTAATTTTAAAAGTGTTGTAACGGGTGATTCTGTACTTGTTAACGTGAAAAACAAGCAGCCTTATCGTGCGGAATTTAGGTGTACTGTTATTCAATCTACTAATGGCATGCCGAAATTCAAAGATAAAACGGGCGGTACTAATAGACGGCTTCTTATCGTACCCTTCAAAGCAGACTTTAACGGTTTAAAAGAGAATCCAGATATCAAAGAAATATATTTGAAAGATAAACGAGTTCTTGAATATGTATTAAATAAAGCAATCAATTTAGAATTTGATAGATTCATCATACCAAAGGCATCACAAGACATGATGGAATTATATAAACAAGACAACGATCCAGTATACGATTTTAAGTTGAGTGTATTTGATGAATGGGGAGTTAGAAAAATACCGAAATATATTGTTTATGGATTTTATAAAGAGTTTTGTAACAGTAACGGTTATTATCCACTTTCAGAAAGAAAATTCCACAGACAATTCAAAAGTTATCTTGATGAAAGCTGGAATATAGATGCGCAGGGCAAATATGATTGGGAAGTTTTATGTGAACAAATAGGTGATTTAAATAATATGCGAATAGATCTAGACTTTCCAGCTAAAGGAAAAAATTATAAATCATATGAGAATGAAAAGATGAAAATTATCTAGGGTAACTAAAGTAACTGAAGGTAACCGAAATAAATAAATTCAGTTGCAGACTTGAACGCTTGATATCATGGGGTTTGTAGGTTGGTTGTAACCGTAGAACTCTAAATTATAAAAATACTTTTAAAATAAATAACTTTACTAAATAGAGTAGGAGTAAAAGTATAAGAAGTATTTCAAAATTTCGGTTACCAGTTACTTAATTCCTTAAAACCTATGTGGCAGTAAGTCTGAAAGGTGTAACTGAAAAATACCCGTTCGGTTGCAAATCTAAGTATTTCGGTTACAAAACACAAAAAGGAGAAAATAAAAATGACTAAACCAATAAATCACGCCTTAGAAATCTTAAATAAATTGTATGTGTATCGAAAAATGACTAAGACGAAAGATGGTGTATTGAAATCAGAATTGGCTTCACTTAAAAAAATACCAATAAGAGATGAATGTGCACCAAGTAGATTGAATTTAAATAAATACATTTACTTAAACTCAAGAGATTTAACGTTAAGAGAGATAGAAGATGTAATTAAAGCGCTGCAAGTAATCGCACCAACAGTGATTAATGATAATAAACAGAATGTTATTAAAGAAGTTGAACAAATCAACAAAATTGCTGGTTACACATTTAAACAATAAGGAGGGCTTTATATGAATGGTTATCAAGATTCAAGTTGAACTTGATAAGAAATAAAAAAATTAAAAAACAGAAAGAAGGTATGTAGATGGTAAAAACTCTAGAAAAAGAAAAGGCGCGTGAATTACCCACAGAACACCGACAAGTTTTCAATGTGATAACAAACGCACCTAATAAGTATATTACAAGAGACAAAGTCTTAAGACAATTACGTCTTGAAATTAATCAAGCAAATTATCGCTGGTTAGCAAGTATTATTAGTGATCTAGTATTAAGGTTTAATTATCCGATTGGTAGTTGTCGTACAAGGGACAAGAGAGGCTACTATATCATCACAAGTAAGCAAGATAAAGATGAGGCAATAGACACTATCGAAAGCATAATAAAAGGTAATATTAAGCGTTTAGAAGCATTACAATCAATTGAAATAAAAGATGAAAAGGATGATTAATGGTGAAATCTAATTATTTATTTGATGAGTACAATAAAGAATTAAACAAACATAATGATGAAATAAATTTATTAGAAAATGACATCAGAAGAATTAAGGATAAAATTGTAGAACTGTCTACTAAATATAAGGATTTTGTTAAAAATGGTAATGAGGAACAAGCAGATACTCTTTTTAATGAAATTGAAATATTAGAGGATAGTAAGGCAAAATCACTAAAACGGTTATCTACAAAAAATGAATTACTAGAAAGTTTGAAAATGGAAAAACTTAGAGAATTATTACTAAACAGAAAAACATTACCAAGTTTATATGATGATGAAAAGTCGAAGGCAATGAATAAACTAGACAAAGCAATTGCTCAATTTAATATTGTGTTAGATGAAATAAATTCATTGAATGAAGAATATGCAAAAGACATGCATAGATTCGATTCATGGATAGACCGTTATAACATGAAAAAAGATGATGTGTTTAGAAAAGAATACGGAAGAATAATCGCTCTGTATATAGAGAATGATTTAATTAGTCCTAACATTATAAGATTTAACGAAAATAAAAAATTGGAGGTAGTAAAGTAATGGAATTCAGTAAAACTTTAGAAACTATAAACAATATGGAGTTAGAAGATGAACAAAGATTAGCACTATTGGAATCAGTCAAAGAAGACGTGAATTTTGAAGAAACACGTAATTTGGAAAACATACCTTCAATAGAAGATTTAGCACAAGAAATCAATATTAGAAAAAAATAATTATAACAGCCAAGCCTTAATTGGTTTGGCTTTATTAATATAATAACCTGTCAAAACCTTACATTTCAGACAGTTTAAAAAAGGTTTTGAATAATAGAATGAGGTGTTATTTTGACTAAGCTAACTTCAAAAGAAGAACTATTTGTTAATTATTTAGTTTCTGGTAAATCACAACGCCAAGCCTATATTAGTGCAGGGTATAACGTTAAAAACAAAAACGATGTTTATATTGATAATAAAGCATCTCAACTCTTTAATAAGCCTAAGATAATGGATAGGTTTAATGAGTTAATGAATATTTTTATTAATAAGTCTATATGGACGAGAGAAGAAGCAATTCACCAGTATTTATGGCTTTTAAATAAAGCTAAAAATCATATAGATCAGTACGGTATTTCTTATTCATCTAGTAACGCTTATCTAGGTGCTTTAAAAGGTTTAAATAAATTATCATTCGAAACAACTGTTAAAGGAAGTAAGATACAAAAAGAAATTGAACTACTCAATAAAAAAATTGATGGCATGAGTAGTAATAACAACATAGAGGACAAAATAGAAAGTTATTTTAATTTATTATCTAGTTCGAATTAAATAAAGGAGTGGTTAAATGTTACCAGACTTTGAAAAAAACAAGTTCACAGAGTATGAGTTATTGATGAAGTTTAACCCAAAGATTATTAATAGCAAGATTAAAGCTATGAATATGCAAATAGAGTGTATGTATCACTTAAATATGTCGCATGTAATCACTGATGATAATGATATGATGGTGTCTGTTTCGTACCCATTAGATAAGCTAGTTATATACATCATTGAAGAAAAAGAAAAACTAAGCTACTACAAGCGTAAGTCTACTGAAAGATTAAAGTTATTAAAGCGAGTAATCAGTTCATATACATTACAAGAGCAAAGAAATATCATGCGTTATATGGCTACCAATGGACGTGTAAAAGACTTTGATGTGATTGATAGGTTACAAGTCGATTTATATAAAGCGTGCCGAAAAACAAGCGATACAAAGCAAATAGCAACGTTTAAAGTGGAGGATAAGGCATGCATTGTATAGATGATAAGCAGGCAATGAAAGAGTTTATCTCTAATTACCACAAGTTAGCAAAGCCTATTAACTATCAAGATGAAGATATAGATACATTCTTTAATCTAACTGATGATACTGATACAGATATATTACACAATCAAAATCTAGATGCGCATATACGATTTAATGAAATAGAATCAATCATTGAGAAAGTAGCAAGCGATAAAGAGTATTTTATATTCTTATTGTTGAGTGAGGGTAAGACCTATAGAGAAGTAGGTAAGTATTTTAATTTAAGTGGTGAGCGTGTGAGACAATTATATAATGTAATGATAGAGAGATTACCATAATGGTGATCTCTTTTATTTATAGTAAAGTATGTGTGTATAGGAAAGTTTTAGGATAGGTATATCATATAATTTAAAGTCAATTTATGCTAATTTTTAGAGGGATTTAATAATTGAAAAATAAGCGTATAACTCAAGCATACCAACAGTTATAAGCGAATGATTGTTTTAAATAAATTGGCATATGAAAATCAAAAGGTTTACCAAAGGTTTAGTGGTATGAAATAGGGATAAAAAATGATAAGGTTTGTGCAAGGTTTAGTAATAAATGATGGGTATATAATAGTGAGATTATAGTGAGGTTGTAGGTGGGCAAATCACGACCTCATAAGCTGACGTCACAAATTGCTACGACAGGTCAAGGGTAGTGCGACTTTAGATTATAAATACCGTTCGCTCATTGTGATTAAAAGGACAGTTAATACTTATTATGTGGGTAGTTATATGCTAACTCGCCTAGAAATCGCTTTGAGTGATAGGGGAACACGCTCAATTTTGAGCAAGTTCAATATAAAAAGAATAGTTTACGGACAAAAATGTCTGTTACTCAAAAATGAGTAGTAGTTTATGTGTCTAATAAAAAGAGATAATTTAATCCACAATAAATCCGCAAAGTTGCGGACTAACATGAATATTCATATCTCGTATTTTTTAGACTTACCTCTTATAACTACTGATATTAAAGGTTATTGAATATGCGTGGGTATGTCTAAAATTACCGTATAGCAAAGAAGAACAATAATATATAACATATAACAAAACCCTCTAGCACTCAGGCTAGAGGGTTATTTTTATATAATATTTACATTTAAACTAAATATCCTAATAATATTAAAATGATCAAAGAGATAAAGAGAATACTCAAAGTAACGATCCATATCAATCGATAATTTATGTTCATTTCATATAATTTTAGAATTTTAAATATAGTCAATATTGATATGAGAACTAAAGCAAAGCAACTAAGGCCGAATAATATATATAAGCTAATTATTATAATTTCCATTTAAAATTTTAACTCCTAGATCTTGATAATAATCTCCACTTTTCATTTCAGTATTAACAGGATTAGAAAAAATACTAGAAACAAAAATAAATAATGCCATGAAACTTCAAAATACTTTAAACTTATCTATAAATACCACTATAGATTATATTTTGAATACAAGTTTATTATAGTATAGCTAAATTCAGAAATGTTTAATATTCCTTAACTGTTAACTATTTGTTCTTAAGTGTATTAATTATTTAAAACAAATTATATTATCTCAACAATACAATCCATACTCAATTTAATCATATAATATTGTTAGATAACTTTGAACAAGTTTTAAGGCGATTTAAAATCATATTACTAATGATGTCATAAGCCGACTTAACGAATCATTATGGCAGGTCAAAGGTAAATATTATATCTTACAACTTTTAGACTAACCCTTTATAACTATTGATATTAAAAGGTTTTGAATATATGTGAGTGTGTCTAAAATTAGCGTATAGCAAAGAATAATAATATATAACGTATAACAAAACCATCTAGCACTCAGGCTAGTGAATCCAAAAAGTCAAAGGTCGACAAACTTGGAAAGATCCGAAAACTGGATGGAAGAGTACAAAAGATAATGAAAATGGACACGGTGGAAGTTATAATAAATTGTTAAATAAAGGTGGAAAAATATTAATAAGGTAGGATGTAAAAATGTCTGATGTAAATAAAATAAATAGTATTAAAGATATTGACTTCAATACTTTAAAAAATACTTATAATGTATTTTTAGAAAATGAATTGTCTCAGATAGAAGATAACGGTATTTATACCAATAAACATTATTTTCAAAATGTATATCATAAAGCGATTCGAGTCTTTGATGAGATTTTTGATTCAAAAGATCAAATGAAGCTAATTCATTCGATTTCTACAAATAATATATTCCCTCGTAAAAGTAGGTTTTCTGAAAAATTTCTAACTAAACAAATTGCTTCCTCGTATAAGTATGAACAAATAATTAAAACTGATGATGTATTTAAGATAAGTAATGTATTTACATACCAGTGCAAGAAAAAGGACATTAAATATGGAAAACTTATAAAAGCAATATGTAATCAAGATTTTCCAAAGTTAACTCCTAATATCAATCAACAAGAAACTTTTTCATCAATATATTTCATTAACATTGATAAAGGGATTCTGTTCCACTTATATGATGATAGAGGTTTTATAATTGTATTCAGCGATGCAAAGGACTTTGAAACATTCAAACAAAGGCATGAAGAATTAGAAATTGAAAAATATACTGAATATGAAATATAGTTTAATATTAGCGTATAGCAAAGAACAATAATATATAACGTATAACAAAACCCTCTAGCTCTCAGGCTAGAGGGTTATTGTTGGTTTCTCATCTAAAATTTATTAAACTTCAACTGCTCAATTACGTGATCGTGATTTTTATAGAGTACTAGATCTGATCTGTTTTTGGTTGGTAAAATATTTTTTATCAGATTGACTTCGTTTATATTGTCCCAGAGGTCTTTTGCTATCGTGATGGCTTCGTCTTGCGGGATGTCTCGATATTTATAGAAATGTGAGTCTGGCTTCTGGAAGGCTTCTTCTTGCAAGAGTAAGAAGCGATTGATATACCATTTTTTCATATTTTCTATTGTTGTGTCTAAATATATTTTGTAGTCGATATAATCACTTACAAGTTCTTCTTCATGTGGGCTTACTTGGAATATGTTCACGCCTTCTATGATGAGGATGTCAGGACAATCTATGTTGTGATATTGATCTTTAAGTCGATCATAAGTGATATGAGAGTATGTGTAAGTTGGTATATTTCTTTCATTGTTTTTTATTTGTTTTAAATGACTGATTAATGTTTTAGTGTCATAACTTTCAGGGAAGCCTTTTTTAGAAAGTAAATCTTTATCAATCAATTCTTGTTTAGGCATAATATAACCATCTGTAGTGATAAGATCGACTTTCCAGTCTGTATTGTACTCTTGAAGTAGGTTTAAGAGCAGTCTTGATACTGTACTTTTTCCTACAGAAACACCACCTGAAATACCGATGATAAATGGTGTAGTATTATTTCTGTTCTGTAATTTGTTGTTTATATCCGATGAATAATCTTTATGGAATTTAACTTTGTTAGTTAAAAAGTTAATGAGTGGCAAATAAACTTCATTAATTTCAGAGTTTGTTAAGTAATCATTTAGACTGATGATTTCTTCTAAATTTAAATGACTCGTATCCATATCTAATTTAAAATTTGTATTTCGCCATTCTTCTTTTGTGAATTTCATAATGAGTTCCTTTGCTATAAGAGTTTATCAGTTTTTTACAGTACTCGTATAGGGTAACATAAAAGTTAATGAAAGTGCTTTATTAATTTTTAAAATTCTTTTCAAAAGCCTAAAAAAAGCCCTCAGGATATATTCCTAAGGACTTTTACTTAAAAACCTGACATTGCTATTCTGTCCTCTAATACTTGATTAACAAAATCTACTGTGGACTCTCGAGATATAGGGTTGTGACCCATTTTTTTATTGTTATAGAGGATAAATTTAATATTGGTACTATTGATATTATATTTATCTAGAAAACTACAGAATGGCGTGTAGTGTCTATTCATATCTGTCTTACATAATCTGTTCTGTATATAGTAAATCTTTGGTACGTACTTTTGAATTCTGAAAAGACTTGTAATAGATATTCTAACTGCAAATTGTTTTTTTATGTTGTCTCTTGAGTAATCAGGGAATATGTTTTTATATAGTTTCTCGACATTTGTTTTGTCATATCGATCAACATAACATTGTGGATTATTTACAACTGCAGTAGATTCTTTGTGTAAAGTAGCAAGATACATCGACATAAATCCACCTGCAGATGAACCACAATAGACGACTTTGTTATTCTCTATATTGAGTTGGTCTGTAATTGTTTTGGCAATCTCAGAATAGTCCCTTAGATAATGACGTTCTTTAGTACCTACACCCCAACCTAATCTTAATTGCGTATTATGAATCGTTCGATCGTCTATATACAAGCAATTTGCATTAAAGTCTTCATGCCATTTACTTCTCATAAAAACAGGTGGATTACTTTTAGCAGGGTCATACGCGCCATTTGAAAATACAACTAATTTATCGTTGTTTTCTTTAAGGTTTAATTTGATGTAAAAATCTAAATCTTCTTTTATAATTTTTACAACTTGATTGTTATGTTTCCATAACGCTTTAGTATTAATATCTTCGTAATTTAATGTTTCCATAATGTGAAACACTCCCAATTGTTAATGTTAATTAAACGAGTTAATATAAATTTCAATATAACAAAGTAAAGTTGCATTTAACAATTATATAGTGGAAATTTACAAAAACTTAACAAAAAGGGAGTTTGAACATTAATGTCCAAACTCCCTTTTATTGGATTAAATATTGAATAATCTTTGGAAGAATCCTTTTTTCTTTGGTTCTTCATCAGTTTGTTCATTATTTTCTAAATTAGTTACAACTTGAGAAGATGTAGTTTCTTCTTTTTCTTCTTTTTCTTCTTTAGTAGCATCATTTGCAGCTTCTTTATTTACTGTATCTTGAGTAACTGGTGATTCTGCTTTATTTTCTTTAGGAACATCTTTATTAGTAATGTCCTTTTTAGCAATATCATTTGTAGTTATATTTTTATCAGCAGTAACTTCTTTATTTTCTACTTTAACTTCTTCTTTTTCTACGTCTTTCTTGTCTGAAGTAGTTGTAGGCTCAGTTTTAACAGCTGAAGCTTTATCTTCTGATTTAGCCACTGTTGGTTTCTCTTGTTCTTTAAGTTCAGTATTAGGTGTATCTTCGTTTAATTTAGTATCTTCTTTGCTATCAGCAGTTTCTTTAGTAGCTTTATCTGCTGTTACTTCTTCAGCACTGTTAGCCTTTTCTGTTGTACTTGCTCCAACTTTAGTTTCTGTAGCTTGTGAAGTTTGTTCAGGAGCTTGTAAAGCTAACGTTTGTTCCAATTTTTGTTGTTGGATATGTACTTGTTGTAACATTTCTCCTAACATTTGTCTTTCTCTACGCATATGTTGAACTTCTAATCTTAATTCTTCGATTAAATGTTGTAGCTCAGGTGTTTGATTGGCTGGCTCGTCTTTAACTAGAACTTGTAAGAAGTCTTTTTCTTGTTCAAGCGTTTCGAAAGCTTGATCATAACTGTTAGTTTCTTTGACCTTTTCAGCTATTTCTTGGAATAGTTCAATATCTTCTTCTTGGAAGTCAGTTGCTTCTCTTCCACGGTATTCTGTCTTAGAAAGTTGATATCCTCTATCTTCTAAGTGCTGTACGATTTTTCTGACTTGCTTTTCACTAAGACCGACCTTAGCTGAGAATTCTTTAGTTAACATGGTATAAATCATCCTTTGTTTGACAGTAGTTTTATAGGTAGGGTTGTCTGTGGGTAGACAACCGTCACACTTCCCTTATTACATTACATGTAATTAAGATAAAGTTCAAGTATTTGTTGTATTAATTATAGAAAGTATTATATACAAATAAGAAATATGTCATTATTTATGAAATCTGAAAATTTGTGATTAGTTTCAGCTCCTTGTTAATGGTTAGGATTATTGTAACAAAATGAGCAGTATCATTTTTTGTGGTTATTAATTAAATTTTATAAATAAAGAGAGCTAATCCGAAAATGATGGATAAGCTCTCTTTATTTGAGAATGGGTATTTTTGTCCCAACCTCACTATTTTAATAATTTATAATAATTGCCCGATAAATACTGCGATGATAATGATTGGAAGAACAAATTTAACTAAGAAATACCAAACGTTGACGAATATTCTGCCTTTTTTAGTATCACTCATATTAAGTTCTTTCAAAATTGTCTCTTTATTAAATATATGACCGACAAAGATTGTAACACCTAATGCACCGATAGGCATTAATACGTTTGCGACTAGGTAATCCATATTATCAAAGAATGTTCCAACACCAAATGTGAAGTTTTGTAACACACCGTTTGATAATGCAGAAGGGATACCGAATACAAATACTAAGCTACCAATAATATATGACCATTTTTTTCTATTATCGTTATTATTTTTAGTAATGTTAGATATATTCAATTCTAATAATGAAATTGAAGATGTAATTGCTGCAAACAAGAATAATATTAAAAATAGCAGATAGAATAATTGTCCTATAAACATTTGATCAAATACTTGAGGAAGAACAATAAACAATAATCCTGGTCCTTGATTTGGTTCTAAACCGAAAGCAAATATTGCAGGGAATATTGCTAAACCTGCTGCTATAGATACTGCAATGTTCATCCATACAATGGCGCTAGCACTTTTTACGATATTGGTCTTGCGATTTAAATAAGAAGCGTAAGTCATCATTCCACATGTACCAAGTGATAAAGCGAAGAATGATTGTCCTAATGCGTATAGTATACCTTCAGAGCTTAAATCTGAAATTTTTGGTTGTAGGAAATATTGAATACCTTCAACTGCACCGTCTAATGTTACTGATCTAATAATAATGATGACAAAAGATATAAATAACAGTGGCATCATTATTTTTGATGCTTTTTCAATCCCTTTTTCGACACCTTTACTTACAATAACGACAGTAAAGAGTATAAAAGCGAATTGACTAGCTAACGAGTAAAATGGGTTAGAGATGTAATCAGTAAAAATATTACCGTAATCATGGGATTGTGTTAATCCAAAGCTATCTAATAAGGTACGTATAATATATAGAATAATCCAACCACCAATAACACTATAGAATGAAAACAATACGAATACTGTTAAATTCCCGAGCCATCCTATTAAATTAAATGATGATTTCCCAGATACTTTTTTGAAGATATTGGTTGAATATGTTCTACCATAGCGTCCCAAAACAAACTCACTTAAAAGTAAAGGTAAGCCAACGAGCAGTGTAAATATAATAAATATTAATAAAAATGCGCCACCACCATAAGTACCAGCCATATATGGAAACTTCCAAACTGCACCTAGTCCAATTGCAGAACCAGCACTGGCTAAAATAAAGCCAATATTTGATGACCATTGCGATAAATTTTTCATTTTAATTCCTTCCCTTACTATATGAATACTTTAAAGCGGTAAAGCTTTTAAGTAAAAAAATAAAACTCATAGACATGAATTTTACACGATAATGGTGTCGAATGCAATATGAAAAATGAGGCTGAGACAATTAATTATCTCAGCCTCAAAATATTAAATTGACAGTAGGTGTCTTAATTAAAATTTGATAAATTTATTTATTGACCGATAGTACCGTTACTTTCGTCATTCCAAGCAAGTACGCTTTCTACAGGTAATCTACTTGAGTCATGAGGTGCTTTAACACCTTTACCAATTGCGATTAAGTGAGCTGGAACATATCTTGAAGTATCAATGTTTAAAGCTTCTAGTACAGCTGTTTTATCGAATCCACCAATTGGATTTGTATCATAGCCATGGTCTGTAGCGATCAACATTAATTGCATTGAAGCTAAGTTAGCATCCATTAATCCTTGTGCGTTAAAGTAACTTTCATCAGCACTACTAATTAAATTAGAAATAGTTTCAATGAAGTAATCTTTAGAGTTTTCATCCATATAACCAAGTTCAACATTTTTCTCATAAATGTCACTTACATATTCAGCGTGTTTCAAATCTGCAAGAACAAGAATAATTGCACTTGAAGAGTGTAATTGTCTTTGGTTGAATTGTACAAGGTGGTCTAATTTTTGTTTCGTTTCTTCAGAATCAATTACAACGAAGCGCCAAGGTTGAAGATTAATTGAAGATGGGGCTTTAGTTGCAAGTTCTATCATTTCTGTCATTTCTTCTCTAGGAATTTTAAAGTTTGGATCGAATTCTTTAACTGATTTTCTTTTATTTATAATTTCAGTTAATGAAAGTTTTGAGTGTGTCATTTTAGTTCTCCTTTTAGTATGATGTCATTATAATGCACTAATTATTAGGAAAAACAAAATAATTAGCTTACGGTTCAAAATTTATTTTGGAGGTTTTGAAAATGGAAACGAATACAGTATTGTCGCGTTTACAAATAACTAAACCAATATTTTTAGCAGGAATGGCTGGTGGAGTGACGACACCTAATTTAGTTGCTGCTGTTAGCAATGAAGGAGGGCTTGGACAAATTGGTGCAGGCTATATGACACCAGAAACACTTGCCAAAGATATTGATCAAATTAGGGAAATGACACAAAATCCATTTGGTGTAAATTTATTCGTGCCAGAATTCCCTGAAATAAATCAAGAAAAAATAGATAATATGAATAATCTATTGAAACCTATAGCAGAAAAATTAAACTACGAACGAGTGAATGAAGTTTCAATAGAGGACAATTTTGATGAAATGATAGACATAATTATTGAGAAAAATGTAGAAATTGTTAGTTTTACTTTTGGGAAACCTTCACAAAATCTTGTTCAAAAATTACATCAGCATCATATAATCGTGATAGGTACAGGAACCAACTTTGAAGAAGTAAAAGCTCTAGAAGATATAGGTGTAGACGCAATAGTATTACAAGGAAGTGAAGCGGGTGGTCATAGAGGTTCGTTTAAACAAGAACTCCCTTATGTCCGATTAACGTTGGAAGAATTATTCAATCAAACTTACAACAAAGTGAATTTGCCGCTAGTAGTAGCAGGAGGAATTACAACACCTGAACAGGCTAAATATTATATTGAAAAAGGTGCGGCAGCCGTACAACTTGGAACAGCATTCTTAACTACAAAAGAAAGTGGTGCGCCAAATATTCATAAAGAAAGTATTTTAAAAGCAAAGTCTGAAGAAATAACTTTGACGAATACCTTTAGTGGTCGTTATGCAAATGGTATAAACAATACTTATATAAAGTATATGGAACAATTTAAAGAAAGCATCTGCTCATATCCAATTCAAAATAAATTAACACAACCAATGAGAGGGCAGTCTAAAAAATTAGAAAATCCAGACTATATGAATCTTTGGTGTGGCACGCATCCAGAAGGCGCAAAAGATGAAACAGTAGCTGAGTTAATGAAGAGATATTATATAGAATAAGGTTATATCTTAAATGTCCTAAAAATTTAATAAGAGCAGAAATTCATTTTAATAATGAATTTCTGCTCTTATTTTTTATGAAAATCATTTATGTTCCAGAATTTTTTCGTTGTATGGTGTTGATTTTGGGTATGTCTTCGATTAACTGTCGACTTAATCTACAACTTGGCTAATCTCTTCGATTAACTGTCGACTTAATCTACAACTTATTTCATTCTTTCAAAAATTCTAATTTATGTCCTAGGATTCTTGTTTAATTATTATAATTCCATTGAATCCAATAGTTCATATACAAATTCTCTATCATTTTCATTTCCATGAATATATTTATTAATATAACATGAACGAATACTTGGTGAGATTACATCTTTTTGAAGTGGTAAGTATTGTTTAATGTATAAGTCTATCGGTGTTGGTGGTAATGATTTTTGTGGATTTGGTTGTATATAGGGTATATCTTGTTGAATTTCATAACCATGTCTATTAAAGAAATTATTTCTTAAAATGGCAAGGTCTTTTTTACTTTGATCATCGTATGAATCTGCTCCAAATGATTCTAACATAATCATGTTAGCGTCTCTTCCATGAACGTTCTGAGCATGTTTATGTAGTGCTTCTTCAGTTTTTTCTAAAGTTTGTGCACCGACACGTTGATTACGGTATTCAGGGTGTGTCATTAAATAAATGATAAAAGCTGAGTTGGTAGTAGGTTCATAGTGTCCTGTAGATAAACTAACAACTGTATCATCAATTAAACCAACTAAAAATATATAATGCTTTTTAATATGTTCAGATGTTAATGAGTGAATAAAGACGTGACGATCTTCTCTTACTTCAGCTTTGAAAATTTCTTCGTACATTTCTAAAGACTTTTTAAATAATGGATCATCGATAGATGTTACAACTTCAAAATTCATAGTTATGAACCCCTCAAATCAATATTTTCTAATATTATAACATAAGATATTAATAGAGGTAGAATTCAACTGTGATGATAATAAAAAATAAGAGGCTGAGACAATTAATTGTCTCAGCCTCTTAAGTATTAAGTTTATCGTCTATTATTATCTTCTGTTGGATTGTTTATATCTGCTTCTTCACGTCTTACTTTTTCAGATACATGCTCTGTATCTTGAACTTTATTTTTTTTGATAACTATTTCTTCAGATACAACATTCTCTTTATCAACATTTACGCGTTCTTCGTGTAATGGAACACGCACTGAGTCGTCTCCTTGAGCGTTGAAGTCTTCGTCAACTTTCTCATTAACTGGTCGACGTTCAATTGTAACTTCTTCGCGTTCAACTGGTACATCAAATTCTTCTTGTTCTTCAACTACGCGTTTATCAACTGATGCCTCACCAGTTTCAACGTTCTCTTTATCTACATTTAAACGTTCTTCATGTAATTGAACAGAATCTTCATCTTTGTCATTTCGAGTACCATCATTAAATGATTGATTAGATGCATTAATGTTAGTATCTCTTTCATTTTGACTAGTTGAGAAATTAGATTCACGTGTTGTATCTACGTTTGATGCAGGTGGCTCAACACTTTCATTTGGCTTATCATAATTTAATGTTGAACGTTCTGCTTCCACATCATCATCGTGAACTCTTGAGAATGATGAATCATCATTTCTTGAAAGATCTTGTTGGTCTTTAACATTATCCGTTTCGCGATATGTGGTATTTGTTTTTTCTCTATTATTTAATGCTTCTAAATCTCTTTCGTTATCACTAGAGTATACTTTACGATTATCTTCATCGTTTACTTGTGTTTCTTGTTCATCAGACTGTTTGTTCGCATAACCAGCAGCGCCAAGTCCTGATGCACCTGCTAAGTTTGCTGAAGTGGAAGTGTCATCATTATTATCAGCAAAATTAGAATTGTCTACATCATCATGTGCAACTTCTTCTTTATCAATACTATTGCCATAGCGATTAGTGTCAGTAGATCTATCTGTTTCTGCTTCATTATCAAATGAAGGTGAATCCGTTTTTTCTGTTGTATTATGAGTTAAATCATTATTAGAAACGTCATCGCTTCGGTTAAATTCATTTTCTCTTTCAGCGTTGCCAAATTCGTTTTGATTTTGAGAAATGTCATTATCGTTCTTAGATGAACTAGCTGCAGCGGCACCAGCAGCACCTGCTCCTAATCCTGCACCGGCAACTGTTCCTTTAGAAACGCCATTTGAATCATTGTCTTCATTTGAATTACGAGAAACATCATTATTAGAAACGTCGTCACTACGGTTGAATTCATTTTCTTTATCAGCATTGCCAAATTCATTTTGATCATGAGAAGTATCGTTATCATTCTTAGATGAACTAGCTGCAGCAGCACCAGCAGCACCTGCTCCTACGCCTGCACCAGCAGCTGTTCCTTTAGAAACGCCACTTTCTTCATTCCCTTCATTTGAAAATGGTTTTGTATTGTCATAATGTTCATTTCCTGATTGAGAACCTTTAGGGTGTTCTGAATCATAGTTTTTACTATCATCTAAATTATCATTATCAATATATAACAAGATCTTGCCGTTATTTAAATCTGCTTTGTACTCATCTAATTTCTCTTCTGGAACATGTACACTTGATAAAACTCTTTCCTCAGAACTTTCACCAGAGAATAATGCCGTAATCTTATCACTAAATGATCCTCTTGAGCTTTTAACTTTAACATCTGTGTAATCTAAAGAGTTATCTTCTAACTTATCCTCAGAGATAACTTGTAAATCACTTTCTCCTACGCCTTCTTGCTTTAATTCATCAATACGTTGCAATAAATCACTTTCGTTATTAAACTTTTCTATTTTACCCATACTAAAACCTCCATAAATTTGTAATGTGTAAAAATCTGATAAATAGTGATTATTCTCTTGCGCTTAAAACTTAATAAATATTGTTTATATAAATACAATATAATTCACAAATACCCTTGTAGAAAGGAATCAAACAAAAATAAACCAACTTTCTAATTATTTAAACAATTCAGTTTATTTAAATACTGTTTAAATCGCGTGATTATAAGGTTTTGCCTATTGTAAAAATACTGATACTTTGTTATTATCAATGAATAATTTATTACTAAAAACTCATATAATCTGAAGGATATGGCTTTAGAAGTTTCTACCGTGTTGCCTTAAATGACACGACTATGAGTAAATGAATAACATTGGAATCAGACTATCTAAAATGGTGTGGTTTTATATTATTTTTTACTCATCTTACCTATTTTTTAGGATTAAGGTGTGTTTTTTTTAATCTAAATGAGGAGGCGAGTAGTGTGAGGACACTACAAGATAGAGTTAAAGAAGACGGTGTGGTAATCGACGAGAAGATTCTTAAAGTTGATTCATTTTTAAATCACCAAATTGATGCAAAGTTAATGTACGAAGTTGGTCAAGTCATTACTGAACACTTTAAAGATAAGAAAATTACGAAAGTACTTACTATTGAGGCTTCTGGTATCGCACCAGCAATTATGGCTTCTTTACATTTAGATGTTCCGTGTTTATTTGCTAAAAAAGCAAAACCATCTACAATGACGTCTGAGTTTTATCACACAGATATCCACTCATTTACAAAAAATACAACAAGTACAGTGGTTATTTCGAAACAATTTTTAAATGAAGATGATCACGTATTAATTATCGATGACTTTTTAGCGAACGGTGAAGCATCATTAGGTTTACATCGTTTAGTGAAAGCTGCTCATGCTACAACATCAGGAATAGGAATTGTTATTGAAAAAAGTTTCCAACCAGGTAGAGAAAAATTAGAATCTGAAGGATTAGAAGTGTTATCACTTTGCCAAGTTGCTTCTTTATTAGGAAATGAAGTCAAGTTGGTAGGCGAATAAAATGAAAAATTTTATATTAAGTATTCAACATTTACTCGCTATGTATGCCGGGGCCATAATGGTACCTATTATTGTAGGTTCTGCTCTTAAGTTCACACCAGAAGAAGTTGCATATTTAGTTTCTATTGATATCTTTATGTGTGGTGTGGCAACATTTTTACAAGTTTATAAAGGAATAGGTATTGGACTACCGGTAGTCTTGGGATGCACATTTACTGCTGTTGCACCAATGATTCTAGTTGGTAATACACATGGTATTGGTGTCTTGTATGGTTCAATATTCTTATCGGGTATTATTGTTGTCTTAATTTCTCCATTTTTCTCATATTTAGTAAAATTATTTCCACCAGTTGTTACAGGTAGTGTAGTGACAATAATCGGTATCACTTTAATGCCAGTAGCTATGAACTATTTAGCTGGAGGAGAAGGTGAGAAAAATTATGGAGATGCTAAAAATATATTCCTAGGTGTCTTCACACTAGTCATTATTTTAATTATACAACGATTATCAAAAGGGTTTATAAAATCTATTGCCATACTATTAGGTTTACTGATTGGTACGATAGTTGCTTCATTTTATGGATTATTAGATACATCAAGTTTAAGAACATCAAATTGGTTAGAGTTACCAAGACCATTTAGATTTAGTGGCTTTGAATTCGAATTTGGCACTACGATTGTTTTTGTAATTGTAGCAATTGTGAGTCTTATTGAATCAACAGGTGTGTATCACGCACTGAGTGAAATTACGAAGCAACCAATCACTAGGAAAGGTTTATCAAAAGGTTATAGAGCTGAAGGAATTGCTATAATGATTGGAGCAATATTTAATGCATTTCCATATACAGCATACTCTCAAAATGTCGGACTCGTATCATTATCGGGAGCTAAAAAGAATCAGATCATGTATATGATGGTTGCACTTTTAATTGTATGTGGATCGATACCAAAGCTTGGTGCTTTAGCAAGTATGATTCCTTTCCCTGTATTAGGTGGCGCAATGATTGCGATGTTTGGAATGGTTATGGCTTACGGCGTTAAGATGCTTGGAGGCATAGACTTTAACAAACAAAACAATTTACTCGTAATTGCTGTATCTGTAGGAATAGGTGCTGGAATTACTGCTGTACCACAAGCGCTTGAAACATTTGGAGAACAATATGCATGGTTAACTCAAAACGGTATAGTACTTGGTACTTTCTCAGCTATTATATTGAATTTGTGTTTTAATGGATTAAACAATCAACAAAACATTGAAAATGTGAAATAATAAATATGAAAATAAATAAGTGGAGGTTCTATTCATGTGGGAAAACAAATTTCAAAAAGAAGGTTTAACGTTCGATGACGTATTATTAGTACCAGCAAAATCAGAAGTATTACCGAGTGATGTAGACTTAAGCGTTTCATTATCTAAGAATATTCAGTTGAATATTCCTATTATCTCAGCTGGAATGGATACAGTTACTGAAGCTAAAATGGCGATTGCTATGGCTAGACAAGGTGGCTTAGGTGTTATTCATAAAAATATGTCTATAGAACATCAAGCAGACGAAGTGCAAAAAGTTAAACGTTCTGAAAATGGTGTTATTACAAACCCATTCTTCTTAACACCTGACGAACAAGTATATGCAGCAGAAGCATTAATGAGTAAATATCGTATTTCTGGTGTACCTATTGTTAATAACGAAGAAGATATGGAACTTGTAGGTATTATTACGAACCGTGATTTAAGATTTATCGAGAACTTCTCCATCAAAATTTCAGATGTTATGACTAAAGAAGATTTAGTGACATCTCCAGTTGGAACAACTTTAGATGAAGCTGAAGAAATTTTACAAAAATATAAAATTGAAAAACTTCCATTAGTATCTAACGAAGGTAAACTTAAAGGCTTAATTACGATTAAAGATATTGAAAAAGTAATTGAATTCCCTTATGCTGCAAAAGATAAAGAAGGACGTCTTCTTGTTGCCGCTGCATTAGGTATTGCAAAAGATACACCAATCCGTGCTCAAAAATTAGTAGAAGCGGGTGCAGATGCACTTGTTATAGATACTGCTCATGGTCATTCTAAAGGTGTATTAAATGTAGTTAAAGAAATTAGTCAATCATATCCAGAAGTAACAATCATCGCAGGTAATGTTGCAACGCAAGAAGGTACAAGAGCATTATTTGAAGCAGGAGCAGATGTAGTTAAAGTTGGTATTGGACCAGGTTCAATTTGTACAACGCGTGTTGTTGCTGGTGTTGGTGTACCTCAAATTACTGCTATTTACGATTGTGCAACTGAAGCTCGTAAACATGGTAAAGCAATTATTGCTGATGGTGGTATCAAGTTCTCAGGAGACATCGCTAAAGCATTAGCAGCTGGTGGTAACGCTGTAATGTTAGGTAGTTTACTTGCTGGTACAGAAGAAAGCCCTGGACAAACTGAAATCTTCCAAGGACGTCAATACAAAGTATATCGTGGTATGGGCTCACTTGGTGCAATGGAACAAGGTTCAAAAGACCGTTACTTCCAAGAAGACACTACAGCTAAGAAATTCGTTCCAGAAGGTATTGAAGGTAGAATCGACTTTAAAGGACCTCTACAAGATACAATCTATCAATTAACTGGCGGTATTAAGAGTGGTATGGGCTATACAGGTTCAGCTAATTTAGAAGCATTAAGAGAAGATGCTCAGTTTATTAGAATGACTGGCGCCGGACTTAAAGAATCACATCCGCATGATGTTCAAATTACTAAAGAAGCACCAAACTACTCATTTTAATTAAAGGAGAACAACAATTATGGAAATGGCTTTTGAACAAGAGTTAATTCTTGTATTGGACTTTGGTAGTCAATATAATCAATTGATTACGCGTCGTATAAGAGAGATGGGCGTCTATAGTGAATTACACGACCATGAAATCTCAATCGAAGAAATTAAAAAAATGAATCCTAAAGGTATTATCCTTTCAGGTGGACCTAATTCAGTTTATGAAGAAGGATCATTCACAGTTAATCCTGAAATTTTTGAGCTTGGCATCCCAGTATTAGGTATTTGTTATGGGATGCAGTTAATGACAAAATTATTAGGTGGATCTGTAGAAAGAGCGAATGAACGTGAATACGGTAAAGCAACGTTAAACGTTAAATCAGATGATGATTTATTCTTTAGTTTACCTAACAGTCAAACAGTTTGGATGAGTCACAGTGATAAGGTTATTGATATACCTGAGAACTTTGAAATCATTGCAGATAGCCCAAGTTGTCAAAATGCAGCAATTGAAGATAAATCAAGAAAATTATACGGTGTACAGTTCCATCCAGAAGTACGTCATACTGAATTTGGTAACGACTTATTAAGAAACTTTATTCGTCGTGTATGTGAATGTACAGGTAACTGGTCGATGGAAAACTTTGTTGATATTGAAGTAGAAAAAATTAGAAAACAAGTTGGAGATCGTAAAGTATTGTGTGCGATGAGTGGTGGAGTTGATTCATCAGTCGTAGCAGTATTGCTTCATAAAGCAATTGGTGATCAATTAACATGTATTTTCGTAGACCATGGACTTCTTAGAAAAGGAGAAGGCGACATGGTAATGGAAAACTTTGGTGAAGGATTTAATATGAATATCATCAGAGTAGACGCTAAAGAGCGCTTTATGAATAAATTAACAGGTGTATCAGATCCAGAGAAGAAACGTAAAATCATTGGTAATGAATTCGTATATGTATTTGATGACGAAGCATCTAAGTTAGAAGGTGTAGACTTCCTAGCTCAAGGAACGTTATATACAGATATTATCGAATCAGGAACAAAAACTGCACAAACAATTAAATCACACCATAACGTAGGTGGATTACCAGAAGATATGCAGTTCCAATTAATCGAACCAATTAATACATTATTTAAAGACGAAGTACGTGCACTAGGAATAGAATTAGGAATACCAGAACACCTTGTATGGCGTCAACCATTCCCAGGTCCAGGACTAGGTATCCGTGTGTTAGGTGAAATCACAGAAGATAAATTAGAAATCGTGAGAGAATCTGATGCAATTCTTAGAGAAGTTGTACGTGAAGAAGGTCTAGAAAGAGATATATGGCAATACTTCACAGTATTACCTGACATCCGTTCAGTAGGTGTTATGGGAGACTATCGTACATATGACTACACAGTCGGCGTACGCGCAGTAACATCAATAGACGGCATGACAAGTGACTTTGCAAGAATCGATTGGGAAGTCTTACAAAAAGTATCAAGCCGTATCGTAAATGAAGTAGATCACGTAAATAGAGTAGTCTATGACATTACATCTAAGCCCCCAAGTACAATTGAGTGGGAATAATATATAAAAATAGAACAATCCTTTAACATCAACGGTTAGAGGGTTGTTTTTGTGTTGATTTTATAGAGTTTTAACTTTTTGAATCTAGGTGGAAATTAAAATTAGAAAGGAAAATAATAATGATTTTAATTATATTAGGTTATGTATTTGGAATAGGTTTTGTAGCATTTGGTTTTGCTTCTTTGAATCTTTGGGGATATGAAATTTATAAAATCATAAGCAAAAGTAATAAGCGTGTTAGATACAAAACTAGTATATACACTAGTGCGATAGCTGTTTTTTGCGCTATAATTTTGATTATTATAGCTAATGTAGTTTAGTTGATTTTGAGAGTGTAAACTAAAGATTTTATATATTGACGATACTACCATTGATAAATTTATTATTTTTAATTTATGGCATATTATGACCATGACTTAAATTGAGTAAAAGAATAAATGAGATGGCACAATCGGAACATTTAAAAGGATATAAAAATATTGTAGATGCATTCTCCTATGGTTCTACGTCTATTGTAAGTTGGGTCATGACAAAAATATCTAATATAGGAAAAACAAAAGAAGAAAAAAGATGGAATAATTTAGAAGTGCTGATAAGGGTAGTGTTAAAAGCAGATTTCAGTAAAATTGCTGATAAGGGTAGTGTTAAAAGCAGATTTCAACAAAATTGCTGATAAGAGTAGTGTTAAAAGCAGTTATCAGTAAAATTGCTGATAAGGGTAGTGTTAAAAGCAGATTTCAGTAAAATTGCTGATAAGGGTAGTGTTAAAAGCAGATTTCAACAAAATTGCTGATAAGAGTAGTGTTAAAAGCAGTTATCAGTAAAATTGCTGATAAGGGTAGTGTTAAAAGCAGATTTCAGTAAAATTGCTGATAAGGGTAGTGTTAAAAGCAGATTTCAACAAAATTGCTGATAAGAGTAGTGTTAAAAGCAGTTATCAGTAAAATTGCTGATAAGGGTAGTGTTAAAAGCAGTTTCTAACAAAATTGCTGATAAGGGTAGTGTTAAAAGCAGATTTCAGTAAAATTGCTGATAAGAGTAGTGTTAAAAGCAGTTCCCAGCAAAACTGCTGATAAGGAAACTATATAAGCTGGTTTGATTACAAAAGCGAGGTTGAGACATAAATTTGTCTCAGCCTCGTTTTGTGTAATAATGTAAAGAAGATTAATAATTATTGGGGGATTTATCGTGGAGATAAAACAAATGCAATATTTTATAGAAGTTGCAAAGTTCAAGAGTATGACGAAAGCCTCAGAGAATTTATACATTACACAACCTACTATTAGTAATTCAATTAAGTTATTAGAAGAGGAATTAAATGTTGCGTTGTTTGATCGTTCTAAGAGACAAATCGTATTAACGGATGCTGGAAAAGTCTTTTATAAAATTTGTAAGGATTTCTTGAAGATGTATGAGAATATTCCTGTTGAATTGAATAATTTATTAGAAATTGAAGAAGGTCATGTGAGAATTGGTATTCCTACGATTATGAATGTGAATAAGTTTACTAAGCTGATTTCTGAATTCCATCAACTATATCCTAATGTGACGTTTCATATTTTGGAAGATGGTAGTAAAAGAATTGAGGATGAGATTTTAAAGGATGATTTAGACATAGGTATTACTGTGCTACCTACTGATAATAATTTGTTTAATTCGTTCTTCTTTTTCAGTGAAGAGTTGAAAGTTGTAGTTAATAAAAATCATTATATAGCTGATCAAAAGTCTGTGGATCTAAGTGAACTTTCAAACGAGAGTTTCATTCTTTTTAATTCTGATTATTATTTAAATGATCGTATTAAGCAATGTTGTAGAATGTCGGGCTTTATTCCGAATATTATATCTGAGAGTACGCAGTGGACTTTTATTGAGCAGATGATCTTATCTGATTTAGGTATTTGTATTTTACCTTCTAGTATTACAGATTTGCTGAATGAAGACTTGAAAAGTGTCAGCATTAGCAACTTGAATATCGGGTGGGAATTGGCGATTATTTGGAAAAAAGAAGGTTATCAAAACCATATTACAAAGAAATTGCTTGAATTTTTACAAGACAGATTACTTTTAAATGAATGAGTAATGCGTTTACATAGATTATTTTTATAGTTTATATAAAAATTAACGATTTTTATAAATGTATTTAGGGGATTAAGATGTAGTTATACGAGATACAAGGAAGGAAATATATATGATACATTTTAAACACCCCAACGAGAGCAGAGTAGTAAGTACAGACCAAGTACTAGTCAATGATTTGAATAATTATAATACGTTGTTCGGAGGCGTATTAATGAAAAAGTTAGATAACAATGCAACGTTATCAGCTAGAAGACATGCAAGAGTAAAAGAATGCGTAACAGCTTCTACGGATTCTATAGATTTCTTAGTACCAATTAGACAAACAGATTCAGTTTGTATTGAGTCATTCGTGTCATACACAGGGAATAAATCGATGGAAATTTTCTGTAAAGTTATAGCTGAAGATATGTTAACAGGAGAAAGAAAAATTGCGGCAACTGCATTTTTAACATTCGTAGCATTAGATGGTGACAAGAGACCTATAAGAGTTCCAGCTATAGTACCAGAAACGAAAGAAGAATTATTTTTATTTGAATCAGGAAGTAAACGTGCAAACATGAGAAGACAAAGAAGAGAGCATAGCCAAGAATTAACAAAAATAATAGGTTTAGAAAAACCTTGGGAAAGAATTAAAGAAGGGAGTTACTAATTATGTTTGCAAGTACAAATGAAATTTATAAAGTTCAAAATGACATTGTATCATTAGAAAAGAACTATCCTCGATTCTTTGAAAACTTAGAGCATGTTGTCAGTTTAACGAGACAATTACAAATCCACTATCAATATTTAGGTGAATTGATAAATGGTATTGATAAAATTGAATCACGACCACCGTTTATTAAAGATTCAGTATTACAAATTTATACTGACGAAGTTAAAAAAATTACTGAAGATGAAAATATTGATATTTTGATGAATATCTTTAAACATCATCAAGATGTAAAATACGCTCAAATATTCTTATTAATATTAGGTGCTAAACCTAGACTTGTCTTTGAGAACACAATTATAAAATAATAAAACCTGGAGCTTTTTATAATATCGTCATATTGTAAAAAGCTCATTTAATTTATAAAGAGGTCAATATTTCCTGGGCTATAACCTATGAATTATAAGAGGGAAAATATTAATAAAGTAGAAAAAATTCATATTAAATATTTATAAGTTCATCGTTGTTATTTATAAAATTATAGGTATTAACATAAAATATTATAACTTTTTTGATTTATTTAAATTTTCTATAAAAAATTATATATTTTTATGATAACATTATATATAAATATAAATAAGGAGTGTTTAATATGAATTGTCCAAAATGTGGTTCGCCAGTGACACAAGATGATAGATTTTGTGGAGAATGTGGAGAAAAGTTAGTTCAGTCTGACGGTAGTGTAACTACTGCTGCACCAAACAATAGTAGTGAAAAAGTAGAAAAATTTAAGAGTTCTTTGAATACATATAAAAACGATACTTTAAATGAAAGTAAAGGCTTTTTCAAGAATATTTTTACAAGAATAGATGAAGAAGTGACGAGTCAACATGCTTACAGCTATAAATTTATAGCATCTTTAGTAGGTGCAGGGGTGTTATTGTTATTAATCTTTTTATTGATTATAGTTCCTGCAGACCTTGGAATTTGGGGGCCATCTAAATCGAGTATCATATTTAGTATATTAATTCCCACAGTTGTATGTTTAGCAGTGCTATTTGGTATCACATTTGGAATTATAAAAATATTAAACATTGATTCAAGTGTTCATAAAGTGTTATCTGATTTTGTATCTTTTAATTTATTCTCAACGGTAGTTTTCTTCATAGGACTACTTTTTATGACTATTAAAGTACCTACTTTCGCAACAATATTAATTTTTCTAAGTATATTGTTGTTTGCAATATCACCAATCTACTTAATGACAAAATATAGTAATCAAAATAACTTACGTATGCCAGTTGTGTATGGCATTTTGATTTATTTTATTATTACAGCGATTATTATACGTATTTTAGTGGAAAGATCGATATCTAGTTCATTAGAAATGATTGATTCGATTTTGACGGATTATTAGGAGGGTAGCCATGAAATATTGTAAAAATTGCGGGAATCAGCTCACTGAAGGGCAAAAGGTATGTACTCAATGTGGTACGCCTGTTAATGAACAACCTAATAGCCCAAAACGACAAAAGAAAATGAACAAAAAAGCAATTATTATCATAGCAATCGTTGCTTTATTACTTTTATTGATATTGGCAGTTTATAAAGTCTTTGAGTCAAAGTTATCTCCAGTAAATGAAGCTAAAGAAATTTCTACTGATATTAAAAAAGGAAACACAAAAAATTTAAAAACCCATCTAAAATTTAATAATCGTAATTTGAGTCAGACAGAAAGTAGAGCATTTTATGATTATATAGTTGAAGCGGATAGTTCAGATAGATTCGCTGATGAAATTGAAAGCAAAGTACAAGAAATGAAAGAAAATGATGCAGAAAGTACTTCTATCAATGCTGACGATCAAGCAGTCATTCAATTAAAGAAAAATGGTAAAAAGTACGGAATCTTTAATAATTATGATTTTGAAGTTGTAAAAGAAAATGTATCAATTAACCCCGATAATGACAGCGTGGTTACATATGAATATAATGGTAAAAAACAAAAAATTAAACTATTACAAAATGATGAAAAGTCATTTGCTACACTTCCAATAGGTAACTACAATTTAAAGGCAACTAAAGAACAAGGGAAGAAGAAGTTTAATGGAGAAATGATTGTAAACATGGCGAGTTCTTCAGAAGTTATTGAGAATTTTAAACAAAAAAATATCATAGTTAATATTGATTCAGAATATAGCTATGGTGAAGAAGATGTAGATATTTTTATAAATGGTAAGAAAAAAGGCACATATAATACATATGATGAAACAGTTTATGGTCCATTTTTACCAGATGAAAAAGTAGAAGTATATGCTCAAACTAAAGTAAATGATAAAACATTTAAAACGGATACAGTAAATGTTGATAAAGTCGAAGAAGACGAAGAAGAAGTGACAGTAGATTTGTCATTTGATGATGATGAAATTAAAGATTATAAAGAAAATGAAGATCTTAAAGAAGATGTGCAGTCGTTTATGGAAGACTATACCGACGCATTAAATGAAGCATATGAGGAAGAAGATTACATGTATGTATCAAGCTATATTAAGAGTAGTTCAGATACAGCAGATCATATTGAAAAAGTTGTAGAAGAAGGTGGAGGCATAGAATTCACTACACCAAAAGTAACAAAGTATGATAAAAAAGGTGACATAATCACAATAGAGATTGAAAAGAAAGACAATGATGGCAAAAGTATCAAATCTAAATATGTCTTAGATTATGATTCAACATTTTCTGACTTTAAAATTAAAGATTATACTGATATTTAATTCACCTATGTTATTCATCAGTATGAGTTGATTTGAAATATCCAAAAGCGAAATTACTCACCTGAAAAGGTGTCGCTAAAATTTGAGTGTGATAATCCAATGTACTTTCATGGTAAAAATCTCAACTTTCCTCCTTCTCAAATAAGTTTACTTTTTTAAATTAAGAGGAATATATTAAATGTATTATAATTTGAGAAGGGGTTTTTTAATTGATTAAAAGTTTAGATGAAATTAAAGTCCCAGATAGTAAAATTATTCAAGATGCACAAGAGATTGTAAGAGAATATGGAAATGAATTAATTTGGAATCACTCTAATAGAGTTTATTTATTTGGAGAAACAAAAGGAATCCAAGATCAACTAAAATAGGATGAAGAATTGCTCTATATCACAGCGTTATTTCACGATTTAGGCTTAACTGAAACTTATGGCAGCGATGATTTAAGATTTGAAGTTGATGGAGCAAATGCTGTTAGACAATTTTTACAAAATTATAATTATGATAAAAGTGATTTGCAATTAGCATGGGATTCTATAGCTTTACACACGACTTTAGGTATTGCAGAACATAAGGAAAATAATGTTGCTCTACTATATCATGGTGTTGGTATGGATGTTATGGGCGATAATTGGAATCAATATTCTGATCAATTACGTAAAGCAGTCGCTACAAAATTCCCTAGAGGGAATTTTAAACATGATGTAATACAAGCATTTTACGATGGTTTCAAACATAAACCAGAAACGACATTTGGCAATATCAAATCAGACGTTATAAAGTATTTTGAACCAGAATACCCACAAAATAACTTCTGTTCATGTATATTACGTTCAAAATGGGATAGCTAATAATGTATTATTTATTTACTTATTAATTGCTTTGTACTAAAAATCATAAACAAAAAATCACTCAATCTTCCAGATTGGGTGACTTTTTTGATAAAGGGATTTGTGTCCCAAAGTATTTTAGAATTTATTTTATTTCACTCTTAGTTATTACGACTTAATTTATAAGTAATAGATCCTTGAAATATAATTAATATATGTTACATTATTAAATAAAATAGTTGCATTTGCAACAAAAATAAAAGGGGTAAGACAATGAAAGACATATTAAGAGATATAGGTATTATTTCTAGATCATTAGACTCTATAAGCAACATAGAATTCAAAGAAATCAGTCTTACAAAAGGCCAATTCGTATATTTAGTCAGAATCTGTGAAAATCCAGGTATCATACAAGAAAAATTGGCTGAAATGTTGAGGATTGACCGCACTACAGCATCAAGAGCAATAAATAAACTTGAAAAAAACGAATTAATTTTCAAAAAAAATCACCATCAAAGTAAAAAGAGTAAAATGTTATTCCCGACTAAAAAAGGTGAAGAACTTTATCCGTTTATAATAAGGGAAAACAATCACTCTAATTCAGTAGCATTAAAAGGTTTTACTGAAGAAGAAATTAATGATCTAACGAGAGCTTTAGACCGAGTGAAAAACAATATATCTGAGGATTGGTTAAGCGTTAAAAAAGGTAACAAAAGACAATATTAAAGGATGGTGAAAAAATGATAAGAGAATGTGTCATAGAAGATTTAGAACAATTGCAAAGTATATCATACCAAACATTTGATGAAACATTTAGAGAACAAAATAAAAAAGAGAACATTGACAATTATTTACTACACACTTTCACTAAAGAAAGATTATTAAAAGAATTTCAAAATTCAAATTCATTTTTTTATTTTATATTTTATCAAAAATCATTAGCAGGATACTTAAAATTAAATATTCAAGACGCTCAAACGGAATTTATTGAAGGAAATAATTTAGAAATTGAACGTATTTATGTTCTAAACCAATTTCAAAAACTTGGATTAGGTAAGCAACTATATGATAAATCAATTGAGGTAGCTAAAGAATTATCATGCGATCATATTTGGCTAGGTGTATGGGAGAAGAACTATAATGCTATTGCATTCTATGAAAAATTTAAATTTGAAAAAATAGATGAACATGCTTTTTATATGGGGGATGAAAAACAAATAGACTATATCATGATTAAACACTTATAAGGGGGCTTTACTATGTATATTCCAAAACATTATAAAGAAAATGATATTCAAGAAATCAAATCATTTATGCTAGAACATCAATTTGTAACGATCATAACAAACGATGGGGATAAACCTATAGCGACGCATGTACCAATTAATATTCATGAAAAAAACGGAGAGATATATGTTACTGGTCATTTAGCTAAGAATAACGATCAATGGAGATTATTAAATAAAGCATCAAATGTTTTAATTATATTTCAAGGACCTCATGCATATATTTCGTCTACTTGGTATGAAAAAGAAGATGTCCCAACGTGGAATTATCAAAGTGTTCATGTATATGGGGATAGTAGACTTTTAAGTGAAAGCGAACTTATTAAAGATTTAACCTATTTGTTGAATAAATATGAAGGACATAGAGACAACGGAGCAACTTGGGACAATATGTCTGAAAACACACGTAAACAAATCAATGGAATTATAGGATTTGAAATTGAAGTTAAAGAAATACAAGCTGCATATAAATTAAGTCAAACACGTACCGAACAAGACAAAAATAATATAATAAGTAAACTTAAAGAATCTGGGGACCATTTAGATATTGCAATAGCAAAGATAATGAATCGAGAATAACAGTATAAGTTTCAAAGTAAAAAATGCTAATAAAAAAAGAATCAAGATTGAACACTTTTAAATAAAGCTGGACGATTATTATAGTATGTACTTTGCAGTTTTCTCTACTATGATGTTATAATCTCTTTAACAAGAGTTTCGAACATATATGCACTAATCCCCTCACTATTGCGAGTAGTGAGGGGATTTTTGTGTTGGCTAGTCGCCTATTTTACTTATCATCTCGATTGCGTAGCCAATGCGCAAATAGAGTGACAATACAACCACCGATGACTGTGGTCATGATGTGAACAAGAGTTTCGAACATAAGCATGCACTGAATAAATTACGCGAATATGTTAAACAAATTTAACTAGGTGATCCTTTTTGCATTTTTCTAAACTATGATGTTATAATATGTTTAACAAAAAGTAGTTCCATTGGAACACCGAACCCCCAACCTACTGGAATAGGTTGGGGGTTCTTTTTGATGGGCTATGTCACCTTATTATTTATTGCGGCTGTTTAGCCAAAACGTAAAACCCGCAATTATGCATCCTGAAACAACAGGTGCAATTATACTAACAAAAAGTAGTTCCACTGGCTACACCTCCTTCCGCCGAAAATACCGCCGGAAGTTAAGGCGACTTCATTATTATATCATCTGTAAATGCACTTTTGATAAGATAAATTTGGTCATTTTATAAATCAATAATGACTAAAGGATTGTTTTTAATTTTTCGATTTCTGGTTCATCTAATTCGTGGCCACCGTCTAAAAGCTCAAATTGAACTTCTTTAAATAATGGTCTAAGTTCATCGGCTAGTGCCTTAATTTTACCTGGTACAGTTAAATAATCGTTTGAACCACTTGTTATGATAATAGATGTATGTTCATATCTTTCAGTGATTTTATATTCTAAATTAGATGGATGAAGTAATAAGACACGGTCAATATTTGTAATGCCTTGTTCAAGTAGACCAATGATGAAATTTGCACCATTTGAATAACCAAAGAATATAATATGTTGATAGTTATGTTCTTTAATAAATGAATGCCAAAATTCTACAAAGTCTTCAGTATGTTTGCTAAAATCATTTCGATCTAAAGCATTATGATTTAATGGTGCGAAAAATCGTCTTTCTGTTCCTTCTCCAACATTGCCTTGCAGACTTAATATGTTAGCTTCAGGGAATAACGCACCTGAAAACGGTAGAAGTTGGTATTGATTGCCTCCGGTACCATGAAAAAGTACAATTAAAGTATCAGAGTTTGGGTTTTCTTGTAAGAAATATTCCATTCTATCTCCTCCATAAATTTGAAAGGGCTGTTGTTAATGAATCATGATTCAATTATACACCATGTATCTATTATTAATCACGATGCAGAACAATCATTTAACTTCTACCGTAATATACTAGGTCTGAATTTACTAATGAAGACTGTTAATCAAGAGAACTATGAAATGTATCATATTTTCTTTGCAGATAAATATGGTCGACCTGGAACTGAAGTGACATTGTTTGAAATGAAAGAAGGTAAAGATAATCAATTCGGAGCTAATGCATTTGATCGATTGTTATTTAAAGTACCATCAGTAGAGTCATTACAATATTGGGAACAGCGATTTGATCAGTTTGAAGTTTGTCACTACGGTATTGAAAGTTATACTGACCGCAGTCTAATTCGATTTGAAGGACCAGATCAAACACCGCTTGGCTTAATCGTAATAGCTGATCATGAAGACATTAGCTTATTCAACAGAGATGAAAATAGTGTTGTGCCCTTTGAACATCAAATATTAGCCTTAGATTCCGTACACGCTAGAGTGAGATATCCAGAAGCAAGTAAACAACACTTCCAAGATTTATTCAATTGGAAGACATATGGTCAAACAGCATTCTTTGATACAGGTTTGACCGTAAATATACTGCATAACAACAATAGTGAAATGTACCATGAAGTACATTTGATTTACGACACATTTAATCCATTAGAAGAACAAGGATTTGGAGCTATACATCACGTAGCAATATCAGCAGAAGCGGAAAGTACATTAGATGATATCGCAGTATCATTAGATAAATTAAATATGATACACTCACCTATAAAAAATAGAGGCTTCTTTAAATCCATATATTATCAAGACCCTAATCAGCTCTTATTCGAAGTAGCGACGTTAAAGCTCAATATGGAAGCAATAACATTTGAAGAAAAGCAATTTCAAGACATCCCGCTATACTTACCAGAACACTTAGAATCGAAACGAACATTTATCGAAAGACAATTACAAAAAGGAAATACGGGGCTATAATAGAGTGTTGAAAAATAATGATTTTAGTCTGTATAATTAATAATATAAACTAATATTTTGTTACGAGGTGATGTTAATGAACACAATTACAGAAAATATAAAGTTAAGACCAAAGCAATTTATATTTTCATTCATAATACCTTGTCTAATAGTTTGGATAGCATTATTAATTTTAAAGTCTGATATCGTACAAATAATTTTATTTGGTGTTGTGATGGTCTTATTAAATTTTATTCACTTTAATGTATTTGTTACAAGGGAAGTACTAAATGAAAAGTTAAATAGCCATATTCGCAAGAAAAATATCTCTAAAGAAAAATTATACGAAATAACTGGTTTAACAAAATATGAAGTAACTGAAAATGAAAATACTTATGAGTTTTTTGTTTCGTCATCTAGAAAGAAAAAATATTTAAAAATTCTTGGAAATTATAATAATTAGAAGGATGTAAAATGAGAACTTTAAGAAGAGCATTAATAGAAAATTATCAATATAATCCAATAAGATATATTTTGGAAATTATAGGGATATTCATTATTTGCATCTTATATTATTTAATTGCAAAGGGTATGTATTTAGAAATTGCAGCTGTACCTTTGTTTATATTTCATTTTATTATGATGAACTTAAGAATTCGAAAAGATTTTTATAACCAAAGAATTACAGATTTATTAGAAGAAAAGCAAGTTGACATCGAAACATTACAGGATAAGATGCAAATATCTAAATACGAATTTCGGTATAAAAAAGGGAAATATGAATTCTACGTTTCCAATAAACAAAAGAAAAAATATATTAGTTTATTGGAATCACTTTAATATTAAAGAAGCTGACAGCTAAGGACTGTCAGCTTCTTTTTAGTTGAACCTTGATATAACAACGTTGCAAAAAATATTTTGCAATTATAATTTTAGTTTTTTGGTGCAATGTAAACTTTGTTTGGTACACTATTTTTAAGTCTTTTACTAAATTGATAACAAGGAGTCATCGAAATGAACTTAAGTAAGCAAATTATTCATTTAAGAAAAGAGTTTAATTTATCTCAAGAAGATTTAGCAGAAAAAGTATTTGTGAGCAGACAATCTATTTCCAATTGGGAAAGAGGTAAGAGTTATCCTGATATAGAATCTTTGTTGCTGCTAAGTAATATTTTCGATGTTTCCTTAGATCATTTAGTTAAAGGAGACGTAAATATGATGAAGAATGAAATTAATAGAAAAGAACTTGATAAGTGGACTTGGCTGATGTTGTTATATTTACTGTTGGCACTTATTACCGTAATGCCGATTGTTAAATTTATAGGTATGTATGGGGTGGTTATACCTTTTATATTGTGGTTAATCAGTATGTTTTATGGTTTTAAAATTGATAGATTTAAAGCAAAACATAACATTAAAACTTTTAGCCAGATTTTGGATCATATGGAAGGTAAAGATGTTAAAACAATAAGAGAAAGAACTAAGAAAGTTAAAAGTAAAGATAGGATTATGGCAATTATGATACCGTTTATATTTGCGGGTGTAGCTTTTCTTATTGTTTATATTAGTATGAAAATATGGAGATTATAAAATAATGAAGAGTTTTGGACATAAATCTTAACTTAAAATAAATAAGCATATCACTTAACTGCTTTTTTAAAGTTTACAGTGATATGCTTATTTTTTATAGTTGCTCTTAGGGACATTACTCGTAATTATGTCCCTAACACTTCATTGGGTTTTATTATTCATTTCGGTAAACTAATTTTACTAATTTTAGCTCATTATTCGTCAATTTTTAATGATCTTTCAATTTCTTTAGTTTTTGATTCGAAATCAAAGTCTGATTTTGATAGTGGTTGTCCGGTTTCTGCTAATTTTTTAACGCTTTGTATCTGGAAATACCATCCTGTAAAGTCATTGGCTATGGTTTGGAATGTGTAAGGTAATGATTCTTTGAATGTTAGAGTTGTTGTGTCTCCGTTTTCTTCTAGTGTGAAGTCTACATGTCCTTGATCCCAATTATATGCTATGCGGCTGTCTGATTCGTAGTTGGTAATATCAAAATACTCATATTGATTGTTTCCTAAATCGAAAACTAAACGACTGCCTTCTTTTTCTTCTTCAAATGATAGTTCTGGAAACCATTGTTGTATTCCTGTGGTTGTACCTAATAGCTTGAAGATATGTGATTTATTTGAATGGATATTAGTTGTTATTGTTTGATGAGCATGTGTTTCGTCTGTTTGATAGTTTACGTTCATACGTATTGCCTCCTTAAAATTTATGGAGTATAGAATCCTCTATTGTTTAGAAATTTCTTGAATGTACTCATAAACTTCTCTTTTTTTCTTTTTGTTTAATGATCTTAGGAGTTGAATGGATTCATTTATTATTTGAGAATCTTCTTCGTCTTCATACGCTTCTGGAACGTTTACCCATCCCATAATATATGCTGGTGTAGTAGAGAGTGCGATAGCTAATTTTTCAACTACTGTTGGTGTCAATTTGGCCGTTTGCCCGGTTTCATATCTGGAAATAGTTGATTGATTTACGTTCATAAGTTTGGCTAATTTATACGTGCTAAATCCAAGTTCTTCTCTTCTTTGTTTGATACGATATCCTGTTTGATTCAATGCATTCACCTCAATTGCTTTAGCTCATAATATATTAATTCTATTATATATGATTTGAGTTGTGATTTGTAATTAAGTGATACGAATTATACTTTGTTGACCTAAAATTATGTATTTGCTATAATTCGAATTAATCTAATAAAAGCTTTCTAGGGTTCCGTAACAAAAATGTTAGCCTGGACCGAGAGAAAGCCACGAGTATGTACTTGTGACACGGAAGGATAAAAGCCTGGGAGACTTATTTAATAAGTTTCCTAGGCTTTTTTATTTAAGGAGGAATGAATAATGAATTGGTTAAAAATTATGGTTGGTGCACTTTTTGAAGTAGGTTGGGTAGTTGGTCTTACACATGCTACTAATACGTTTGAATGGTGTTTAACGGTTATAGCAATTGTAGTAAGTTTTTATTTGTTAATTAATGCGTCTAAACAATTACCTGTTGGGACTTCTTATGCAGTTTATGTAGGACTAGGTGCAACAGGCGTTACAATTGCAGATTTCGCATTCTTTGGTGAACCTTTAGTTGTAGGTAAAGTGATATTAATCGTGACATTAATTATTGGTGTGGTTGGATTGAAACTTGTAACAAATGATGAGGAGGTAGCATAAAATGGCATGGATAGTGTTAGTAATGGCAGGACTTTTTGAAATGCTAGGTGTCTTATTTATAAATATATATGCAAAACGTAATAATATTTCATCTTTATTAGGATTAGTATTATTCTTCTCATTGAGTTTTGTTTGTTTATCAATAGCAATGCATACAATACCGATGAGTACGAGTTATGCAGTATGGACAGGTATTGGAGCAGTGGGTGGAGCTTTATTAGGAATTATTTATTATGGTGAATCTAAAGATTTAAAGAGAATGTTTTTTATTGGTCTTATATTAGCAAGTACAATAGGGTTAAAATTAATTAGTTAAATTAGGCTTAATCTTTTTTATAAATCATAATTGATTTCCATCCATTCAGGCGCTTCTTCAAATCCAAGTTTTTTATAGACGGGTTTGCCTAATGTTGAAGCAGCTAAGAAAACTTTCTTAATGTTTCTAGATTCTACATTTTTAATGAGTGCTTTAATGATTGTTTGTGCAATACCACGACCTCTATAATCAGGATGAGTATAAATATTTGTAACATAAGCTCTTTCGCCAGATGGATTAGTAAATGATGGAGGGAATGGATAATAAACAATTGCTCCGCTAGCGATGATTGTGTCGTTTTCAACTCCAAGCAATTGATATAGAGATTTATCAGTTAATGCATCAGTAAAAAAGCGTTCTAAATCGTGATCAATATTAGGTGTTGGATTGGATCCTTCATCTATTAATTGAGCTTTTCTTAATTCTACTAATTGATTTAAATCAGAAATTGTCGCTTGTCTAATAATCATAATATTGCTCCTTTGCTTTGAAATCGTGACAATTATTTTTTGAACGGTTTATATTAATATATTATGTTTAATTGCCATGGTAAAAGCAAATTTTAGTAATGGCTATAAGACTATCATTTGAATAAATTTCTTAAAAGAGAAGTGAAAATCTTCTCTTTTTATTTTGACTTATATACAAAATAAATGTATGATTATGAATATTAATACGAATTTAAGTATATTTATTATAAAAGGTGGGTACTAAAATGAATCAGTTTATTGAACTAACAGAAAAGTATAGCCCGAATAATTATAGTCCTTTAAATATTGTTTTGACTGAAGGACAAGGCGCACACGTTAAAGACTCTGATGGAAATACATATATAGATTGTGTATCTGGTTTTTCTGTACTTAACCAAGGTCATAGTCATCCTAAAATCATACAAGCATTTCTTGATCAAAGCCAAAAAATTACGATGACTTCTAGAGCATTGTATAGTGATAATTTAGGTGTTTGGGAAGAGAAAATTTGTAAATTAGCGAACAAAAATAAAGTTTTACCGATGAATACTGGTACAGAAGCAGTAGAAACAGCAATTAAAGTCGCTACAAAATGGGGACAAGATGTTAAAGGTATTAACGCAGATGATGCAGAGATTATAGCAATGGAAGGCAATTTCCACGGTAGAACGATTGGTTCATTATCTCTGTCATCAAATGAAAGTTATAAAAAAGGATTTGGTGTATTAGCAGGTAATATTAAATACAGTGAATTTGGAAATATAGAACAAATAGAGTCACTCATTACTCCTCAAACAACTGCAATCATTTTGGAGCCCATTCAAGGTGAAGGTGGCGTAAATATACCACCTAAAAATTTCATTAAAGATGTTAAAGCATTATGTGAACAACACAATGTATTACTCATTGCAGATGAAATTCAAGTTGGATTAGGTAGAACCGGTAAAATGTTTGCAATGGAATGGGAAGAAGTAGAGCCAGATATGTATTTATTAGGTAAAGCTTTAGGTGGTGGATTATATCCTATTTCTGCTGTTGTAGCTAACGATGATGTTATGCAAGTACTTACACCAGGGACACATGGTTCGACGTTTGGAGGTAATCCATTAGCATGTGCGGTATCGATTGCATCTTTAGATGTACTTATAGATGAATCTCTGCCAGAACGTTCAGAACAACTAGGCAAAAAATTATTAAGCGGATTACAAAATATAGACAGTTCAATTATAAAAGAAGTGAGAGGACGTGGGTTGTTTATCGGTATTGAATTAAATGAGAATGCACAATCAATTGTATCAAGTATCAATGAGCAAGGCGTTTTGTGTAAAGAAACTCAAGGTAACATTATACGTTTAGCGCCACCTCTTGTAATTGAGGAAGATGATATCAATACAATTATTAGTGTGATCACTCAAACAATAGAGGAAAAAGCGAAACAAACAAATTAACTAAATATCAATTGTAATTAGAGGCTAGGACAAATGAATTGTCTTAGCCTCTAATCATTTTTTCTGAGGTGCTACGATGAACGCTTCTTTTATGTTAAAATTTCCTGGGTATATATAAATCAAAGGCAAATTATATCATTTAAAGAAGGGAAGGATAACATGAAAATAGCAATAGTAGGGTCTGGTAATGGTGCAGTTACAGCTGCTTTAGATATGATTTCAAAAGGACATGAGGTGAAATTATATTGCCGAAATCAATCTATCCATAAATTCGATAAAGCAATTGAAAGAGGAGGGTTTGATTTTAATAATGAAGGGGAAAAGAACTTCGTAAAATTCACAGATGTCAGTGATGATATGGAATATGTATTGAAAGATGCAGAAGTTATTCAAATGATTATCCCTTCATCATTCATCGAACACTACGCTAAAACGATGGCGCCATTTATAACAGAAAAACAGCTTATTCTATTTAATATAGCTGCAGCAATGGGTTCTATACGATTCATCAATGTTTTGGAACATAAACATATTGATGTGATGCCAAAATTTGCAGAGTTGAATACATTAACTTATGGGACACGAGTCGATTACGATAAAGCAGAAGTAAACTTATCACTTAATGTTAAGAAGGTACACTATTCAACATATGATAAAAGCTATTTAACAGAAAGCTTTAAGCTTATTAAAAAAATCTATCCTTACGTCGTTAAAGAAGAAAGTCTATGGAAGACTAACTTAGAAAATGGTAATCCAGAAGTACATCCTGGACCGACACTTTTAAACGTAGGGAGAATAGATTATGCAGATAGTTTCTCATTATATAAAGAAGGGATCACACCACATACAGTTAAACTATTACATGCTGTAGAATTAGAAAGACTTTCTTTAGGCAGAAAGTTAGGGTTCGAGTTAAATACAGCAAAAGGCGCTCGTATAGAACGAGGCTACTTATCAAAAGATGATGAAGAAAAACCACTTAATAAATTATTCAATACAAGTCCAGTGTTTTCACAAATTAATGGTCCAAACGAAGTAGAGAATAGATATTTAACAGAGGACATTGCATTTGGTTTAGTACTTTGGTCAAGTCTAGGTAAAGTAATAGGTGTACCAACACCAAATATAGATGCCATCATTGTAATAGCATCAACCATTTTAGAAAGAGATTTCTTCACAGAAGGGCTAACAGTAGAAGAATTAGGATTAGAAAAATTAGGACTAGAATAGCACAATTAAGCCTGGGAGCTCTTTCCCAGGCTTAATTTATTACTTTCATACGACTATTAATTAACGACATTCTTAAATAATGAATTACTAATGACAACTGCTGTTAGTGTGAGCACGAGTGATAATAAACCAATACCTAACCAGTCAAATTTCACGAAAATATGTCCACCAAGTATGGTCAATAAGCTAGATCCAACATAATAGCCTAATAAATATAATGTTGATGCATGTGATTTACTGGAGTCTGTAAGTGTCGCGATATAACTACTTTGTATAGAATGTGCACCGAAGAAGCCAAATGTCATAGCTGCTAATCCAATAATATCTATAGGTAAGTACGTGATAAAAGTGAGTGCTATTCCTATAATCATAATAGTTATCGCTAATCTATATGCTTTTTTTATACCAAGTTTAGTGCTGAGTTTTCCAAAGTTGATCGAGCTATATGTACCAATTAAATATAGAATGAATATAAATGCAATGGTAGATTCGCTTAATGAAAAAGGTGCTCTTTCAAAGCGAACGGTAATATAGCTGTATACTGTTACGAAAGTACCCATTAATAAAAATGCTAACGACATTGCTTTTAAAACTGAAGGTACGCTCAATAATTGACTGTATTTAATTAAATGTTGCTTAGGTGACACCCAATTTGGCGTTTGGACAGTTGAAGCGGGTAGTAATATCACCATGAATATCGCAAGAATTAAATTGATTATACTAAGTGACGCAATGGCAATTTGCCAATTCGCTAAGTCTGTTAAAATGCCTACTACAACACGACCAGACATACCACCAAAAGTCGTACCAGCTACATATAATCCCATGACTTTACGCACACGATCTTTATGTACTTCATCCGCTATGTACGCCATAGCAATTGAAGGAACACCACTTAAGGCTAGACCCATAAGACCACGAATAACGAGGAACAAATAGAAGTTTGTAACGAATACACTAGCTATAGATAGTAAGCTTACTAATAAAACAGAAATAGACATCATACGTTTCTTTTCAATGTTATTGAGCATTGGTGCGATTATTAAACCGAGTCCAAGCATAAACGTAGAAACAGACAATGTTAAACTAACATCAGATAACGGAACATTGAAATAGTGACTAAGACCGTTAAATATAGGCTGTGTAACATATAGGCTAGAAAAAATAATAAACCCTGCTAATAATAATGAAATAGATCGCTTCTTCTGTTCACTCGTCATATCTTATCTCTCCTCATGAACTTTATCATAACGCTAAAAATTTAATATTTCGAAAAATATGCATAACAAGACACCAGTCATAGTGACTTCTCTATGACTGGTGTCTATATTGTCGTCTGTGAGTTTAATTTTTGTAATGATTATTCTTTAGCGGATATAATGTAGTTAAATATATAGGAGGTACTGCTATGGTAGAAATTTTAGGTCATCATCATATTTCAATGTTAACGAAAGATGCTAAGTTAAATAAAGATTTTTATGTGAATAAATTAGGTTTGCGTATGTATTTAAAGTCAGTGAATCAAGATGATCCTTCGATGTATCATTTGTTCTATGGTGATGAGGTTGGAACACCTGGTACTTCTTTAACATTTTTTGAAATTAAACCTATGGGTCAAACGTATAAAGGTACAAATTCAATTTCAAGAATTGGCCTGTTAGTTCCAAATGAAGAAAGTTTGAGTTATTGGAAGAGTCGTTTTGAAGAATTAGGTGTTGATCATGATGTTATCGGTATATATAACGGTATGATGGCATTACATTTTAGAGATCATGAAGGTTTGGAAATGGTGTTATTATCTAATGATGATCGCAAAGTTCCAAAAGCTTGGCAAAATAATAGATATACGGATGTACCGAAAGAACATCAAATTATGGGCATGGGACCTGTTGAATTTAAAATTGAAGACGTTTCTGAAATGAAGAACTTTTTAGAAAATGATTTAAATTTTGAATTAGTAGATTCTGAAAGTGAATTATTATATTCGATTGATTTAGATGGATTATATAGTGATATCGTATTAAAAGAAGAAAAAGGTAAGAGAGAAAGACCTGGTAAAGGTAGTGTCCATCACCTCGCTTTATCAGTAGCTGATGAAGATGAATTAAATAAAGTGAAAGAATTGTTAGATGAAAAAGAAGTTGTGCATTCTGGAATTGTAGATAGAGACTTCTTTAAGAGTTTATATTATAGACATTCACATATATTAATTGAATTTGCTACAGAAGGACCAGGCTTGCCTTATAATGACGTTGAACAACTAGGTCAACAATTAGACTTACCAAGTTTCCTTGAACCAAGAAGAGCAGAAATTGAAGATAATTTAGATCCTATTTAAAAATAGAAAAACTGTCACCAAATTTTTAATTTTGGTGACAGTTTTTTTATTACTATAAATCCTGATTACTGTCTTTGTAGTCTCTTTATTAATTGCACGGTAATAAATGATGTTATAGGTATCGCGATACTGACAGCTATTCCACCTAACAGTATTGTGATGATTTCTGCTGCAAATATTTTAGCGTTGATAATTTCACCGAATGTGTAATTCAATTTACCAAACCAGAAAAATAATGTAATTTGTCCGCCAATAAATGCAAAATAAATTGTATTAGTTGTTGTTGAAAGGATATCTCTGCCAATTGTTAATCCTGACCTAAATAGTTGATCAAGTGAAATTTTAGGATGTGCATCATACAGTTCATACATGGGTGAACTAATGGATATGGTTAAATCAATAACTGCGGCTATTACAGCTAATACTATTGTGAACACCATAAGTTGTGCATAGTTTATGCCGACGTTCATTGAGAATATATAAGTTTCGTCTTGTTCTTCTTCTGTAAATCCTTGCAACATTGAAATATCAACAATGAAATAGATTAATCCTATTAATATAAGTGTAGATAGTATTGTTGCAAAGAATGCTGCTATCGTCTTTGTATTATATTCATTGATATAAAATAAATTAATACATGCTATAACTAAGCAGAAAATAAATAACACGATGAATATTGGTACTTTATAAATGATTAATAGTAAAGCGATAAATAACGTAATTAAGTTTAAAAATAATGTTATAAATGATCGGAATCCTGTTTTCCCACCTACTATAATCATAAGTAGAAGTAAGATGATAGCTAAGATGAATGTTGTCATCGGTTAGCCTCCTCTCTCTGTAAAAATAACATCGCAACAAATATTGTTATAGGTATCGTAATAACAATCCCTATCCCACCCATGAGTGCTCTCGTTATTTCTAAGGACCAGTTCATTGAGAGAGTATAAGTTATCGTGTTGCTATTTTTGAAATAGAGAATAACCATTGGAATACTTCCTGATAAGTAGGCGAAGAATAATATGTTCGTCATTGTACCCATAATATCTTTGCCAATATTGATGCCAGACTGCCTTAATTGTTTAAGGGGGATGTTAGGATGTTGCTTTTTAATTTCATATAAAGAACTCGTTAAAGTAATCGCAACATCCATTACAGCACCAAGTGAACCGATTAATACCGATGCTAGAAAGATTTGTGTCGGTTGTATCGTCAAAAAGCTCATCGTTTCATATTTAATGCCATCACTATTTGTTAACATCATTATTAATTGGGCTATTCCAATACTTAAGAATGTGCCGAATAGCGTTGAAATGATTGCAACGAAAGTTCTTCGTTTAAGTCCACTAACAAGCAATAATGAAACGACCGTTGAAAAGATAACGGTTATGGTCATCAATATAAAGAAGTGATGGTTATTATGTTTCATAAAATAATCGATCATAAATAATAGTACGGTAACGTTGATGACAAGTGAAATAATCGAATATAAACCAGATTTTCTACCGACTAATAGTAATGTTAATAGAAACAAACCAGTCATGAGTGTTACAGATCCATCTCTTTTTAACCCTTTAATAATTGCCGTATCTTCTTTACCTTTATAAGATAGTAGAACTTGGTCTTTTTTATGATATTTTTCAGAATCAGTTAAAGAATTTGTGTATTTATGGGAGATTTCAATTTTATCTCCTTTATGTTTCCCATTCATTATTTTTAAATGAATTTTTTCTTTATGTAGCGTATCTTTATTTTTGTTTTGATCAATAGTCTGTTCAGCAGTCTTGTTGGTAATGTTCGTAATTTGTCCAACAGGTGTCTTATAAAAATGTGCATTGTTTTGTGTGAATATATAAGCACCAATTATTAATAGTATGAAGACAACAATTGTTATGTTAAATGGCTTTTTAAATTGTGATTTGAGTTGTGGATTCATGTAATTACACCATCGTTTTTCATTTGATTTGAATATACTTTCTTCTATATTAATACATTAATTATTTCCATGTGTCTTTGCAAGGTATAGAATCACGCTTTCTTGCTTTTGATATATATGGATGTCCAGCTACTGTAAATCGTAAAGGTTTATCTGTCCATTCCCCTTTATTTGGCACACCGATTCTAGCAGATAGGTCGACACTTTTAGGGAATTTACGATTAGTAGTGTCTATTTTAAGACATCCAGCATTAAGTTTAGTACCATCTAATGATTTAGAAATGTTCATAGCTTGTGTGAACTTTCCAGGACCATTTGTTAATTCAATACTTGTTCTACCATTACGATTGATTTCCATTTGTTCAATTCCGTATTCAGGTTCAATAGCTCTTATTAAGACACCTTGAGGTTCTCCTTCAACTTGTGTCACGAAGTTAATGAGCAGTTGTTTATGCATGGAGTGGGCATAAATTGTGCCGCCTTCACGATAAAGTGATTGTACACTTTTAGTACGCTTTCCTTTAAAAGAGTGTGCAGCTTGGTCGTGTTTACCAATATATGCTTCTGTTTCAACAATGTAACCTGTATAAGTGGTATCTTTAGTTTCATGAATTATTCTAACGCCAAGTAAGTCAGTAGCAATTTCTTCTGTCGATCTATTGATAAAGTCCATTTTAAGATTATGCCTCCTTAATGATAAGTTGCTTGTCTTTGTAATAATGAACGTGTGTGTTCTATGAAAGTTTTTAATTGGTTATTTTGATTGTTCTCTAAATATACAACGTTGATTGTTCTTTTTAATTCTGTATGTGTTAAAGCAATCTTAGTGAGATGTTCATTCTCTATTCCATTACTTAAATAGTCAGGAATGATAAGCACACCTTTTTCAGATAGTAATGTTTGTCGTAATAATGCGAAATTCGAAATTGGATATGCTTTCTGTGATGCATGCTTACGTATTAATTGTGCTATTTGGTCGGGCAATGTGTTGAAATGATAAATGTATTGATTGCTTAATTGTGATAATGGCGGTTTAGGATTCATAGATAAATCGTTGTTGTTGTGCACATATAGATTGTATGTTTCTTCGAATAATGTATGTTTAATGGTGTTTTTATTGTTTAATAGTTTCGGTGTTAATTCACATAATGCGACATCTATTTGATGTGAAAGTAAGGCTTCTTCAATTTCTGTAGGTGTCATCATCATTGGTCTAATTTCTAAATTGAAGTCGCGTTCATAAGATTTAATGATCGCTGGTAATGCTTGCGAAACATAACTTTCTGTATAAGCGAGTTTAATAGAACGTTTGTCCGTTTGTTCTTGATGTATGAAAAGCTCTTTCGTTTCGTCAATCAAACTTAAAATTTGATTCGCTTGTGAAAGAAGGAGTTCGCCACTGTCTGTTAGTTTAACATTTCTACCTTCTCTTAAAAATAACGTTGTGTTAAGTTCTTTTTCTAAATTAGCAATTTGTCTACTCACAGCAGATTGTGCGATTTCTAATTCTAATGCAGCTTCTGAAATATGCTCTCTGATTGCAACTTCTCTAAAGTAAATTAATTGTTTTATCTCCATCTTTAACACCTCGCTTTTATTTTATCTAATTTTTAGATATATTTCATCTATTTTATATATTGTTAAGATGAGTCTTTATAAAGTATGATATAAACTATAAATTATTGAAGATTCTGAAATTTACTGTTGAGGTGATGTCGTATGTCATTTAAGAAAGATAGAAGACAACTTGGCCTATATGATTCAATGGACGAGCATGATGCTTGTGGAATTGGTTTTTACGCCAATATGGACAACAAAAGGTCACATGATATTGTATTAAAATCAATTGAAATGCTATGTAGGTTAGATCATAGAGGTGGAGTTGGAGCAGATGGTATTACTGGCGATGGTGCTGGTATTATGACTGAAGTCCCTCACCTCTATTTTAAACAAAAATTAAAATTAAATTTACCTGAAGAAGAAAATTATGCAGTTGGTATGTTTTTCACTGATAAGAAAATAGCAGGTAGTGAACACGAAGCGAAATTCAATGCTTTTTTTGAAGCAGAAGGATTAAAGGTTATTTCTTATAGAGATGTGCCGGTAGACTCTTCCGTATTAGCAGAACATGTTGCGGAGACAATGCCATATATTCAACAAGTATTTGTTGAAAACAAAACGAGCGAACACTTTGATCGTTCTTTATTTATTGCACGTAAGCAAATTGAACGATATGGTGATGAACAAGATTTAGATTTATATTTTGCAAGTTTATCTAGAAGAACAATTGTTTATAAAGGTTGGTTGCGTTCAGATCAAATTAAAGGTTTATATACTGATTTATTAGATGAATCTTATGTTTCGAAATTTGGCTCAGTCCATTCTAGATTTAGTACAAATACATTTCCAAGTTGGAAGAGAGCACATCCTAATAGATTATTAATGCATAATGGTGAGATTAACACGATTAAAGGTAATGTTAATTGGATGCGTGCTCGTCAAGACAAATTAATTGAGACTATTTTTGGGGATGTCAAAGATAAAATTGGAACGGTATTAGATGAATCAGGAAGTGACTCGGCTATAGTCGATAACGCTTTAGAGTTCTTGAGTTTAAGTATTCCTCCAGAACAAGCAGCAATGCTATTGATACCTGAACCTTGGTTATACAATGATACGCAAGATCCGAAAATTAGAGCATTCTACGAGTATTACAGTTATTTGATGGAGCCATGGGATGGACCAACTATGATTAGCTTCTGTGATGGTGATAAATTAGGTGCTTTAACAGATCGTAATGGATTGAGACCTGGACGTTATACGATCACAGATACTAATGAAATTATATTTTCATCTGAAGTAGGCGTAATTGATGTAGATGAAGAGCATGTTGTCTACAAAGGGCAATTGAATCCAGGGAAACTCTTACTAGTAGACTTTAAAGAGAATAAAGTAATTGAAAATGACGAGTTAAAACAACGTATCGCAAGTGAATATCCTTATGACGAATGGATTAGTCATAAAGAATTAGATGTAAATGACATTGTAGCTGTACCTTCTCATGTAGAACAGGAGAAATTATTCCAATTACAACGTCGTTTCGGATATACAAAAGAAGAGATCAACAAATACATGTCTGAGCTTGTTAACGAGAAAAAAGACCCAATTGGAGCTATGGGATTTGATACACCTGTTGCAGTATTAAGTACAAGACCTGAATCGTTGTTTAATTATTTTAAACAACATTTTGCGCAAGTTACGAATCCACCTATTGATTCATATAGAGAAAAGATTGTAACAAGTGAATTGGTGTATTTAGGAAAAGAAGGTAACTTGTTAGAACCACATAAAGATAATACAAAGAGAATTCAATTGAACCACCCAGTATTGTCAAAAGCACAACTTGAAAAAATTCAAGAAAGCAATTTTGGTGTAGCAGTTATTCCGACAACTTATACAGGATCGCTGAAAGAAGCGCTCGATGACTTAGGAAAAAGTGTTTCCAAAGCTGTAAAAAATGGCGCTGAAATTATTGTTTTAGAAGATGAATCTGTTGAAGATGAAGAGGTATCATTTGCAATGCCAATGCTATTAGCAGTGAGCCATATTCATCAATATTTGATAAGAACCGGACAACGTCTTGATACAAGCATTGTCGCATACTCTGGTGAATGTAGAGAAGTGCATCATTTAGCAACTTTAATCGGTTATGGAGCAAACGCTGTTGTGCCTTATTTAGCACATTATACGATAGAAGATTTAACTGCTGCGGGCCGTCTTGAAGGTACGGTTGAGCAGAATATCGATACGTATAGTCAAACGTTATCTGCAGGTGTTATCAAAGTTATGGCTAAGATGGGTATTTCAACTGTGCAGAGTTACCAAGGTGCTCAAATATTTGAAGCAATTGGTTTAGGTAAAGATGTAATCAATGAATATTTCACAGGTACACCGTCTAAATTGTCTGGTATATCTATAGAAACGATTGATAAAGAAAATAAAGCAAGACAATCAGAACGCATTAAGCATTTAAATACGGGTAGTACTTTCCAATGGAGACAGCAAGGAGAGCATCATGCATTTAACCCGAAAACAATTCATTTATTACAACACGCTTGTAGAGAAAATAACTTTGAAATGTTCAAAGAATATTCAGAAGCGGCTGATAATGAACGCATGAGTCATTTAAGAAATTTACTTGATTTTAAATCTGAAAAAGCAATTGATTTGAAAGAAGTAGAGTCAGCAGATCAAATTGTTACAAGATTCAAAACAGGTGCAATGAGTTTCGGTTCAATTTCTCAAGAAGCGCATCAAACTTTAGCAGAAGCGATGAATAGAATTGGCGGACGAAGTAATAGTGGTGAAGGTGGAGAAAACCCTGAACGCTTTATTGTTAAACCAGACGGAACAAACTACATGAGTGCAATCAAACAAGTAGCTTCCGGTCGATTCGGTGTGACGAGTGATTACTTACAACACGCAAAAGAAATTCAAATTAAAGTGGCACAAGGTGCAAAACCTGGTGAAGGCGGCCAGTTACCTGGAACAAAAGTCTATCCATGGGTAGCTGAAGTTCGAGGCTCGACACCTGGTGTTGGTTTAATCTCGCCACCTCCGCATCACGATATTTATTCTATTGAAGACTTAGCGCAATTAATTCATGATTTGAAGAATGCTAATAGAAAATCAGATATTAGCGTCAAACTCGTTTCAAAATCAGGCGTTGGTACTATTGCAGCAGGTGTTGCAAAAGCACATGCCGATAAAATTGTTATAAGTGGCTACGATGGTGGTACTGGAGCTTCTCCTAAGACGAGTATTCAGCATGCTGGTTTACCATGGGAAATCGGTTTATCAGAAACACATCAAACCCTTATGTTAAATGGGCTTCGCTCACGTGTAACGCTTGAAACGGATGGTAAATTAATGACGGGTCGTGACGTAGCTTTAGCGTGTGCACTAGGTGCTGAAGAATTTGCTTTTGCAAGTGCACCATTAGTAGTTCTTGGATGTATTATGATGAGAGTTTGTCATAAAGATACATGTCCAGTAGGTATAGCGACTCAAAATGGTGATTTACGTAAATTATTTACTGGTAAAGCGGATCACATCGTGAACTTTATGTACTTTATTGCCGAGGAAATAAGAGAGATTCTTGCTTCTTTAGGATTAAAAACAATGGATGATCTTGTTGGTAGAACAGATTTACTAGAAGTTTCTAAGAGATACTATTCTCATCCGAAAGCAAAAGAATTAGATTTAGAAGCATTGTTGTTCGTAAACGAAGGTGAAAGATATCGTTCAACTAATCAAAATCATTATCTTGATGAAGGATTTGATTTAACTAAGTTATATCAAGATGCAAAAGCGTCAATTGATCACGGCGAAAAATTTGTAGGAAGCTATAATGTGCGTAATACAGAACGAGATGTTGGTGTTATCACAGGTAGTTATATCACAGAAGTACACGGCGAACCAGGCTTACCAGAAGATACGATACATGTTAAGACATTTAAACATGCTGGACAAAGCTATGGCGCATTCACGCCTAAAGGTATGACTTTACATCATACTGGTGATGCAAACGACTACTTTGGTAAAGGTTTATCTGGAGGTAAATTAATCTTGAAAGCACCGAATGAAGATAGAGAAGATAATATCATTGTTGGTAATGTATGTTTCTATGGTGCAACGAGTGGTACTTCTTATATAAACGGACGAGCAGGAGAACGTTTCTGTGTTAGAAACAGTGGTGTAAAAGTTGTTGTCGAAGGTGTTGGAGATCACGGATTAGAATATATGACTGGAGGACGTGTAGTTATCCTAGGAGATGTTGGACGTAACTTTGGTCAAGGTATGAGTGGTGGTGTGTGTTATGCAATGCCTTCAGATGTTGAAGCATTCAAGAAAAGAAACGCATTGGATACACTTGAATTTGAAACTTTAAAAGATGTAGATGAAATAGCTAATTTAAAACATATGTTAGAAGAGCATGTTAAATATACAAATAGTAAAAAAGCAAAAGCAGTGTTAGCATCATTCGACACAATTGTTGAAAAAGTAGTAAAAGTGATTCCTAAAGACTATAAACTCATGATGCAGAAGATTTCACAACACAAATTAGAAAACGAAGAAGACGCACTTTTAAATGCATTCTTTGATGATCGAAAATCTATAGGTGATGAAGAAGAACTGGCTTCTGTATATTAAGAAGGAGGGCATATTATGGGTGAATTTAAAGGTTTTATGAAGTATCCTAAGCAACAACTTGATGAGTTGTCATTAAAAGATAGAATAAATGGATATGAACCATTCCAACAACGCTTTACAACAGAAGATGCTGCAACACAAGGTGCCCGTTGTATGGACTGCGGCACACCATTTTGTCAGACAGGCTCATCATTCGGTAGAGATACAATAGGTTGTCCAATCGGTAACTATATACCTGAATGGAATGACTTAGTTTATCGAAAAGATTATAAAGAAGCATATGAAAGATTATCTGAAACGAATAACTTCCCTGAATTTACTGGTCGTGTCTGTCCGGCACCATGTGAATCGTCATGTGTCTTAGCTATTAATAATGATTCAGTAGCCATTAAAGGAATTGAACGCACAATTATTGATGAAGCATATGATATGGGACTTGTTAAACCTAAGTTTCCAGAACAACGTCTTGAAGAGAAAGTTGCGATTATAGGCAGTGGTCCAGCAGGCTTAACTGCAGCAGAAGAATTAAATTTATTAGGCTATAATGTGACGGTATATGAGCGAAATCATCGTCCTGGTGGTTTGCTTATGTATGGTATACCAAGTATGAAGTTGGATAAAGAAGTGATTGAGCGTCGTGTTAAATTAATGGAAGAAGCAGGTATCGTCTTTAAGACAGATGTTAATGTGGGGAAAGACATCACGAAAGAAGAACTAGATGCACAATATGATGCGATTATAGTTTGCACCGGTTCACAAAAAGGACGAGACTTACCATTAGAAGGACGCATGAGTTTTGGTATTCATTTTGCAATGGAATATTTAACAGAACAAACGCAATTACAAATGGGAGAAATTGAAGAACCGACAATAACAGCAAAAGGTAAAAATGTGATTGTAATAGGTGCGGGTGATACTGGTGCAGACTGTGTAGCAACAGCATTAAGAGATGATTGTAAATCAGTAGTTCAATTTAATAAATATGTAAGATTGACTGACAAAATGGAACAAAATACGTCTTGGCCATTACCAATGCCAATATTCAAATTAGACTACGCTCATAAAGAGTACCGTGAAAAATTTGGATTTGAACCAAGAGCTTATGGTATTCAAACGATGCGTTATGATGTCGATGAGAATGATAATATCCGTGGCCTTTATACACAAGTATTAGAAGAAACGGAAGATGGTATGGTTATTGTAGAAGGTACTGAACGTCATTGGCCAGCAGATTTAGTATTATTATCAATAGGTTTTGAAGGAACTGAGCATTTAGTGCCACATTCATTTAATTTAAATACCAAGCGTAATAAAATAGTCGCAAATGAAAAAGATTTTAGAACGAATCAAGATAAAATATTTGTCGCTGGTGATGCAAGAAAAGGTCAAAGTTTAGTAGTTTGGGCAATAAAAGAAGGGCGAGCAGTCGCAAAATCTGTAGATAAAGCCTTAAAGAAAAAAATTACAATTTAATTTTTGCGGTTTTTGTTGACATGAGTGATGGCATGTTATAAGATAAGTATTGTCTTATTTGGAGGAATACCCAAGTCCGGCTGAAGGGATCGGTCTTGAAAACCGACAGGGGCTTAACGGCTCGCGGGGGTTCGAATCCCTCTTCCTCCGCCATTATTTTTAAATTAACCAAGACTATTATATAGAAAAGCACTACCTACATTAGTAGGTAGTGCTTTTTGTTTTGTACAAATGTTTTACAACTTTGCTATAATATAAGAATATTCTGATAAAGGTCGTGACTGAATGAAGGCGAAGGGATTAAAACGGGGAAATATGTTAGGTGTTGTAGCGTTAGCGAGTCCACCGAACCAAGAACATTTAAAGAATGGCTTGAAACGTTTAGAGGAGAGATACCAAGTTAAATTTAAGTTAGCGAATAATATTGAACACATTTATGGCCATTTAGCAGGTACAGATGAAGAAAGAATACAAAGTTTACATGACATGCTAAAAGATGATGAAGTTAAGGGCATCATTTGTGCTTGTGGAGGATACGGCACACCTAGAATTGTGGAGCAAATTGATTACGAGCTTGTTAAGAAATATCCAAAAATTATTTGGGGATACAGTGATATAACTTGTTTGCATAATGCGATTAGACAACAAACAGGTTTGACTACATATCAAGGGCCAATGATTGCTTCTGATATTGGAGATACTTTTAATGAGACGTCTATTAAGAGCTTTGAACAGTTATTTGATGGTAAAGATATAACATATCCAACTGATCAATTAACATTTAAAACACTTGTACCTGGACGAGTTGAAAGTGATATTGTTGGAGGTTGTTTATCGTTATTAGTTTCTAGTTTAGGCACTTCGTATGAAATTGATACAAAAGGGAAAATTTTATTTATAGAAGATATTGGTGAAGAACCATATAAAATTGATGGCTTTCTTCAACAATTGAAGTCGGCTGGAAAGTTAGATGATGCTATAGGGTTTATAATTGGTCCATTTACCGATAGTGAACCTAAAAATCCTAAAAAATCGTTAACAATGAATGAAGTTTTGGACTTTTTTATAACGCGTTTAGGTAAACCTGCAGTATATGATTTGAATATTGGACATTGTACACCTCATTTCGCTATACCATTTGGAACGAAAGCAATTTTAGACGTGGATCAAAAATTATTAAAAATAGAATCAGGTGTAAATATAGAATAAAGGGGCAGTATTATGTTTATTACAGATATAAAATATTATAGATACGGGACGTCTTTAAAGAAACCATTCAAAACAGCTCTAAGAACAGTTGAAGTAATAGAAAGTATATACGTTTTTATAGAGACAAATTACGAAGATATAGTAGGGGTTGGGGAAGCTGTACCTACATATGTGATTACTGGTGACACAAAAGGTGGAATTGAAGCTGCAATTGAAGAAGTGTTTAAACCCCTTTTAATAAATAGACAGTTAACGAAAGATTTGTTAGATGAAATACAACAAATAATTGTTGGTAATACAAGTGCTAAAGCAGCAATTGATATTGCACTTTATGATTTATTAGCTCAAGAAGCTGAATTACCTTTATATAAGTATTTGGATCATAACCCAGGAAATAAAGATTTAGAAACGTGTTATACAGTTAGTCTGAATGAAGCAAATGAAATGGTTGAAGACGGTTTGAGATATGTCGAAGAAGGTTTTAATCACTTAAAGATAAAAGTAGGGAAAGACAATGTTGAAACTGATTTGAATAGACTGAAGGCTTTGAGAACTTCTTTGCCTAACAATGTCATATTGAGTGCTGATGCTAATCAAGCTTGGGATGAACAAGGTGCGCGATATGCACTAAAACATTTTGATGAAGCAGATTTAGAAATTGAAAGTATTGAACAACCGGTTGGCCGCTATGAATATGAACTTCTTGGTGAATTAACACAATCATTTAATATACCTTTAATGGTTGATGAAAGCTTGTTTAGTACATATGATGCACGAAGATTAGTAGAAGTAGGTGCTAATAATTTGTGGAATATTAAATTGATGAAGACTGGTGGCATACACGAAGCACTAAAAATTCATGATATAGCACAAAGTGCAGATATACATTGTATGGTTGGATGTATGATGGAGACGCATGTTTCTGTAACTGCGGCTTTGCATTTTAGTTTAGCTGCTAAACAAGTAAATCGAGTTGATTTTGATGCGCCTTTAATGGTAGTTGAAAGAGAAATTGAAGGCGGTATTGTATATGAAGGAGCTAAAGTGTCACCGTCAGAAGGATTTGGTTTAGGAATAGATAGAAAATCTTTATATAAGAAGGTGAGTTCATGAAAAAATATTGCAGAGTTAATGTAGGGACAATATGGAGAAGTGCAGATAAAGCTAGAGATATTGATAGAGATGGCATAATGTACCCAGCTAATATTCAAAGATGGCTACTAGAACTCAGTCTAAAAGAGAAGCTATCGTTTACAGAAGACAGCAGAATAGATACACAAATATTGTATGGTGAAATGGTTGAAGTTATAGATGAACAAGACGGCTGGAGTTATGTGATATGTACAGAGCAGGCTTCAAAACAACATAAAAAAGGCTACCCTGGCTATATTCCAACTAGCCAACTAAGTGAAATGAAGGATTATCAATCACATCAAAAAGCACGCGTTAAAGTACCGAAAACAACTTTGTTTAATTTAGATTTTACAACAAAACAAATTCTATCATTTAATACGGTGTTGCCAGTAACAAATAATAATGATGAATATATTGAAGTAGATACCCCTGAAGGGACAGGTTTAATACATTCAAAAGATATTATTTTAAGTGATGAGCAAGGCACTTTTCTGAAAGGGACAATGCAAGGTGTAATTGAAAATGCCAGACTCTTTTTAGACTTGCCATATTTATGGGGGGGCATGTCTAGTTATGGATATGATTGTTCAGGACTTTGCTACCAAATGTATAAAAGTCAGAATTTCCATATACCTCGAGATGCAGATGAACAGTATGAAGCAATGGAAGATGTTTCTATTGAACAGAAAGCTTTTGAACCTGGTGACCTTCTATTCTTTAGTAAACCAGAAGATAAGGGCTTCTTATCACACGTTGGTATATACATGGGTGATGATATGATGATTCACGCACCTCATACACCGAAAAGTATTGAAATTGTTAAATTAACTGGAAGCTATTATCAAAAAATATTAGTAAAAGCAGCAAGATTATTAGATTTTTAAAATAGATTGGATAATATATGACCCGAATTGGTGAGAGAAATCGATCGCCTTTTTGGGTTTGTTTGTGTTTGATAAAAAACAATAATAATAGAGTGTACCTTCATGTTGGATAATACCTACATCGTTTACGACGTTCCCGTATTCACCTGTTTTAGAATAAAAAGAAAGTGATTCTTCATAGAAAGATTTATAAATAGAAACTTTATCATTCAAATGTTGGTTGTACATAATGTCCATCATTTCTTGTTTGTCGTCGTGTTGCGTAATATAGCGAAGTATTTTAATCATGTCATTGGCTGTCGTAATATTTTGTATACCTTCAGCAATCGCATTTTCATCCATCATAAAACGATTTAGTTCAGTATTTTCGCAATGAAGTGTTTCATTTATAAATAAATTAATATGATGTAAACCAAAATGATTGATTAAAGTGTTTGTAGCTGTATTATCAGACACAACAATCATTAAATAAATTAAGTCATTTATGCTTACATTCTGAGTGTTCATATTTTGTAATACACCACTCCCACCAACAATATTAGATAGTTGTATTTGTTCTTGTCGTTCCTCTTTAGTTGTATGATTGAAAATATAAATCATGATTGGCAGTTTGATTATACTTGCAGACTCAAATATTTCTTCTTGATGATGGTTGGTAAAAATCGTAGAACTTTCATTAGCGAACTCTAGGGAAAGCCCATCGTGGTCTATGAATTCATCTGTTAAAAAAGACATATACAAAACCTCCTTTATCCAATCATACTACATTATAAATATAATATTAATTGTAAGCCTTTACATACTTGTATATACAAGTTATAATTCAGTTAAATAAATATAGGGGGAGTGAGTTCAATGGCTGTGAAAAGAGAAGATATAAGACAGATCATTGATGCTATAGGTGGACAGGACAATGTTAACGCAGCAACGCATTGTGTTACACGCTTACGATTAGTATTAAATGATGAAAGTAAGGTTAACAAGGAAGCGTTAGACGAAATTGATTTAGTGAAAGGGTCTTTTTCAGCGAATAACCAATTTCAAATTGTAATTGGACCGGGAACTGTTGACGAGGCGTATAAAGTTTTTCAAGAAGAAACAGGGGTTGAAGAAAGTTCGAAAGATGATGTAAAGAAAGCGTCAGAACAAAAAATGAATCCTTTCCAACGTTTAATTAAATTATTAGGTGACGTGTTTATTCCTATCTTGCCAGCAATCGTAACAGCTGGTTTACTATTAGGTTTAAATAATGTGTTAACAGCAAAGGATTTATTTGGTCCTAAACCGCTCATTGAGCAATATCTATGGTTAGCAGATTTTGCGAACATCATTAATGTTATCGCAAGTACCGCATTTATCTTCTTGCCAGCTTTAATTGGTTGGTCGGCTATGCGTGTATTTGGAGGTAGTCCGATTTTAGGTTTAGTATTAGGTTTAATCTTGTTACATCCACAACTTGCTTCTCAATATGATTTGGGTGGCGGTAAATCAAGTGAAATACCTGTATGGCATATATTCGGTTTAGAAATTAAGCAGTTGAATTACCAAGGACAAGTATTACCAATATTATTTGCAACTTGGGTATTGTCAGTGATAGAGAAATTCCTTACAAAACGTGTTCATGATTCAATCAAGATGTTAGTCGTTGGTCCTGTAGCGCTATTAGTCACTGGTTTCTTAGCATTTATTGTAATTGGGCCATTAGCTTTAGGTTTAGGTACACTTATTACAGATGCTATTAAAGCAATCTTTGAAAGTGCAGGATGGCTAGGTGGAGCAGTGTACGGATTGTTCTATGCGCCACTCGTTATTACTGGTTTACATCATATGTTCTTAGCAGTAGATTTCCAACTGATGGGAAGTCCACTCGGAGGAACATATTTATGGCCAATCGTTGCCATTTCAAATATTTGTCAAGGTTCTGCAGCGTTTGGAGCTTGGGTAGTATATAAACAACGTAAAATGGGTAAAGAACAAGGTTTAGCAGTTACTTCAGGTATTTCAGCATTTCTAGGTGTAACTGAACCGGCGATGTTTGGTGTCAACTTACCACTTAAATATCCATTCTTTGCAGCAATTATTTCTTCAAGTTTATTAGGTGCATTTATTGGAGCTAATAAAGTGTTAGGTAGTGTAGGTGTAGGTGGTGTACCTGCAATCATCTCAATTCAAAGAGAATATTGGGCTGTGTTCGGTATTGCTACATTGATAGCTATGGTATTACCAGCTATACTAACGGTTGTGCTTTCAAACTTTGCAAATGAAAAAGCGAAAGAAATGGTGAAAGAATAATTTATAAAAGGAGTTTACCAATATGGCAGTTTTAGATTGGAAAAAGTCTGTCGTTTATCAAGTGTATCCAAAATCTTTCAATGATACGACTGGAAATGGACAAGGTGATTTAAGAGGAATAATTGAAAAGTTACCTTATTTACAAACTTTAGGTGTTGATTATGTTTGGTTAACACCAATTTATGAATCACCAATGAATGATAATGGTTATGATATTAGTGATTATTATCAAATTAATCCAGATTTTGGCACTAAAGAAGATGTTGAAGAGTTACTTAGTGAAGCGCATAGTCTAGGTATTAAAATCATGTTAGATATCGTTATTAATCATACATCTACAGCTCATCATTGGTTTGTAGAGTCTCGTAAATCTAAAGATAATCCGTATCGAGATTATTATATTTGGAAAGAAGGAACGAAAGACGAGCCGCCAACGAATTGGGAATCAAAATTCGGTGGCAATGCATGGACTTATGATGAACAAACAGAAAGTTATTATTTAAGACTATTCGATGTGTCTCAAGCAGATTTAAACTGGGAGAATGACAAGCTTAAATCTGAAATATACGAAATGATCAATTATTGGATTGATTTTGGTATAGATGGATTTAGATTTGATGTTATTAATTTAATATCTAAAGGTGCATTCGAAAATTCAGAAGCAATTGGAAAAGAATTTTATACTGATGGACCAAAAGTTCACGAATATTTACAAGAGCTGAATAAACAGACTTTTGGTGATAAAGATATTATGACGGTTGGTGAAATGTCTTCAACTACAATTGATAATTGTATTCAATATACGAATCCTGAGCGTCACGAATTAAGCAGTGTGTTTAATTTTCATCATTTAAAAGTAGATTATAAGAATGGTGAAAAGTGGTCAGACATGAAATTTGATTTTCTTGAACTGAAACGTATTTTAATGGATTGGCAAGTAAACATCGCTAAAGGTAATGGATGGAATGCGATATTCTGGTGTAACCATGATCAACCAAGAGTTGTGACAAGGTTTGGAAATGATACAACAGAAGAAGATAGAGTTAAATCCGGAAAAATGCTCGCAATATCTTTGCATATGTTACAAGGAACACCATATATATATCAAGGTGAAGAAATTGGCATGACGGATCCTAAGTTTACAGACATTAATCAATATAGAGATGTTGAGTCTCTCAATGCTTACAAACTTTTAAAAAGTAATGGCATAGATGAGGAAATGATTATGAAAGTGATTGGACAAAAGTCTAGAGATAACTCTAGAACACCAATTCAGTGGAATAAACAAGAAAATGCTGGATTTACAACTGGAACACCATGGATTGGTATTCCGAATAATTATAAACACATTAATGTAGAAGCGGCGCTGGAAGACAAATCTTCAATCTTTTACACGTATCAAAAATTAATCAAAATACGCCATGAACATGATATTATAACTTATGGAGAAATAGAGCCACTTTATATGGAGCATTCAGATTTATTTGTATATAAAAGACGTTTGAATGATGAAGTATGGATAGTTATAGCAAATTACTCTAACCGAGAAGTAGATATCCCAACAGATATCGATATAGAAGGCGAGATTATGATTGCAAATAACGATTTAAAAGGTAAAACACTACAACCATATGACGCATTTGTAGTTAAAGTAAGTGGAAGTTAAGGAATTTTTGAAGGTATAGAGGTGAACCCAATGAACAAGTATATGAAAATCTACCAATCTATCTGTGAAAAAATTATAAATGGTGAATATGCTCATTTACAGCAACTACCTTCAGAAAATGAATTAACAAAAATATATTCAACTTCTAGAGAAACTGTAAGGAAAGCTTTAAATTTATTACAAGAAAAGGGCTATATACAAAAATTACGAGGTAAAGGTTCAGTTGTAATATATGAAGACATCATTCAATTTCCAATTTCGGAAATGATAAGTTTTCAAGAAATTAATCAAAGATTAGGTTTAGACTATGAAACTGAAGTCGAACTTCTCGAAGTAATACGTGCAGAAGAAGTACCAATTGTAAAACATGCTCTTGAACTAAATGATCAGGATAAACTTTGGCATGTTATTAGAACAAGAAAGAAGAACAACAATGTGCATATTATGGATGAAGATTACTTTATATGTAGTGTGATTCCTAAACTAACGAAAGAAGTAGCTTCACAATCAATTTATCGTTATATAGAAAATGAAATGAATGTGGAAATCAGTTATTCAAATAAATCTATTACTTTTGAGAGAATGTCGGATAAAGAGATCGCTTATTTTGGTCATTTAGATCCACCTTTTACAGCAACAGTTAGAGGGATTGTACACCTTAATAATGCTGAACGATTTCAGTATAATATATCTAGACATATTGCAACGGAATTTAAATTTGTAGATTTTTCTCGAAGAGTGATTAATCAAACTCGAATATAAAGAATAGTTTTCTCTTGCCAAATGTAAAGGTTTTGTTGTACTATATAAATTGCCGTGCTAAGTGGGGAGGTAGCGGTTCCCTGTACTTGAAATCCGCTTATGCAGGACTGAATTCCTTTGCTGCGGACATATTATTGTGAGGTCTGCCCTCAGCACGTGGTGTCTGAAGACGTCGGTCCTATGCAATACAAACCCATGAATCATGTCAGGTCCGGAAGGAAGCAGCATTAAGTGGATCATTGTATGTGCCGTAGGGTTGCCGAGGTTTAGCTAACGACTGAGGTTACGCTTGTGATGTTTGTTCAAAGCAAAGGTGCACGGTATTTAAATTTTAAATTATCAAATTAAATATAAATTCAAAAAGGGTGACCGCGGTCGCCCTTTTTCTTATATCAGGAGGATATTATCATACATGACGCAATTACTAATTGGTACTATTGTGGAATCGGAATATGAACTTGCTAAAGAAGTTGTACAACAATCTTTTTTAACAGAAGCGCAATCAAACGGAAAAGAATTTGAGTTAATCGGAAAAATTCGAAAATCGCTAACTTATAACGCTGAACTTGAAGTAGTAGCAAAAACGGAGTCAGGGAAAATATTAGGGCATGCAATGATGTCAGAGGTAACAATAAATTCTGATGAACAAAGTAATACTGTATTAGCATTGGCACCTGTTTCAGTTTTGCCACAATACCAAAATAAAGGTATAGGCAAAGCTTTAATAGAAGCGTTGGAATATAGAGCATATGAAAATGGTTATATAGGTGTTGTAGTACTCGGTCATTCTGAATATTATCGTAAGCTAGGCTATCATATTGCTTCGGACTTTGAGATTTATGCGCCGTTTGAAGTGCCAGATGAGAACTTCATGTTCAAATATTTATGGGACCACCCAACCAAAGAAATAAGAGGTACTGTTCATTATCCTGAATATTTTCAGTAATTTATAATAAGAAGTCAGTATCGATTCGTGATATAATATAAGGTATATCGTATTAAACTTTGGAGGTGCCATTTTGAACTACCAAGCTTTGTATAGAATGTATAGGCCGCAGTCATTTTCAGATGTTGTAGGTCAAAAACATGTCACAAAAACATTAAGAAATGCAATCCAAAAAGAAAAGCAATCACATGCTTACTTATTTAATGGCCCACGCGGAACTGGTAAAACGAGTATTGCTAAAATTTTTGCTAAAGCAATTAATTGTACAGAAAATACAAATGGAGAACCTTGTAATGAATGCGCAATTTGTAAAGGTATTACACAAGGAACAAATTCAGATGTAATTGAAATAGATGCTGCAAGTAATAATGGTGTAGATGAAATTAGAAATATTAGAGATAAAGTAAAATATGCACCAAGTGAATCTAAATTCAAAGTGTATATTATAGATGAAGTGCATATGTTAACAACTGGTGCCTTTAATGCGCTTCTAAAGACACTTGAAGAACCACCAAGTCATGCTATATTTATTCTTGCTACGACAGAGCCTCACAAAATACCACCAACAATTATTTCGAGATGTCAAAGGTTTGATTTTAAAGCGATTCATTCTGGTGAGATAGAAAGTAGATTGGCATTTGTTGCAGACGAACAAAATATTACTTATGAACAAGATGCTTTATCATTTATTGCACAAGTGTCAGAAGGCGGTATGCGTGATGCACTAAGTATTATGGATCAAGCAATCGCATTTGGAGATGGACATTTGTCACTTGAACATGCTTTAAATGTAACAGGTAGTGTAGATAAAGCAGCATTGAACGCGTTATTCAGCGACATTGTAGCTAAAGATATTAAACAGGCTTTCACGAGGTATCATGAGTTTATCGCTGCTGGTAAAGAAGTGAATAGACTTGTTAATGATATGATTTATTTCATTAGAGATGCAATTGTAGCCAAAACGACTGATCAAGATGACGAGCAACATGCACTTCATCATATTGATTTAAATACAATGTACAAGATGATTGATTGCATTAACGACACATTGGTTTCAATGCGTTTTGCAATTAACCAAAATGTTCATATAGAAATACTCATTGTTAAGTTAACGGAATTGATTACAAGTAATAACAAAGAACAACCAACAACAGGTGGTCAAAGTAATCAAGTAGCATCAAGTGAAGTAATGAATAAAATCAAACAACTTGAGGAACACGTTCATCAACTTTCTCAGAATGGTGGTAGTCAAAAGGCGAAACCAATTGAAAATAAACAGAACATAGGTAGAAAGCAATCTAAACATGTCTTCTCAATTAGACAAATAGAGCGTGTTCTTGATCATGCTAATCGTGATGATTTAAATTTACTAAAAGAAAAATGGCAAGCAGTTATCGAATCGGTTAAAGAGAAAGAACAAAGAGCATTAGTTAGTTTATTGCTGAACTCGGAACCTGTCGCTGCTAGTGAAGATCATGTACTGGTAAAGTTTGATGAAGATATACATTGCGAGATAGTTAACAAAAATGATGAAAAAAGAAATCATATAGAAGCGATTGTCTGTGAAATAGTAGATAAAACTGTCAAAGTAGTTGGCGTACCAAATTCACAGTGGTTACAAGTTAGACAACAATACATTCAATCTAAAAAAGCTAATCCTGCTCAAGATGATACGGTTAAGGAAGAAAAGCATAAAGAAGCGGATGTCGTTAAAAAAGCACAAGAACTATTTGGTGAGGACACAGTACGTGTTACTGATGAGTAATACATGACATCATCTCCAAAGGTATGTATAATAAATATGACAAAAATTAATTTTCTATAACGAACAAAATAGATATTAGGAGGACGAAATTATGCGCGGTGGCGGAAATATGCAACAAATGATGAAACAAATGCAAAAAATGCAAAAGAAAATGGCTGAGGAACAAGAAAAGCTAAAAGAAGAAAAAATTGAAGGAACAGCTGGTGGCGGAATGGTTACAGTTGTTGTTTCTGGACATAAAGAAATTTTAGACGTAATCATTAAAGAAGACGTTGTAGATCCTGAAGATATAGAAATGCTACAAGATTTAGTATTAGCTGCAACAAATGATGCTTTATCTAAAGCAGACGATGTAACTGCAGATCGTTTAGGTAAACATACAAAAGGTCTTAACATTCCTGGAATGATGTAATGATGTTTTATCCAGAACCAATATCTAAATTAATTGATAGCTTTATGAAGTTGCCTGGGATAGGTCCCAAGACAGCTCAACGATTAGCTTTTCATGTATTAGATATGAAAGAAGACGATGTTGTTCTTTTTGCTAAATCTCTTGTAGATGTAAAGCGAGAACTAACTTATTGTGAAACTTGTGGACACATAACAGATGTATCACCTTGTCATATTTGCCAAGATAAGCAAAGAGATCGTACTGTTGTGTGTGTTGTCCAAGATTCTAAAGATGTTATAGCAATGGAAAAGATGCGCGAATATAAAGGTTTATATCATGTATTGCATGGAGCTATATCTCCAATGGAAGGTATTGGTCCAGAAGATATTAATATTCCTTCATTATTAGAACGACTAAAGAGTGATGAAGTTACCGAAATTATATTAGCAACGAATCCAAATATAGAAGGTGAATCAACAGCAATGTATATATCTAGACTTGTTAAGCCAATCGGCATTAAAACAACTAGACTTGCACATGGATTGCCAGTAGGTGGCGATTTAGAATATGCTGATGAGGTTACACTGTCTAAAGCTATAACTGGAAGAACAGAAATTTAATAATAAACATACAACCTGCTCACATGTAATATGTAGCAGGTTGCTTTCATTTAACTAAAGGTATAGAAAAGAGTGTGGATATGATAAAGGACACAGCGTTAATATTAGAAGGTGGCGGAATGAGAAGTATGTATACAGCAGGTGTATTAGACTTCTTTATTAAAAAAGATTTATATTTTGAATATAATATCGGTGTTTCAGCAGGAGCTTCAATGGCAGCAAGTTACTTATCTAGACAATATAGACGTAACCATCGTGTGACGGCAAAGTATATAAAGGATAAACGATATATTTCCCTTTCCAACTATGTGAAGAGAAAAGAAATATTTGGAATGGATTTTGTGTATCACTATATACCTACTTATTTAGAACCCTTTGATTTTGAAAAGTTTGATCAAGCTGAAGAAGAATTTGTTATTGTAACAACTGACTGTGAAACAGGAGAAGCTGTATATTTTGATAAGAAAGAAACTAAAGATTCTATTTTAACTGCATTACAGGCAACGAGTTCATTACCTATGATGGCAAATCCTGTTCAATACAAAGGACATACTTTATTAGATGGAGGAGTTGTAAATCCTATACCTTTGAATAAAACGATTGAGGAAGGTTATAAGAAAAACGTTCTTATTCTTACAAGACCTAAAGGGTATCGCAAAAAACAAAGTAGATTTTCTAGAGTTTTTAGATTGAGAGCATATCCTAAAGTGAATCATCTCATGGCCATTAGATATAAACATTACAATAAGACTTTAGAATGGATAGAAGAGGAAGAAGAAAAAGGGAATTTATTCGTAATAAGACCTTCAGATTCGTTATCAGTAGATAGAATTGAGAAAAATCCTAAGAAATTAGACGCTTTATATAAACAAGGCTACAAAGATGCTGAAAGAATATACGATAATTTAAAAGAATATGTTGAGAAATAATCATATTTGAGAACAATGGTTGTTTTGGTGTAATTTTTATGCTTGAGTTCACTAGATTTAGCGTGTATAGTTATATCTTGTGAGCGAGAGATAAATAACACATCAAAACACTTTGAAAATTAATTTTAAAAAGTTGTTGACTTCGAATTTAGAAGCGTGTATAATAGATTCTTGTGAGACGAAATGAACATTGAAAACTGAATGACAATATGTCAACGTTAATTCCAATAATTGAGTACTTATAGTACTTCAAAGAGTG
>NZ_MWJM01000004.1:0-202545 GCF_002018435.1 Mammaliicoccus fleurettii | reverse complement strand
AAAAATTCAGACCAAGCCTTTTCAGATTCTTGATTAGAAATTTTAAAGCCAATAATTTCACGCTGTCTAAGTTCATTAATACCCATTGCGGTGTAAACACCCTTGGATACTATTTTATTATTCTCTCTAACTTTTATATACATAGCATCAACAAACACATACTTATATTGATGATTCGTAATGGGTCTACTTGCCCATTCTTGAATATCAGGATCTATATTTTTCATTACTTCAGAAATCGTTGATTTCGATACAGATTCCCCTGATAAAGCCTCGACAATCTTCGTGATATTCCGAGTTGAAACACCATTAATATAAGCTTCCATCATAGCTAAAATAAGAGATTGATCAGAGCGTGTGTACTGTTCGAAAACGTCAGTTGTAAACTCACCATCACGTGTTCTAGGCACTTTCAGATGAATTTTACCAACAGGCATCATAAAATCACGTTCGTAGTAGCCATTTCGTTGGGCAATCCTTTTAGGATTCTTTTGTTTGAAATCTGCATTTACATACTGGTCTCTTTCCATCTCCATATAAGCATTTAAGACAGATACAGCAATACTTTTCATAGCTGTATTTAAGTTACTTTCAAATATAGCACTTGCCAATTCTTCAAAGTCTACGTTAATATTTAATTGAGTCATATATAGTCACCTCTACAATTTTTTCTTCGTCGATTACATTGTACTAAAGTGAGCTATATATGGCTCTTATTTTATTACACAATTATATGGACATATTCCAAATACAGTCAAAACGCACGAAGACTCCAGAGATATCGTGCGATTCAGTTCAAATCCAGCCAAAACGCACGAAGACTCCAAAGATATCGTGCGATTCAGCTCAAATCCAGTCAAAACGCACGAAGACATCCTCAAAATCAAAACCATACAATGAGAGGCTGGGACAAATTAAATGTTCCAGCCTTTCTAATTGTTTAATGAACATGTTCTGTTTGATCCATACAACATAATAAAGAATTATCGTGCTGATGGTCTGATGTTTCTAATTGGATAGTAGCATGTTGTATGGATTTATGGTTTAGTTTATGGTTAATTTCTTCTATTATACTGTCGCATTCTAATACTGTTTTTTCTCTATCTACAACTGCATGACAACTTAATGCTGTTAGATCACTTGTGATAGACCAAATGTGCAAATCATGTACATCGATTATTTCTGGATGTGATGTGATTGTTTCTGAAATTTCGTGTATATCGATATTTGATGGTGTTCCTTCCATTAATACGTTTAATGCTGATTTTGTAACACCATATCCGCTTCTTATAATTAGCATAGCAACAATAACACTTGCTATTGGATCGGCTAATTTCCAACCGAAAATTATCATGATTATTGCTGCTACTATTGCACCGACTGACCCTAATAAATCTCCGAGTACATGTATAAAAGCACCACGCATATTTAAATTGTTTTTTGTGTCAGATCCTTTAAACATTAACCAGGCAATAACAAGATTAACGATTAATCCAATTGTACTAATGATGAGCATACCTGTTGAAGCTACTTCAGGTGGATTTATAAATCGTGAGATTGCTTCATAAAAAATGTATAAGCTAATAGCAATTAATAAAATTCCATTTATAAAAGCAGCGAGTATTTCAAAACGGCGATAGCCATAAGTTTTATGTTGATTTGCAACACGTTCACCGAATTTAAAAGCCATGAGTGCAATAAATAAAGAAATTGCATCACTAAGCATATGACCTGCATCTGATAATAAGGCTAAGCTATTTGTAACATATCCTCCAATTACTTCTACAATCATAAATAAAGTAATGATTATGAAAGAAATCAGCAATATTTTTTTATTATTTGTATGAACATGGTTGTGGTCATGTCCGTGATGTTCATGTCCCATATAAACACCTCTCAATTTAAATTAATGTTTAGCGTGTTCGATTGCTTGTTTTAAAAATAGAATAACGTGGTCATCATCAATTGAGTAGAATATGCTCTTTCCTTCTCTTTCAAATTTAACAAGTCGAAGATTCTTTAAAAATCTCAATTGATGGGAAACTGAAGATTGACTAAGTGACAGTGTTTCTGCTATACATCCGACTGAGTGTCTGCCTGTACAAAGTAAATGTAAAATCTTTACTCGAGTTGGATCACTTAATGCTTTAAAGGTTTGTGACACTAGTAACAATGTTTCATCATCTAATATATTATAAGTACTCATTTTATTCTCCTAACATATGAATATATGTTCATATGTTAATTCTATAAAAAATCGTCATCTATGTCAAATGATTATAAATTGACAAAATAGATGCTATTGTGAGATGTTTTGTTTTATTAAAATGTTTGGAGGATATTATGGTAACTATATATGGACTAACAGTAGATGATGAATCTAGATGTGAGCATTATCAAACACCTCTAGATATCATTGCAATTAAATTTAAATGTTGTAACAAATTTTATCCTTGCTATAAATGTCATGAAGAATGTGAAAAACATGAACTTAAAAGATGGGATAAAAGTGAATTTGATGAACATGCTATATTGTGTGGTGTATGTAAACAAACAATTTCAATAAATGATTATATGCTAAAAGAAGTATGCCCACATTGTGCATCAAGGTTTAATCATCGATGTAAATATCATCACCATTTATATTTTAAAATTTAATTTGGTTTAATGTTTTAAAGGTAATTTATTACAAAACGTGTTATAATATTTTTAACTATAAAAATGAGCATACAGTGAATGTTGAAAAGAGAGAAGGAGGACATTAAATGAAAGATTTAATAAAAGGTCATATATTAAGTGGCGAATTTGATACTGCATATAGATTGATGTCCGAAGTGGATTTCTTAGAATTTGAAGAACACTTCATTTCAGCAGCTCACGAAGAAGAAAGTACAATGTTTTATACTTTTATATTAGATTCTATTAAGAAGGAAGAAACAAGTGAACTTCATGACTTAGCATTTTTGCTACATGTCTATCCATATAGTGAGCATGATGGTGCATTCTACTCAGCTTATTATCATGCTGAAAGATCGATGATATTAACAGAATATAAAGAAGTGAAGAGTTTATTGCAAATGCTTTTATTACATGCAATTCCAGAACCTTTGCTATCCGATAAGCAAGCATTTGACATTAGTAAACAAATACTTAAAATAGATCCCGATAATAAAGTTGCTAGAAATATAATGAAAGAAACTGCTAAGAGAATGGATAAAGTTGTAGTAGATTTTTCACAATTATCTAATTCTCAAAATGCATAAACCTAGTCGTTTGACTAGGTTTATTTTTTATGGGATTATAGGAAAGTTACAAAAACAAATATTAGGAGAAACAAATGGATAATCAGGTTAAAAGAAAAATCATCATGATTGTATTTTTGGTTGGTACATTCTTCATGATTTTAAACGAGACGCTTTTAAATATTGCACTAAAAGAATTGATGTCAGTATTTAATGTTGATGCGCCAACTGTTCAATGGATGGCGACTGGTTTTATGTTAGTAATGGGTGTACTGACGCCACTGTCTGCCGTTGTAAATCAATGGTTTACAACGAGAAGGTTATTTTTAGGGTTAGTAACAGTCTTCACAATCGGGACATTAACAGCAGGTTTAGCAATTAATTTCCCTATGTTATTAGTTGGTAGAATGATTCAAGCAGCAGGAACTGGACTTATGATTCCGACAGTTATGAATGCAATGCTTTTGTTATATAATGAGCATGAACGTGGGAAAATAATGGGGCAATTTGGTTTAGTGATTATGTTTGCACCAGCACTAGGACCCACATTATCAGGTGTTATTGTAGACTATATGGGTTGGAGATGGTTATTTTTAATTGTCATTCCATTCATGATGTTCACCTTTATTTTTGCCTATAGATATTTACAAAATGTAGGAGAAATAACGAGACCAAAAATTGATGTTTTCTCAATTATTTTATCTACAATAGGTATATCAACAATCATTTACAGTGTATCTTCAGTTAGTAGTACAGAAGGTGGATTCTCAAATCCATCAATCTTTATAACGTTAATTGTTGGTATAATTATGATGACTTTATTTGTATTTAGACAACTTAAATTAGACGAACCGCTACTGGACCTAAAAGTGTTTAAATACCATAACTATACTAAAGGTGTCATTATATTTGTTGTAGTTATTATGACAATGTTTGCATCTGAAATAGTTATGCCTATGTATTTACAAGGTCCTATGGGATTCAGTGCTAAAATAGCTGGTCTTATTTTATTACCTGGCGCTCTACTTAATGGTTTCTTATCACCATTTATGGGGGCAATATTTGATAAAATTGGACCGAGAAAACTCGTTGTACCAGGTTTGATTGTATTATTATGTGTTTCAATATTTTATTCAACAATTCACCCGGGTATATCCGTTTGGGTATTTGTCGTTGTGTATATTATTTTAATGATCAGTATTTCTGCAGTGTTAATGCCTGCAAATACAAATGCTTTAAATGCTATACCTAAAGAAATGTATCCACATGGAACAGCTGTTTCAAATATGTTACAACCAATTGGTGGTGCATTAGGTATCGCTGTATTTGTGAGTATTATGAATAGTGGTCAAACTACAGCACTTCAAGGTATTAAAAATCCAACAACAGAACAAATTAATAATGCTATGACAGTGGGTATACATCATTCTTATTGGTTTGGTATTGTGTTATTAGTTCTAGCAATAATTGTAGGATTTACAGTTACAAGAGCGAACTATAGCAAATCATTGGAAGAAAAATCGTAACTAAATTTGTGTTTTTACAAAACCACTTACTTTTGTAAGAGGTTTTTTTTAATTACTGGAATAGTTTTTATGATAGTGGGTATATGTCACTATATTGAACAAGTAAATGAGGAGGAAGATTTGTGTCAAATGTTAAAGAAGCAACAAAAATAGGGTTTGCTTATGTCGGAGTCGTAGTGGGAGCTGGATTTTCAACAGGACAAGAAGTAATGAAATTCTTTACACACTATGGTTTGTATGGCTATCTAGGTGTAATCATCTCAGGGATTATGCTAGCGTTCTTTGGCCGACAAGTAGCAAAAATTGGTACTGCGTTAGATGCTGATGATCACAGCTCTACTATCAACTATTTGTTTGGTAAAGCAGGTATTGTTATAGACTATGTATTAATATTCTTCTTATTTGGAATATCTGTCACGATGATAGCTGGTGCAGGTTCTGCATTTCAAGAAAGTTTTGGTGTGCCAACATGGCTAGGAGCTTTAATTATGTGTGTGGTTATTTATATCACACTATTATTAGATTTTGATAAAATTGTTAAAGCTTTAGGTGTAGTAACACCATTCTTAATAATTATTATTCTTATCATTGCAGGTTATTTCTTTATAAATGGACATGTTGGTATTTCTGAAATAAATAGTACAGTAGAAGAGCCAAGTCTATTTTGGGGTATTGCTCAAGGATTCATTTATGGAGGATTAGCTTTCTCTGTAGGATTTAGTACGTTAATTGCAATAGGTGGAGACGCTGATAAACGTCGTATTTCAGGTTTAGGTGGAATTATTGGCGGTGTTATTTATTTAGTATTATTAGCACTGATTAACTCAGGACTATTAGCAGAATATCCTAATATTAAAGATGTAGAAATCCCTACATTAGCATTGGCTAGAACTATATCACCAATAGTTGGTTTAGCACTGTCGGTTATTATGCTAATGGTAATGTACAATACAATTTTAGGGTTAATGTATTCATTTACCGCTAGATTTACGGTACCATTTTCAAAAAAATATGTATTGTTATTAACCATCGCAATGTTATTGGCATATGGATTAAGCTTTGTAGGTTTCTCTGCATTAATAGATAAACTTTATCCAGCAATGGGTGTAATTGGTTTAGTTATATGCGGTGCAATACTCGTTAAATATATATTGAGAAAAAAAGATAATAAAAAACATATCGCATAAAATAAATGAATATGTTAAACTGTCTTCTTACATGAGGAAGTGAACATATGAAAAGGAAAAAACGACGGTTGTTTATTTTGATTGTGGCGATCATCGTTGTTGTAAGTGGTTTTTATATTTTTAATAAATATCAAGAACATAAACAACAAGAAAAACAATTGCAAGCGCAAAGAGCAAATCAATTACTTCTTAATAATAAAAAAGTGAAATTGATTCGGGATGTAAGTTATGGACATTCTGCACCAAAAAGTCAAATGGATATTATTGTGCCTTCAAAAATGAAAAAAGGTGAAAAATTGCCTGTCATATTTTGGACGCATGGTGGTGGATTTATCGCAGGGGATAAAAGACAAAAAAATCCATATTTGGCTCAAATTGCTGAAAAAGGATATGTTATAGTGAATGTTAATTACGCTTTAGCACCAGATTCGCAATATCCTACACCTATACATCAATTAGATCAAGCAACTAAATATACATTGAAATATAAAAATAAATTTAATATTGACCATAAACAAATTCTTTATGGTGGTGATTCAGCGGGAGCTCAAATAGCTAGTCAATATGTCGCTATTCAAACAAATCCAAAGTTACAACAGCAAATGGATATGAAAGCTAGTATCAAACAAGAGTATTTAAGAGGCGCAATTCTATTTGGTGGCCTTTATAATATGCAAACCGTAAGAAGTACTGATTTTCCTAGAATTGATTTATTTATGACAAGTTATACAGGTTCGAAAAAATGGGAAAGAAACTTTGCCCAGATTAATCAATTATCTACTGTAGATCAAGTAACGAAGTATTATCCACCTACATTTTTAACGGTTGGAGATGCTGACCCATTTGATCCACAAAATAGAGAATTTGATAAAGTGTTGAACGAACAAGGTATAGAAACAACAACTTCATTCTTTGATGGTACACATGGTTTGCGTCACCAATATCAATTTCACATGAATTTAAAAGAGTCTAAAACGACTTATAATAGTGTGATGATGTTTCTAGGTGCGAATACGAAACAGTCACCTTATGAGAATAATGCAACTCAAGAATCAGAAACGGTATTAAAGAAAGACAAATAAAAAAGACAAACTAAGCGAGCTTTTGCTTGATTAGTTTGTCTTTTTTTATAATAATTTAGCCATTACAAATTCATCATAAAATTTTTCATTAAAATATAACGTTTCTTCTTTTTTGCCTTCTACTTTGAAACCAAATTTCTCATATAAACGATAAGCAGGTTCATTCTCGGTAACAACGTTTAATTCTAGTCGATGAAGTTGTCTTCTTACCGCCCATGCTTCTGTTTCTTGTAACAATTTATAGCCGATACCTTTGTTTCTAAAAGATGGAAGTAATCCCATAGCAATTTTAGCAGCGTGACTATTTCTTTTTGTTCTTCCACCTTGAAGTGTCACATAACCAATTAAAGCATCATTTAATTCGGCAACAATTATAGTAGAATTACTTGTTGTAATCATTTCTTCTAGAAATAAAGTTTGATTTTGTATTGAAATTTGATGTTCACCTGGATTAAATAATAGATATTCTGATTGATTAATCACGCTATCTAATAATTTATTAAAGTTTTCAACATCATTTATTCGAATTTCTCGTATGATTTCTTTCATAAAATATCTCCTATTTCTATTTATAAATTACAAACAATGTTATATTTATTGTAAATATGCAATAAGTTATAAATATTATAACACATATATAAAGTCCGAATGCAAAGGAGTGCTTAAAATGAAAGCGAATGTATTAATTTCCGGTGGTTCAGGATACATAGGTAAGCATTTAATAAGTACATTAAAAGATGTTGGTAATCTATATACGATTACAAAGTATGAAGCTGATATGATTGACATGGATATCACTTGGAGAAAATGTGATATTTATGTATTAAAGGATATGATTGATGCTTTGGAAGGTATAGACATTGCAATTTATTATTTAGATCCTAATAAAAAATCTGCAAAATTAACACAAAGTACAGCTCGGAATTTGAATTTACTTGCTAGTGATAATATGGCAAAAGCATGTAAAGAAAACAATGTGAAGAAAATCATCTATATTACCGGTTCTCCATTTGATCAAGAAACGATAGATACATTAAAATCAACAGGAATTGAAGTTCAAGCTACAGAGCAATCTATTAAACGACCAGCTGTTTCTATAGAATTACAAAAGTCTAAATTTGATGATGTAAGAAGTGTAGATAGAATGCCCATACCATATGAATGGGACATGGAACAAGTTGTGAAATATTACTTTGAATGGTTACAAGAAACAAGTGGTACCCTTGTCACTACAGAACTAATCGGTGATACGTATAATGTGTACTTTAAACATAGAAGTAATCCGTTATTAAAATTACAACGAATTACCCCAAGTATTCACGAGGATCTCATTCAGTTTAAAGTTGTTGGAGGCGCACTGGTAGTCAATTTGTATGAAGACAATGGTGTATTGGAATTTAGAAAGCTAAGACTGACGAATGAATTCATCGTACATTTATATAACTATATACCAAGAATACCATGGAGTATTTATTATTTATCTCAAGCACCTATTCATAATGTTACGATGAAAGGCTTTGAAGTGGATTGTAGAATAAAAGACTTTCAGTTACGAACAACGGCTGGAGAAATAAAAAAATATACAAAGTAAGAGGGATAGTATATGAAACTATTAATTATTGAGGATGATGAAACTTTATTTAAAGCTATGATAAGCCAATTAGAAAAATGGGATTGGTCCGTACATGGTATAAATGATTTTGGCTTAGTGTTTGAAGAATATAAAGCATTACAACCTGATATGGTTATCATCGATATTCAATTGCCACAATATGATGGATTCTATTGGTGTCGAGCAATTAGAAAACAATCTAACATTCCTATCGTGTTTCTTTCTTCAAGAGATCACCCAATGGATCAAGTGATGAGTATGGAACTGGGTGCAGATGATTTTATTCAAAAACCATTTCATACAGAAGTACTTGTTGCTAAATTACAGGCAATTTATAGAAGAGTTTATCAATATAATAAAGAGGAACCTAGAATTAAATTATGGAATAAAGCACGAGTAGATTATGGCAAACATGTTATAGAGAAAGATGATAATGAAATCTCTCTAACTAAAAATGAAATGTTTATTTTAGAAATATTGCTTAATCATAAGAATGAAGTCGTTAGTAGAGATACAATTATTACAGCATTATGGGATGATGAACAATTTGTTAGTGATAATACTTTAACTGTTAATGTGAATCGTTTAAGGAAAAAACTAACAGACATTGGACTTAATGATTTGATAGAAACGAAAGTAGGCAAAGGTTATATAGCGCATGAGCTGGAGGGATAAAATGATAAAATGGTTTGTTAAGGAAAAATGGACTTGGATATTATTATTTATTCTTATGCAGCTTATTATAATTTTGACAAGTTGGTTAGATGTAGCATTTTCAACAAGAAGTGCATTGTATTTAATAGGTATCAATTTTATTATTTTTATTGTATTTCTATGGTTAATTTATACAAGAGAAACGCGATTTTATATGGCGTTAAAGCATGACATTCCTATAAAAGAAATTGAGCATAAAGCATTAAATCAATCGGCATATGAGAAAATAATTTTCGACTATATTCAAAGTTATGATGAAAGTGTACGACATACTATACATGACCAAAATAAAGAAATTCAGCTTACTAAAAATGACTTACTCGATTGGATACATGAAGTCAAAACGCCTATTACAGCAATGAAGTTATTATTAGATCAAATAGAGGAAACAAAATTAAAACAAGACTTATTATATGAGTGGAGTAGAATAGACTATTTGCTCGATCAACAGCTATATATTAGAAGATTATCTTCAAAGAGTAATGATTTTTATTTTGGACATTATTCATTAAAAGATATGATTATTAAAGAAATTCAACATGCGCGAAATATTAGTTTTGCAAAAGGGATAGGCTATGATATTCAAATAGATGACGAAAAAGTTTATACAGATGAAAAATGGTGTCGTACCATTATTAGACAACTGATTAGCAATGCGTTGAAATATACTAAAAACAGTGACATAACTATTTCTACTTATGAACAAAACAATCAATTGCATTTAAAAATCCAAGATAATGGTAGAGGAATAAAAACACGAGATTTGCCAAGAGTATTTGAAAGGGGATTTACTTCAACTACAAATCAAAGAGAGTCGACTGCTACAGGAATGGGACTTTATTTGGTTAGAGAAATTGCTGAAGGTTTAAGTATAAATGTAAATATAAAATCTACATATGGAGAAGGTACGACTGTGTTACTTATTTTCCCACATCCTAACTGTTTTACTGCTCTTGAACAATCAAGTGACAATAATGTCACTTCAAACCTCAAAATGTACGATGATTCAAAGGAGATTAATTAAAAAAGCCTTTAATATTGAATCATAGACAAATTTCAAAGGAGTTTTGAGGATGAGTATTTTAAAAACTGAACAATTAGTAAAAGTGTATGGTTCTAAAAAAAATCAACAAGAAGTATTAAAACAAATAGATATGACTGTAGAGAAAGGTGAATTCATTAGTATAATGGGGCCATCAGGTTCTGGTAAAACGACCCTTTTGAATGTTTTAAGTTCAATTGATTATGCTACGACAGGTCAAATTGAAATAAATGGCCATCTATTACAAAACATGAATAATAGACAAATGTCTAACTTCAGAAAAAAAGAATTAGGCTTTATATTTCAAGAGTATAATTTATTAAATACACTCACTGTACAAGAGAATATTATGTTGCCTTTAACGATTCAAAAAGTATCAAAAAAAGAGGCACAAATAAGATACGAAGAAATCAGTAAAGCGTTAGGTATATTAGATATCAAAGATAAATATCCAAGTGAAATTTCTGGTGGACAAAAACAAAGAACATCTGCAGCAAGAGCATTTATAGGACAACCATCGATTATATTTGCAGATGAGCCGACTGGTGCTTTAGATTCTAAATCTGCATCTGATTTATTGAATAAATTAAATCAAATGAATGAATCAACTCAATCTACAATCATTATGGTTACACATGATTCTGCAGCAGCTAGTTATTCAAATAGAGTTATTTTCTTGAAAGATGGAAAAGTATATTCTGAACTTTATAAAGGAGACGATGATAGAGAGACATTCTATAAAGAAATCATCAAAACACAAAGCGTGTTAGGTGGTGTTGTAAATGAGCTTTAATCAAATCGTTATTAAAAATTTAAGACGTAACATCCGTCATTATGGAATGTATCTCTTTTCAATAACGATGAGTGTAATGTTATTCTTTGGATTTGTTACGTTAAAGTATTCAGAAGATTTGAATGGTGTACAATCAGGTGTTAAGCCAGAAGCGGCTATAAAAGTTGGTATAACAATATTAACGGTGATTATCGTTATATTCCTACTTTATGCAAATAAATTATTTATTAAAAGAAGATCGAGAGAAATAGGCTTATATCAATTAATTGGTATGACAAAGCGTGAAGTTTTTAAAATATTTGCTTTAGAAAATTTTGTACTATATATGTTAACAGTCGTATTTGGTTCGTTTTTAGGTTTCTTCACTTCAAAAATATTATTAATGATTTTATATAAAATCATCGGCATTCAGCAAGAAGCACATTTAAACTTTAGTGGTGAAGCCTTTATCCAAACCATTATATTAATGGTTGTCATTTATTTAATAATTTCTCTTCAAAACATGATATTTATCAAAAGAAAAACAATTCTTAGCTTAATGAATGAATTTAATGCTACAGACACAAAAATTAAAAGAATTAAACTTTATGAATTAATTTTTGGAGCAATTGGTATTTTAATGATTATCGGAGGATATTATTTATCTAGCGTGATGTTTGATCAAATCGGAACAAAAGGTATGATGGGACTTTATGTGAACATGTTGGCGGTATTGTTCTTAACGATAGTAGGTGCTTACCTATTGTTTAGATGTTCAATATCACTCATATTCAATACAATACGCAAATATAAAAAAGGTATGCTCAGTGTTACAGATGTCGTTTCAACGTCATCAATCATGCATAAAATGAAAACAAATGCACTATCACTAACAATTATCGCAACGGTTTCAGCTATGGCGGTCGGACTATTAGCATTGAGCTATATCTCATATTACAATGTTGAAGAAACAGCTAGAACTACAGCACCAGATGATTATATTTTTGTAAATAAAGATGCAAATAATCAATTTAAAAAAGCTCTAAATGAAAATAATATACAATTTAAAGAGAAAAATTATAATGTAACACGATATGTAATTGATGATACTAAAGTGTTTGCAGGTGCTAACGATACGACAGGTAAATCATCTGACTTTCCAGCAACGGTTGCAAAATCTTCAGAATTTAAAGATATAGATTTAAAAAATAATGAAGTAGCTGTAGTAGGTTATAGTGATATTCTCGATAAAGTGATTAAAGTTAATGATGATGAACATATGTCATATAAATTGAATAATAAAACTAAGCAACTTAAAGTGAAGTCCATAAGTAAAGAATCTTATCTAGCCTCTATCATCACATTTAATTCACCAATCTATGTAGTTTCAGATGATACATTTGATCAAATGAAACAAAATGAAGTGAAAAATGATGATTATAATGAGCAATATGGACTTAATTTGAGTAACGATAAAGATATCAAAAAAGCTGAACAAATATTTGATAAACAAACAAATGATAACGATACTGCACTTTCATATCAAATAATATATAAAGATTCAAAAAGTGGAATTGGCGTGATGCTATTCATTTTAGGGTTCTTAGGTATAGCATTTCTACTTTCAACTGGTTGTATCATTTACATTAAGCAAATCGATGAAACAGAGGATGAAACTTCAAATTATATAATCTTAAGAAAATTAGGTTATACATCTCAAGATATGTCTAAAGGTATCGCGTTGAAAATAGGGTTTAACTTTGCATTACCATTAGTAATTGGCTTAAGTCATGGCTATTTTGCAGCTAAATCAGCATGGTTCTTTATGGGGCAATCATTCTATACACCAGTGCTTATAGTAATGTCTCTATATTCTTTAATTTATATTTTGTTTGCTATCTTAGGTTATGTACATTCTAAACGAGTTATACAACGTGTATTATAAAAAAATCAGACTAATGCTTGCCATTAGTCTTTTTTTATGTTATAAAATACCAGTGTAAATAAACTGTTACAGAATGTTTACATATAAGATAAAAGATTAAAATTAAATTAATAAATAGTGGTCGAATTGATTTTGAAAGAGTACAATGAAAGAGTAATTACGTAAATTAAGATGTAAATTTTGGGAGGATTACTAATGTTTAATAAGAAAAAGGATAAGTTTGGTATTCAGTTAGAAGCTATAGCTGAGAATTTAAGCCGCGCATCAGTTGAATTTGGAGAAATGGATTTTGACTCAGAGTTCGACTTAAAAGCTTATTCAGATAAAATAAAAGCCTATGAGTCTAATGGTGATGATCTTATGCACCAAATGATCACTGATTTGAATCAGACATTCATTACACCGATAGAAAGAGAAGATATTTTAGAATTATGTGATGCATTAGATGATGTATTAGATGAAATGGAAGAAACTTCAGCGATGTTTGAAATGTACTCTATTAGTTATTCAGACGACTACATGGCAGAATTCGTTAAGAACATACAAGCCGCAATCAAAGAAATTGAAATAGCTGTAACTTTAGTAGCTGAAAAGAAATTCTCACATATTCGTGTTCATTCAATCAACATTAAAGAATATGAAACGAATTGTGATGTTATTTTAAGAGAATCTATCAAATACATTTTCAACAGTGAAACAGATCCAGTAACATTAATTAAAATTAAAGATATTTATGAATCATTAGAAGATGTAGCAGATAAATGTCAATTAGTAGCAAACAAATTAGAACAAATTATTATGAAAAATAGCTAAGGAGTTTTAAAAAATGGATAGTTTACTCATTATTACTGTAGCTATTGTTGTATGTGCATTACTTTTTGACTTTATTAATGGTTTTCATGACACAGCCAATGCAATCGCAACAGCAGTATCTACAAAAGCACTAAAGCCAAGACATGCAATTATATTAGCAGCGGTTATGAACTTTATCGGTGCGTTAGTCGCTACTGGTGTTGCTCAAACAATTGCCAAAGATATTGTAGATCCATTTAAATTAGAAAATGGTTCAATTGTGATATTAGCAGCTTTAATTTCGGCAATAGCATGGAATCTTATTACTTGGTACTTCGGGATCCCAAGTTCATCTTCACACGCATTAATAGGTTCAATTGCAGGGGCAGCTATTGCATCTGCAGGATTTGGAGTATTACATTACCAAGGATTTTCTAAAATTATACTAGCTTTAATCGCATCACCACTATTAGCATTTATAGTTGGTTTTACAGTATATTCTATATTCAAAGTAGTGTTTAAAAATAATAATTTGACTAAAACAAATAGAAACTTTAGATTTATACAAATTGGTACTGCAGCTTTACAAGCATTTTCTCATGGTACAAATGATGCTCAAAAAGCAATGGGTATTATTACAATGGCGCTTATTTCAGCAAATATGCAATCAACAACAGACATTGAGCTATGGGTTAAAGTAAGTTGTGCTACTGCAATGGGGCTTGGAACTGCAGTAGGTGGTTGGAAAATAATTAAAACTGTTGGTGGAAATATTATGAAAATACGTCCAGCTAACGGTGTAGCAGCAGATTTATCATCAGCATTTATTATATTTGGTGCTACTTTCATTCACTTACCAGTATCAACTACACATGTTGTATCTTCATCTATATTAGGTGTAGGTTCATCACAGCGCGTAAAAGGTGTGAAATGGACAACAGCACAAAGAATGATTATTACATGGATTATAACGTTACCAGTATCAATCTTACTTGCGTTTGTTATTTATCATATTTGTATGTTATTTGTATAAGAAATAAAATGATAAGAGGCTGGGACAATATATTTGTCTCAGCCTCATTTTGCTATTTTAAATCCGGTAAAAACGCACGAAGACTATTGAGATATCATGCGATTCACCCATATGATACTGTACCTACATACAAACAAAAAAGCCAGTTCACAATGTGAACTGGCTTTTTAAATATTAATGAATATATGAATAGTTATAAACTTGAGAAGCTGGTATTGTTCTATAATCAGTAACACCAGGTGCTGTATTGTAGTTAGTTTCTGAAACTAGTAAACTACCATCTGAATTAATAGATTCAACGTATGACACGTGACCATATTGTCCAGTAGTAGATTGCATAATTGAACCAACTGCAGGTGTGCTATCTACACGGAACCCGTCAGCTTGTGCAGCGCCAGCCCAATATTTTGCATCTCCCCAGTAAGTGCTAATTGCACTACCAGCTTGTGATCTACGGTCAAATACGTAATATGTACATTGTCCCCAGTCATATAAGTTTTGGTCATTGAACGATTGGCTACCACCAGTTTGAGATGGTTGCGTATTGTTAGATGGGGCAGTTGCTGTATCGCTACCACTTCCACCAGCAATTTTTAAGTTTTGACCTGGATAGATAATATAACCTTTTAAATTATTTGATTTCATAAGTTGGTCAACTGAAACACCGTGTTGTTGAGCGATTACATCTAATGAATCACCATTTTTAACTGTGTATGTAGAACCTGAAGTTGCTGTACTTTCTTGAGAGCCACTTCCTCCAGCTGAACTACTTCCGTTTACAGTAATGACTTGTCCTGGGAAAATCATGTTTCCTGAAATATTGTTACTAGATTTCAGTTGATCAACAGACACACCATATTCGTCTGCAATAATCCATAAAGATTCACCATTTTTTACAGTGTGTTGAGTTGATGCTTCTGCATCGTTGTGAGCTGCTATAGCTGCAACACCTGAAACTGCTGTTACTGCGAATGCAAATTTTTTCAAAGGCTTATCCTCCTCGTTATCTAAAAAATATAAAAACAGAATACTAATATATATAAATCCTTCGATAGAATTAATGGTAACAAAAATAACATTACATGTACTGTCTGTAATCACTTTGTAATAAAAACACAATAATTAGAACACGCTTTTATAATAAAAATTTAACTCACTAAAACGTGTTGTGAGCGTATTCAAATGCAATGTGGTAAATTATGTATGTGAACTAAATGTTACAATTATGTAGAGACCTCACAATTGATATATAGCGTTATAACATGTAAAATGTTGGTATTACTTATAAAAAAGGAATGATTATGGATGAGTTATGAACATAATTATGGATCATATCAAGCTGATGACACACATGGTTCAGCAATTAGAAAAACTTGGCTTTATTTCTTATACTATTGGGTGATTTTTGGTATTGGAACTTATTTAGGTCAATTTGTACCACCGGCATTACATCTTCCAATAACGATAGGATTATTTGTACTTATAATGCTCACACTATTTGTAAAATCATCTAGAAAATTTAGCGGTCTTATATCAAATGTCTTTGCTTTCTTAATAGGTATTATTTCATATACTTCCTTTATGTATTATTTAGGCACATTAGGAACTCAAGCATTTTATGGAAATATTGCATTAGCTATTGGTGCATTCGCAGCATTCGGAATTTTAGGTTATTTTATGATTGATGATGCATCAGGTTTAGGTAAATATTTATTCGTTACATTAATTGCACTTATTTTTGCGAGTCTTTTAGGTTTATTTTTGAATAACCCAATTTTTCATACAGTATTATCAGTAATTGGTATAGGTTTATTCTTACTATATACTGTTTACGACTTTAACCGTATGAAGTTAGGCAATTTTTCTCCAAGGGAAATGGGATTCAATTTATTTATCAATCTTCTTAATATCATTATGCACATATTAAGACTCGCAAGTATTATTAAAGATTAAAATAGTTACTAAAGCGGCTGAAACAAATTAAATGTCTCAGTCGCTTATTATTTTTTGACCTGTAAACTTTGCCAGATTAGATCAATATTGTATAATAAGTATGTTAAATAACTCACTTTGAAAGAGAGATGGAATTATGGGACGTAAATGGAATAATATTAAAGATAAAAAAGCCCAAAAAGATAAAAATACAAGTAGAATTTATGCTAAATTTGGCCGTGAAATTTATGTAGCTGCTAAATCAGGTGAACCAGATCCTGAATCAAACCAAAATCTTAAATTTGTATTAGAAAAAGCTAAAACTTATTCTGTTCCAAAACATATTATTGATAAAGCCATAGAAAAAGCTAAAGGTGGATCAGAAGAAAATTATGATGAGCTAAGATATGAAGGTTTTGGGCCAAGTGGTTCAATGCTAATTGTTGATGCATTAACAAATAATGTAAACCGTACAGCTAGTGATGTTCGTGCAGCATTCGGTAAAAATGGCGGCAATATGGGTGTATCTGGATCAGTTGCATACATGTTTAATCATACTGCTGTATTTGCATTTAAAGGAAAATCTGTTGATGAAATTTTTGAACTTTTATTAGAAGAAGATTTAGATGTAAGAGATGTTGTTGAAGAAGAAGAGTTAACAATTGTTTATGCAGAACCTGATCAATTTTCACAAGTTCAAAATGTTCTTAAAGAAAATGGCGTAGAAGATTTTGAAGTTGCTGAACTATCAATGCTAGCTCAATCGGAAGTAACTTTATCAGAAGAAGATCAAGATACTTTTGAAAAGTTAGTAGATGCTATTGAAGATTTAGAAGATGTTCAACAAGTATTTCATAATGTAGATTTATAATAAGGAGTGCTTATGAATAAAGATAAATGGATTAATATGCTTGATTTAATGCCTCATCCTGAAGGTGGATATTATAAAGAAGTCATTAAATCAGAACAAACACTAAGTGATCATAACGCTTTATATACAAGTATTTACTTCTTATTAGAAAAGAACAATATATCTCATTTTCACAGAATACAATCAGATGAAGTGTGGTATTATCATGCAGGTCAAACGTTGACAGTGCATATGATACATCCAGATGGAAAGTATGAACAAGTTAACGTCGGACCTCATGTTGATAAAGGTGATGTATTGCAAGCGTTAGTACCTAAAGGTGTTATATTCGCTTCAACAGTTGAAGGAGACAATGACTATGCACTAGTAGGGTGTATGTGTTCACCAGGCTTTCAGTTTGAGAAATTCGAACTTTTCACACAAGATGAATTGTTAGAACAGTATCCACAACATGAAGAAGCGATTAAAAAATATGCATTTGAATCTATTAAGTAATCTATTATTAATAAAATGAAAAACGTCCAATTCGAATAATACGAATTGGACGTTTTTATGATTATTATAGTTCTCCATATACTTCTTTTGCAGTTTCAATAACGTAAGATAATTTTTTCCATTGATCTTCTTCAGAAAGGATATTACCTTCTTCTGTTGAAGCGAATCCACATTGTGGACTCAAACATAATTGTTCTTTTGAAACATATTTAGTAGCTTCATCTAATCTGTCTAAAATATTTTGCTTATTTTCTAATTCGCCTGTCTTAGAAGTGAAAAGACCTAAAACGATATAAGCATCATCTCTATTGAAATGTCTTAATGGTTCAAAGTCACCAGAGCGGTTATCGTCATATTCTAGGAAGAAACCTTGTAATTTCTCAGTGAATAAATCTTTAGCGATTGGCTCGTAACCACCTGTTATTGCCCACGATGATTGATAGTTACCACGACAAATATGAGATGTGATAAGTAAATCTTCCGGCAAGTCTGCTAATGCATCATTGACTACTTTTGCTGCTAGTTTAATAGCTTCTTCTTTTTCTTCAGCAGTACGTTCTCTATTCTTAATTAGTTGTGTTGTTGCAGCTAACCCAGCCCAATATACATCGTCAATTTGTAAATAACGGCAGCCTAGTTCATAGAACTTAAGTATAGATTGGCGATAAGCTTCTGATACATCTTTAGCATATTCATAAATATCTGGATAAATTTCCTGATTTAAAATGTTTGGATGGAATAATTGATTAGGACTTGGAATAGAAACTTTGCTTGCAGCTCTACCATTTACTTTTTTGTGTAAATAATCAAAATGTTCAAAGTGTGGGTGCTCTGGATTAAATTTCACTTTACCTACAACTTTTACATCATGCTTTTTAGTTTCTACACCATTAAAAGTTAGCCCGATTTCTGGTTCGTAATCTTCAATACCTGTTAAATTCTCTAAGAAATCAAAATGCCAGTAAGAACGACGGAACTCTCCGTCAGTTATACTTTTTAATCCGACTTCTAATTGTTTTTCGATGATTTTATCAATTTCTTGGTCTTCAACTTTTTTTAATTCAGTTCCCGGAATTTCACCTTCTGAATATTGTTGACGTGCTTTTTTTAATGGTTCTGTTCTTAATAAACTGCCTACATGATCAGCACGGAAAGGTCTTAATGGTTCTGTCAATTTACTTCACTCCTATGTATATACTCTAAAAATTCTGAAAAATTTGATATTAATTAAAATTAACAAAGTAATACATCGGTGTCAATTGAATTTTGGTATAATCAAAGTAAAAGGGGTGAATTAAACACTTGGCTAATAAAATAAAGAAAAGTCAAAAGAAAAAAAGTAATTCAGTAAAAAGAAAAAAGAAAAATAATAAAAAGAAAAATAAATTTCAAAAAAAGCATTTATTATGGATTGTATGCTTATTAGTGGTGCTTGTTATTGTCGTAAGTATTTTTCATGTGTTTAAAAATTTACCTCACGGAGTTTCCAAAATAAGTTCTGAAACTAAAACGAATCATGTTGAATTATTAACAGATGTCACTTATAAATCTGGTAATAAAATGCATTATGAACATGAAATATTTGATAAAGTTAATGAAACAATAAATGAAGCTAATGACTTTATTATTATGGACATGTTTTTATTTAATAATTACAAAACTGGAGATAAAACATATCCAAATATAACGCATCGATTAACTCAATCACTCATTGCTAAAAAGAAAGAGAATCCAAATATTAGAATTATTGTCATTACGGATCCGATTAATTCATTCTATGGTTCTTATACACCGAGAAATATTAAGGCTTTAAAAGCAAACAACATAGATGTCCATTACACTGATCTAAGTAAATTGAGGGATTCTAATCCAATCTATTCAGGAACTTATAGAACGTTCTTTCAATGGTTTGGAAATAGTGAAAATGGTAAATTAAATAATCCTTTAAGCAGTGAAGGTCCTGATGTTACAGTAAGAGGCTATTTAAAAATACTAAATATGAAAGCAAACCATAGAAAGACACTTGTAACTGAAAAGCACGGTATGGTCTTATCAAGTAATCCACATGATCCGAGTGGATATCATCAAAATGTTGGTGTAAGAGTAACAGGACCCATTCAAAATGCAATCATTAAATCCGAAATAGCCGTAGCAAATATGAGCGGTGCACAATATTCAGCGAGTGACTTTAAGATTAACAATAATAGTTGGCGTGATGATGCAACATACTCAGTGCAACTAGCTACTGAAGGAAAAATTAAAGAACAAATTCTTAAAAATATAAAAAAATCACAATCTAAAGATCGAATTTCGATAGGCATGTTTTATTTATCCGATAGAGATGTAATCAACGAACTTATTAAAGCATCAAAAAGAAATGTGCAAATAAAGCTTATTTTAGATATTAATAAAGAAGCTTTTGGCAAAGAAAAACCAGGCGTACCAAATAAACCTGTAGCAAGTGAATTAGTAAATCGTTCAAAAGGGAATATTAAAGTAAAATGGGCATTAAGTAATGGCGAGCAATTTCATTCAAAATATTTATTGTTTGAACAACATGAAAACAAGAATGCTGCGATGATTTTAGGATCATCTAATCTAACACGTAGAAATATAGAAGATTATAACTTAGAAACAGACATCATAATTAAAGGTAAACAAGATGACGAAGCATTTACGAAACTATCTCAAAACTTTAATAAAGCATGGGATAATAAAAAATACACAATCACAGCACAATATGATGAATTTAAAGATGAATCATTGTGGAAGAGAGTATTGTATAGAATTCAAGAAAAAACTGGATTATCTAGTTTTTAATAGTTGGAAAGATAGAAGACATCTATATTTACAAAAGTTGAAAGAAGTGTGAGCAAGGACAGCCATATTCACACAAGTGGGAAGAAGTGTGAGCAAGGGTAGCCATATTCACACAAGTCGAGAGAAGTGTAAGCAAGGACAGCCATATTCACACAAGTCGAGAGAAATGTAAGTAAGGACAGCCATATTTACAAAAGTTGAAAGAAGTGTGAGCAAGGGTAGCCATATTCACACAAGTCGAGAGAAGTGTAAGCAAGGACAGCCATATTCACACAAGTCGAGAGAAGTGTAAGTAAGGACAGCCATATTTACAAAAGTTGAAAGAAGTGTGAGCAAGGGTAGCCATATTCACACAAGTCGAGAGAAGTGTAAGCAAGGACAGCCATATTCACACAAGTCGAGAGAAGTGTAAGTAAGGACAGCCATATTTACAAAAGTTGAAAGAAGTGTGAGCAAGGATAGCCATATTTACAAAAGTTGAAAGAAGTGTAAATGATTTTATAACAAAAAAGAGCAGAAATTCAATTTTAACTATGAATTTCTACTCTTTTTTATTATCTATTGATTTTAATAATATTACGATACATAATATCGGCCATCTTTTCTGGTGTTTCTTCACAACCATTTTTCAACCAGCTATATATAGAAGCTATTTGTCCGCCGACTGTGTAATCAAGAAAGTAGTTTACCTCTTCTAGTGTACCAAGACTATGAATCAACTTAGCAAATCTAGTTTTTAAGAGTGAAATAAAACTAATAATTAGTTCTCGCTCAGGATGTGTAACAAATACACTTGTAAAAAATCTTTGATGTTTAGCAATATAATAAAATACATTTGTAAAATATTGTTTTACGTATTTTCTTCTGTCATCAGGATTGTCTATAATAGAGCGTTCTATATTATCCATTAAAGTTTCATAATTCATCATATGGAATCTTTTTATTTCTTCGTAAGTTTCATATTTATCTTTAAAATGTGCATAAAAAGTAGAACGGTTAATACCACATTCTGCACACAACATTTTTATTGTTATTTCTTCAAAATGATAATGTTCTAATAAGTAAACCATATTACTCGTGATTAATTGCCTTGCATGTTTTTTCATATTTCACCTCGAATAATTACATAACTTATATTTTAACAAAAAGAGACGAAAATATACATTAATATTCCTTTTAAATATGAATATATTATGAATATTTATCTAACTTTTCTGTCATTTTAACCCGACAAATTTTTGGAATTTGTTGGTTTAATTTATTTTCATAGAGACGTATAATAAACAAATCATTGAAATATGGAGGAAATAGAGTAATGAAAAAAATAGTGCTTGTAAATGTTATCACTATAGTAATTTTAGTAGCAATCGGACTAGTAGGATTCCATTATTATAGTGAAGCAACAGATTATGTAAAGACAGAAAATGCAAAAGTAGACGGTGAGCAAATTAAGATTGCTAGCCCAGTTTCAGGTAACTTGGACAGCTTCGATGCTGAAGAAGGTAAAGAGTACGGTAAAGGCGATAAACTAGGAGAAGTTTCTGGTAAAGGTGAAGATGGACAATCTCAAACTATGGACATTAAAGCACCTTCAAAAAGTACTATCGTTAAAACTTCTGCAACAGAAGATAGTTTAGTTCAAGCAGGATCACCAATTGCATATGCATATAATTTTGATGATTTATATGTTACAGCAAATATTGATGATACAGACGTTGAAGATGTAGAAAAAGGACAGGCTGTTGACGTTTATATTGATGGCCAAGAAGCTAGTGTTAAAGGTAAAGTGTCTCAAGTTGGATTAGCAACAGCATCAAGTTTCTCAATGATGCCTTCATCAAATAGTAATGGAAACTATACAAAGGTGACACAAGTTGTTCCAGTGAAAATCACATTTGATTCTAAGCCATCAACAAATGTTGTTCCAGGAATGAATGTTGAAGTTCGAATCCATAAGAATTAAGGAGGGTGTATTATGACATCAACCTTTACGGTGGCTTATATAATTATTGCAATCCTTTTATGGGTTGGAATTAATGCATTTGTAGTAAAACGAAAAAAAAGCAAATCAGTTGCTAAAGATGTTTCAGATAATTCAAAAGTGAATGATGAAACTCAATTGAAATCAAAAGATGAAGACAACATCGATAAAAACAAACACACTCATATTGAAAAGATGGAAGAAGATAATGAACCGGCTAAAACAGAGACGGAGAAAACGACTTCTAACGATATGAAAACTGATGAACAAAATGATTCTAATGAAGAACATGAAGATTTATCAGACCGTGGTATGGAATTAAAAGATGATGAACCAATTAATGAACAAATTAAGAAAAATCATGTTAACTTCGTATACGGTAAAGGCATTTCAAGAAATAAAATTTTAGTTGCGATGATGTTTGGTATGTTTATCGCAATACTAAACCAAACATTATTAAACGTAGCTTTGCCTGTAATTAATAATGAATTTAGTATTTCTGCATCTACTGGTCAATGGTTAATGACAGGGTTCATGCTTGTAAATGGTATTTTAATTCCTATAAGTGCATTCTTAATTAGTAAGTATTCATATAGAAAATTATTCCTTATCGCAATGGTTCTATTTACGATTGGGTCAATAGTATGTGCCATTTCATTTAACTTCCCAATGATGATGACAGGTCGTGTCGTTCAAGCAATTGGTGCTGGTATATTAATGCCATTAGGTTCAAATGTATTTATGACAATTTTCCCACCAGAAAAACGTGGTGCTGCAATGGGTACTTTAGGTATCGCGTTTATTTTAGCACCTGCAATTGGTCCAACGTTATCAGGTTGGATCGTTCAGAACTATCATTGGAACATAATGTTCTATGGTATGTTTGCTATCGGATTAGTATCTATAATCATTAGTTTCTTCTGGTTCAAGATTTATCAACAAACATCTAATCCTAAACCTGATGTGCCAGGTATTGTATTCAGTACACTCGGCTTTGGTTTACTATTATACGGATTTAGTGAAGCGGGTAACGATGGTTGGACTTCATTAACAGTTTCTTTATCATTAGTTATCGGTCTAATCTTTACAATATTATTTGTTGTTCGTGAAGTTAGAATGAAAAATCCAATGCTTGATATGTCTGCACTGAAATATTCAGGGTTTACATTGACAACATTAATCAATGTGATTGTAACGATGAGTTTATTTGGTGGTATGATTTTATTACCTATATACTTACAAAATTTACGTGGCTTTTCTCCTTTAGATTCAGGTCTATTATTATTACCAGGATCACTTATTATGGGATTCATGGGTCCAATTGCTGGTAAAATGTTAGACTCATTTGGTATTAAACCATTAGCTTTAATTGGTTTAACAATAATGACAATCGCAACTTGGGAACTGACACAATTAAATATGGATACACCATATACAACAATATTAGTTATATATATCGTACGTTCATTCGGTATGAGTTTTATAATGATGCCGATTATGACTGCAGGTATGAATTCATTGCCTCAAAGACTTATTCCGCATGGTAATGCAATAAGTAATACTGTTAGACAACTAGCAGGGTCAATTGGTACAGCAATACTTGTAACAGTTATGACTCAAAATACGACTTCTCATTTAGCTAACATGTCAGATAACTTAGACTCAACTAATCCTATGATTCAAGAACAAGTTAAAGCACTTTCTGATTCAGTTGGTGGAGATGATGCTGGTAAATCTGTACTTATCGAATATTTAAATAAATTAGCAACTGTACAAGGTATCAACGATGCTTTCTGGATTGCTACATTATTTAGTGTTATTGCATTAATCTTAAGTTTATTCTTAAAAGATAAATCTCATTATTTATCTAAGGAATAGCAATGATTTCTAGAATTAAAAATATAAATTGGCTTTGTATTTTTAAATTATATATTAAAAATTAATTGTTAAAATACTACAAGTAAACGTCATGTTTCTTGTAGTATTTTTTTTATAAATAAAAATTTAATTTAGAAAACCTATCTTGAATGCTTTGAATCGGGGCGAGTTTTTTATATAATGTAAAAAAGGAGTTGGTAACTTGTGAAAGTTAAGTATATTGACAAACGTCATTGGCGACGTCTCCTTAATCGCGAATATAAAGAAGTTGTACTGGATACGAATCACTTTAAAGGACTTGTTGGCTTAGTTACAATGGTACAGGTGAAGGAACCTTTAAAGGTTAATGTTGTAGGGAAAGAAATTACAGCTGCGGATAATGGTTATAAATGGATGCAGATCTTGCCAGAGAAAAAGCCGTATAGTATAACTGTAATGTATGACAAACAAAACAGACCAGTACAATACTATTTTGATGTGAATTTGAGGAATATCACTCAACTCGGTAATGCTAGAACGCTAGATTTATGTTTGGATGTGTTAGTAATACCGAAGACAGGTGAATATGAACTTGTTGATGAAGATGATTTAGAAAGAATGTTAAAAGAGAAAAAAATATCTAAAGCTCAATTTCATAAAGCATATGTAACGGCACATGAGATTATGTTTAAATTAGAAACTGACTTCAAGGGAATTGAAAAGAGAATCAGATATTGTTTTCATGAAATTATGAACGCAAAGTAATGAAACAACTATTTAATTGGATATATCTATAAATAAAAACGAGGATGCCTTTTATTAATGGCAATCCCCGTTTTTTAATTTTTATAAGAATATTAATGCTAATATTATTGCAACTGGTCCGACAACGAAACAATATTTACTAAAGATGCCGAGTTGACCACGTTCCATAATACCTTGTAACCATTTCAATGAGAAATAACTCGCTACAAGTGAAGCTACAAATGCAAATGCATATGAAATCATTAGTGATGTATCTGGAGGTGTTTCAATAATATCTTTAACGCCAAGTAAAGCCGTCCCAAGACTTACAGGTATATAAAGTAAGAATGAGAATTTAAACGCTGTTTTTTGATTCATCCCAACACCTAAAGCACCAACGATAGTGGCACCACTACGACTAATTCCAGGTATTAAAGCAACAGCTTGGAATAAACCTACAATTATGGCATCTTTAAGCGTTAAATCACCTTCTAATTTTTGGCCACGTTTATTTTTAATAAACCATAAGGCAATACCTGTTACGATAAGCATAAATCCTACCATGATTACACTTTTAGTATCACCAATTATATCCTTAAAGATAATGCCTAATACACCAGCTGGTATAGTGGCAATTACTAAATACATAGCAAGTTGAAAATTCTTTTTAACAGTTTCAGTACGATTACCTTTAATATATTTTAATGTGTCGACAATTAATTCGATAATGTCTTTGCGGAATAATATAAGTACAGCAATCAATGAAGCGGTATTAACTACAATTTCAAATGTTAATCCTTCAGTATGTAATCCTAAAAATTCTTGTGCCATTACTAAGTGTCCGCTTGAAGAAATGGGTATGGGTTCTGTTATTCCTTGAAGTAAGCCAAGGAATATATATTTTATAATTTCTAAAAAGTTCATGATTTTATCCTTCCTATTTTATGTACATTCTCAACTATAACGAATTATAATTAGAGTTTCAATTTTAGAATTAAAAAAATTAATATTTCGGTCTAAAGTTGTAGTCGTGGTGCTTGAATTAAATCATGGTATAATAAAATGAAAGTAAGGAGTGTGTCATTTGAAAGTAGATGATTATAAGTTATTAGTAACATTAGAAGATGTAAAGACTTTGCGAAAAGCTGCAGACATTCTCTACATATCGCAGCCAGCAGTCAGTCAGAGATTGAAATCTATAGAAACCTTTTTTGGTATAGACATTTTTATAAGAACAAAAAAGCAGCTTATTACAACTAATGAAGGATCCTTAGTCATAGAACATGCAAGAAAAATGTTGAAAGAAGAACGTTTACTATTAGATAAAATTAGTTCGAAATTAGGAGAAGTAAACGGAAGCATTTCAATAGGTGTTTCTTCGTTGATTGGGCAAACAATTCTTCCACAAGTTATGGGGGAATATACGCATTTATATCCAAATGTAGATATACAATTACAAATTGGCTCTAGTGAACATATAAAACAATATCAAAATGACTTTCACATAATGGTAGTTAGAGGAAACGAAGTGATGAATGTTCAAAATGACCTTTTACTAAATGAACAACATTATTTTATTTATCCTAAAAGTAAAAAACAGGATTTACATCTATTACCAATGATTGAGTTTCAAGCAGAACCAATTTACTTAAAACAAATTGAAGAATGGTATTCCGATTATTTACAACAAGAATACCACGCACTAATTAAAGTAGACCAAATAGCTACATGCAAAGAACTCTTATTAAATGGAGTAGGCGTAACAGTATTGCCAGAATTGGTAATAGGTGACATAGATACAGATAAATTTGAAATCAAGAAGTTAAATGTTATGCGTAAACCACTTACACGATCAACTTATATTTGTTATGAACATAATGTCTTACAGTTACCACAAGTTAAATCATTCATTGAAGTACTGAAAAATTATATTAATCAACTTGAAATAGGTAAGAAATAAAAGAAAGGCTGAGACAATTAATTTGTCCCAGCCTATTTATTTCTGAAGCCTTTATGTTTATGAAAGGCGCTTATATAATTTATTGAAAATATCACGTGTTTCTTCATTGATACCTTTGTGATTTAATATATATTCTATGCGCTCACGATTGCTACTATCTTTATAACGTGTTTCATTAAGCTCATTAATGGAAAGTTGTGGTTTACATGTATTTAATAATTTCATGTTATCATTCTGGGATACATAGCCTTCTTTGATTACTCGAAAATAGCATCCTGTTTTTAAATTGTCTGCCATACGTTTGACTAAATCTTTTATTCCATATCTTAAAGCGATTGTAGCACAAGGTTGTCTTGGACAAGAAACTTGAATGATGGCTTCACCAAGTTGATAAGTATCTCCAATATTTAAATCTTTTTCGGTTAAGCCAGACACTGTAATATTTTCACCAAAAATCGCATATTTGGGTAGTCGATCTATAATGTCATTCCAATAGGCATAGTTATCTTTACTGTAAAAACAAATAGCTTTTTCTGGACCACCATGACCTTTATATTGTTGTTGATCTTCAACGAATCCTGTTTTTGAAAGATACCTTTTATTTTCGAAGGGTTCTTTAAAAATAGCAGTTTTTTTAGTCTTTTGATTGTTAAAAGTCACATCTTCGACTTTTCCAATTGAAATATAGTTCACTTTGTATTCCACTACAATATCCCCTTTAATTATATTTAGTAATGATTTTACATGTTTGTGATAAATATATCAATTAAGCGTTGACGTAATAGGTGTTTAGCATTAAAGTACAAACATATAATAAAAATATAGGAAGTTGTGAATTCATGTTTTTGAAATTATTTCAAATAAAAAATTATAAGCTCTTTACAGTTAATATGGGCTTATTAGGAATGGCTATTGCTATAACGGTTCCTTTTTTAGTATTGTATGCGACTCAGCAATTAGGGATGTCTAAAGGACAGTACGGTTTATTAATGGCGCTTGCAGCTAGTGCATCATTTACTGTGAACTCTATTGTTGCAAGATTCTCTGATAGTGGAAAAATTAATCGTAAATATCTCATCATCACCGCTTTAATAATGGGGGCGTTATGTTTCTCGATTTATTTCTACATACATACTATATGGCTGTTCATCGCTTTATATGCGATGTTTCAAGGGCTTGCTGCACCTGCAATGCCTCAAATGTATGCCTCAGCACGTGAATCTATAAATGAATCTGCTTATAAAGATAGAAGTATATTTGCCAATACTGTTCTACGTTCTACATTTTCATTAGGGTTTTTATTTGGTCCATTAATCGGAACATTATTACTTAGCATATTTGGGTATGATGGTTTATTTGGTGGAACGATGACATTATTTTTAACAGTTTTAGTTTTATTAATTATTTTTTATAAAGAACCTAAGAAAATTATCAATAATGCAATTGGAAACTTTCCTGAAAAGAAAGCTCCAAACTTAGTAAAAGAACCTACATTATTGATACCATTTTTAGCATTTATTTTATTACATGTTGGACAATGGATGTATACTTTAAATATGCCTTTATATGTAACGGAATATTTGAAAGATGATGAGTCGCATGTAGGGTATTTAGCAAGTCTATGTGCAGGTTTAGAAGTACCTTTCATGATTATATTAGGTATTATAGCAAGTAAATTTAAAACTAAGACACTACTTATGGTCGGAGCAATATTCGGATTCGGTTATTATTTTAGTATAGGTGTGTTTGATAGTTTCCAAGCAATGTTAATTGGTCAATTAGCATTAGCATTTTTCTTAGCAATTTTACTTGGATTAGGAATCAGTTATTTCCAAGACATTTTACCAGAGTTTCCTGGATATGCATCAACATTGTTTGCTAACGCTATGGTAATAGGTCAGCTAGGCGGAAATTTACTCGGTGGTGTGATGAGTGATATAGTAGGTCTAGGAAATGTGTTCTTCGTTTCAAGTTTATCAATAGGATTAGCATTTATATTATTAATTTTTACAGTAGAACATGTAACACATAATAACGTTAAAACAAGTTAGGAGTAAAATAATGACAGCAATAAGTTGGATATTAATTATACTAATGTTTGTAATTGCCTTTGTTGGTTTAATCAAACCAATTATTCCATCAGTACTATTTTTATGGGTAGGCTATTTTATATATCATTTTGCAATTGATTCAAGTAAATTATCGTGGATCTTCTGGACTGTAATGGTAGTACTTACTATATTTATGATACTTTCAGATATCATAATGAATAGCTATTTCGTTAAGAAATTCGGTGGATCTAAATTAGGAGAAACAATGGCAGCAGTCGGTGTAATAATAGGTTGTTTCGTGTTTCCACCATTTGGTATCATCATCGTACCTTTCGTATTAGTATTTGTTACTGAGATGATTCAAAAAAATGATATTTCAGCAGCTACGAATGCAAGTATCGGTTCATTACTTGGTTTCTTAACCAGTTCTATAGCCAAAGCCTTAATCATGCTCGTTATGGTTGTATGGTTCTTTATTGATATAATCTTTTAAAGAGAATCCCCCGATTCGTTGGAATGCCAACAAATCGGGGGATTTTTAATAGTTATATTTAAGTTGAAGGATTATTTTTTAGGGACAAAATTCAGAGAAATGTCCGTAAGAGGTGATGTAAGGGACATAATACCGAGAAATGTCCGTAAGAATTAGTCGCTAAGGAGCACAATTCAGAATTCTGCCAGTTAGCGCAATCTAAGAAACGCAACCTAAGAATCATACATAAAGAACAGAGCAAACACCAGGATGCCAGGTGTTTGCTCTGTTCTTACTATTTACTATTTTTTCATATCATGTTCTATTTCTTCTTTAGTTTCTCCGCTTTCTTCTAGTACCATTTTGCGATCGTACATTTTAAAGAATGGGAAATAAATTATTACGGATACTGTTATATTAATTAGGACGAGTACGATTGCTCGCCAGTCTCCTCCTGTTGCTAAGTATGCACCGATTGGAGCTGGCAGTGTCCATGGTGCCATTATGCTTGTTGCATTGACGAGTCCGAGTAATGTTGCGAAATAAGTTATGATGGTTAAAACGATAGGGATTATGATAAATGGAATAACCATTATTGGGTTTAGTACTATTGGCAATCCAAATATTACGGGTTCGTTTATATTAAATAAAGATGGTATAGAAACGGCTTTACCAAATTTTTTCAAGAACTGAGATTTCGCAAATAATAATATACATATAACAAGTCCTAATGTTGCTCCTGCTCCTCCAATCCATACAAACCACTGGAAGAATGTTTCTGGTGCTATATGTGGTAATGGTTCTCCTGCTGCATGTGCTTCTGCGTTTTTAGCTAAATATACTTCCCACAACGGACGTTCAATCGTACCTACAATTGACATACCGTGAATACCAAATGCCCAAAAGAATGTTGTTAAGAATACTGGTACTAATACACCAGGTAATGTATCACCTGCAAATACAAGAGGCCCTACAATTTTATCTACAAGTGTATGTAAATCGAGTTGAAATACAACTGTAATCACACTCATTGCACCGAGTACGATGACTACTGGTATTAACGACTCAAAAGAGCGACTAACGGATGGCGGTACTTGAGGTGGCATTTTAATGGTGATGTTTTTATTTTTACACAATCTGTATGTTTCTACTGAAAAAATTGCTACAAACATCGCGACGAATAATCCATGGCCACCTAAGTTGGTCATTGGTAAGACGAATCCTAATTCTTTATCCATTGTTGGCGCAATAGTTAATAAAAATGCTGCTGTAGAAAGCTGTGCTGCTGACAATGGATCTAAATCATAGGATTTTGCGAGATTGTAACCTATCCCAAAGACAATGTATAAACTCATAATGAACATGGTCATTCTATAAGGAATTAAAATTTGTTCTGCATGTTCAGTTGCCCATTGAGTTACTGCCCATGATTCAGGTAACGGTGGAGTTGCAAATATTAAAAAGAATGAACCGAAAATAATGAATGGGAGTGCTGAAATAACCCCGTCACGTATAGCGAGTAAATGATGTTGATTTGAAAGCTTTGTCATTGGACCAGAAAGTTTTCCTTCTATCCAAGTAGCAAAGTTATTCATAAAATTCCCCCTTTGTTTGTAAGCGCTTCGATTTTGTTATAGTATAAACTAAATAGATTAAATATTCAAAATAATATAAAAATAAATATATTACGAATGGAAGTGATTTCTATGAGGCGTTTAGGTATATCTTTGTATCCTGGAAAATCTAAAGAATCTGAGGATTTAAATTATATTGATAAAGCACATGAGCATGGTTTTACACGAATTTTTACGAATTTATTGCAATTAACTGATGATAATAAATCGACTTTATTACCTATCATTGAAAAAACGATTCGTTATGCTAAAAGTTTAGACTTTGAAATATTTATAGATGTAGCACCAAGAACTTTTAAAGTCCTCGGTATTGAACCTAATGACTTATCTTTTTTTAATGATCTAGGTGTTGATGGAATAAGGCTTGATGAAGGTGTAGGCGCAAAATTAACAAGTGATATGACGTATAATCCATATGACATAATGATTGAATTGAACATGAGTGTCATGAATCACTATATAGATAATGTAATGGACTTTGAACCAAATCGAGCTCATTTAGTAGGATGCCATAATTTTTATCCTCATCGATATGCTGGTATATCTGAAGCATTCTTTTTAGAAGGTAGTAAAAAATTCAAAAAATATGGTCTTAGAACAGCAGCATTCGTTTCAAGTGAAGAAGCTGACTTTGGACCATGGCCAGTTACAGAAGGATTGCCAACTTTAGAAGAACATAGAGGAATCCCCGTTTCTACACAAGCACAATACTTATGGGCAACTGATCTCATTGATGATGTGATTATAAGTAATTGTTATCCATCAGAAGAAGAATTAAAAAGACTGAGTTATTTAAAAAACGAAGCAATCACGTTTGATGTAAAGTTATTTGATGATATTACGGAATTAGAAAGAAAAATAGTTATCGAAGAACCACATTTTTATAGAGGTGATGTAAGTGACTATATGATTCGTTCAACTCAAAGTCGTGTGAAATATAAAGCAGAATCATTTCCCGTTCATCATACAACCGCTATTAAAAGAGGTGACATCTTAATAGATAACGAAGAATATGGACAATATAAAGGGGAGCTACAAATTGCATTAAAGCCTATGATAAACACAGGTAAAGTAAATGTAATTGGGAGAATTGCACCTCATGATTTACAATTGCTCAATTATTTGAAACCATGGGCGTTTTTTAAATTTAATATTCAGGAGATGAAATAAATGAAAAAAATATTATTAGTTTGTTCAGCAGGTATGTCGACAAGTATGTTAGTGAAAAAGATGCAAGAGGCAGCAGAAAATGAAGGTAAAGATTATGAAGTCGAAGCTTTAGCCTTATCAGAAGCGGAAACAAAGGTTGATGATGTAGATGTTATTCTACTTGGACCACAAGTGAGATTTCAAAAAGCACAAGTTGAAAAAGTAGCTAATGGTAAAGTGCCGGTAGACGTTATAGATATGCAACAATATGGCATGATGGATGGAGAGCGTGTCTTAAAACATGCTGAAAGCTTAATGAAGTAAGGTGATATTATGGAAAAATACGAACAAATTGCTTTTCAAATCATAACTAATGTTGGTATGGCAAAGAGTAGTTATATGCAAGCAATTAATGAAGCTAAATCTGGAAAATTTAAAGAATCCGAAGATTTAATTAGTGAAGGTAATCAATTTTTAATTGATGGTCATAAAGTGCATAAAGATTTAATACAAGCAGAAGCTAGTGGTGAAACAGTACCGATGACGCTCTTATTAATGCATGCTGAAGATCAGCTTATTTCAACTGAAATTATTAAAGAAATGGCAAAAGAATTAATATATGTACATCAAAATTATGTAAAAAAATAAATGTCATAGTTAAAATATATATTTCAGGGTAAAAGAACGGTAATAAATTAAAGGAGTATATACAATGGCGAATAGAATACTAGCAATTACAGGTCCAACATCAGGAATAGGTGAATCAACAGTTAAAGAGTTAGCCAATGACTATGACATTATTATTTTATTGTGTAGAAATATAGACAAAGGTGAACATTTAAAATCACTTTTAATAGCAGAACATAAAAAATTAAATGTAGAAGTCATAAAATGTGACTTATCTAATTTAGCCAATGTAATGAAAGCCGCTACTCAAATACTAGATCAATATCCATACATTGATTGTTTAATTAATAATGCAGGTGTCGTTTCATTAACAAGACAAAAAACTGTAGATGGTTTTGAATTAATGTTTGGTACAAATTATTTAGGTCACTTTTTATTAACACATATTTTATTTGAATCTATAATGAGAAGCCATGATAAACAAATTATAATTGTATCTTCTGGGGCATATAAATATGCTCATATAGGACATCATAATTTCAAATATCCATTGAGATTTAATCCGATTAAATCTTACAGTAGATCTAAGCTAGCTACATTGTATTTCATGCAAGAATTATACGAGCAGTTTCATCATCGTGGATTGAATGTAACAGCTGTACATCCAGGCGCTGTCTCCACTAACTTAGGAAAAACTAAATATAATCATAGATTTGGGGATTTAATTTATAAAATGTTTGACTCTATGTTTATTTCACCTAGAGAAGGTGCAATGTCTACAATTAAAGTAACGAAAGATAAATTTTTATTTAATGGAGCATATGTATATGAAGGGAAAGTCACTGAATTAGAAAATCAAGGGCTTAATTATTATGACCGTAAAAGATTGATTAGAGAGACTTTAGAAGCATTGCAATTAGACCAATTTATGTATTTGAGCACAAATTAATAATGAATGCGTTTACATTGAATATATGCTACTCAATTCATTGTTTTATTGCAAATTAAATTTTATAATAGTTGTTATTGTTAGAATATTTCCAATATTAATAAAGGGATGAGATACATGAGTAAGCATTATATTTTATTAGCGGATTGCAAAGATGAAATTGGTATTACATCACTAATATCAACAATTATAAAAGAAACAAATTCAAATATATTTCATTTAGATCATTATACTGATGTTCAAGAAAATGAGAATCACTTATATCTACGCATTGAATTTGATAAAAATGATGAAGTGAAATCAATTTTAGAAAAAGAACTAACAACAAGAAATATTAATTTTCAAATTTTTGACGCTGAAGAAAAAGTGAAAACGGCGGTATTAGTTTCTAAAGAAGATCACGCGTTAAGTGAAATTATATTACGCGCAAATCGTCAAGAATTCCCAATAGAAATAAGCTGTGTTATTAGTAATCATGAAAATAACCGTAAATTTGTTGAAGATATGGGAATACCTTTCCACCATGTAAAAGTGACTAAAGAAACAAAACGTGAAAGTGAAGATGAAATTTCGAGAATAAGTGATAGTTACGGAGTGGATTTACTCGTACTAGCTAAGTATATGCAGATTTTATCAGAAGTCTTTGTTGAAAGGCATCATCTAAAAATTATTAATATTCACCATTCATTCTTGCCATCATTTATTGGTGCAAATCCTTATAAACAGGCTTATACAAGAGGTGTCAAATTAATAGGAGCTACAAGTCATTATGTTACAGAAGATTTAGATGCTGGTCCAATCATTGAACAAGATGTTGTAAGAGTTAATCATCGATATTCAGCACAAGATATGAAAAATACTGGTAGACATGTGGAGTCTCAAGTATTAGCAAGAGCAGTACAGTGGCATTGTGAACACAAAGTGATTGTAAACGGAAATAAAACAGTCGTATTTACCTAAATACTTGTTAGCAGTGAGTATATTTGCTCACTGCTTTTTAAATTGTATAATATAGATAAAGTAAAATGAAAATTGGTGTGAATATAATGATTAAAACTTATTATTGTAATTCAAATAATGAACTAAAAGAAACGACATCACCAAAAGATATTGCAGAAGACAAAAAATGGTTATGGGTTGATTTAAACGAACCTACAGAAGAAGAGGCAAAAGTATTAGTAGATTATTTTGATTTTCATGAATTATCTATTGAAGATGCGACGCTTGTTCAACAAAGACCCAAATTCAAACAATATGATGATTATCAGTTTGTTGTGTTCCATGCGTTAGATTTAAAAACACTTGAAGCTGAAGAAGTTGATATTTTTATTGGCGATGATTTTATTGTGACTTATCATAAAGAACGCTTTGAAGAAATAGATACTGTTAAAAGAAAGTTGTTTAATCAAACAATCAATTTGGAAGAGCCAAAAGATATTTTGTTAAATTTGCTAGATGATATAGTAGATAATTATTTCCCATTTATTTACGATATTGAAGATAAAGTATTTAATTTTGAGGATCGTCATAATATAGATATTTCAACGAAGTCTTTAATAGATGATACTTTTGATTTAAGGCAAGAGTTGTTAATTATTAAACGAACTGTTCAACCAATGAGAGATTTGGTATATCGAATGAGAGAAGGTAAAGTATTACATCTAAATGAACAGCAATTTCTATATATTACACATATTAATGATCATCTTATCAAGCAAATGGAAATGGTTGATTCTTCGAGAGAAATGACAAGTGACATACGTGATAATTACATTTCTCTAAACTCATTTAAAATGAACAATATTATGAAAATCTTAACGATATATTCAGTAGTGTTTATGCCTTTAACTTTGATTGCAGGGATATACGGAATGAACTTTACAAATATGCCTGAGCTTAGTTGGCACGACGGATATTATATCGTTCTAATTATTATGGTCATCATTGCGTTTATAATGTTAACTGTTTTTAAAAGAAAGAAATGGTTTTAGGTATAGTAGTTATGTTGTGTAAAAAAATATAATCATAGAAAGTGAGTGGGATTATTGAAACTTTATGGAGCGATTGAAGCAGGAGGAACAAAATTTGTATGTGCAGTAGGTGATGATAACTTAACTGTTATAGAAAGTGTTTCGATACCAACTACGGAACCAACTGAAACGATGCCAAAAGTTATAGAATTCTTTAAAGAGCATGACATTATAAGTATTGGTATTGGTTCATTTGGTCCAATAGATATTAATAAAGAATCTGATACATATGGTTATATAACTTCCACACCAAAGACAGCATGGAAAAATTTTGATTTCATTGGGGCTATTAAAGAGCATTTTGATATTCCGGTCGCTTTTACAACTGATGTAAACACTTCATTATATGGTGAGTTTAAAAAAGGTATCGCAAAAGATATTAATTCAGCAGTATATTATACAGTTGGTACAGGTATCGGTGGAGGAGCTATGGTCGGTGGTAAATTTGTTCAAGGATATAGTCATCCAGAGATGGGACATATGACAGTAAAGATACATGAAGATGACCAAAGCTTTGAAGGTAAATGTCCATTTCATGGTAACTGTTTAGAAGGGGTTGCATCAGGACCTGCTATTGAAAAAAGAGCTGGTATATCAGCGAAAGAGATTAAAGAAGATTCGAAAGATTGGGATATAGTAGCTTATTATATTGCTCAGGCAGCATTGAATACAACGTTAATGTTATCACCAGAAAAAATCATTTTTGGTGGAGGCGTAATGCATCAAAATCATTTGTTGAGTAAAATTCATAAGCAATTTGAGTTATTAAATAATGACTATATTGCACTTCCACCGGTAGAAGAGTACATCGTTTCTCCAAGTTTGAATGATGAACAAGGAATAATTGGCTGTTTAGCTTTAGCACAAAATGAAAATAAAGCATAAGAAGGTGTGAATTATGGAATTATTAGTAACATTAGGTGAGAATCAAACATTAGAAACAGACAGACTTATATTGAGACCTGTAAGTTTAGATGATACAGAATCACTTTATGAATATTCATCTAATATAGAAAATACTTCTCATGTATTTCCAACACATTTGTCAAAAGAAGAAACAAAAGAAGTCATCGCAAATTACTATTTGAAATCACCATTAGGCAAATATGGAATAGTCTTAAAAGAAGAACATAAATTAATTGGCACAATAGATTTAAGAGTAGATACAGAACATAAAAGAGGCGAGATAGGATATGTGCTCAATTTAAATTATTCTAAAAATGGCTATATGACAGAAGCGGGATTAGAGATATTGTCATTGGCGTTTGATAAGTTAAAATTAAACCAAGTAAATGCAATGCATAGCACTATTAATCCTAAATCTGGACAAGTTATGGAAAGATTAGGAATGAAAAAAATTGGTGTTATGCCAAAAAATAGAATTCATAAAGAAAAAATTGTAGATGATGCTATTTATGTTATAACGAATGATGAATATAAAGAAATGAAAAAAGCAGCTAATTAAGCTGCTTTTTTCATTTTAGTTAGTGCCTTTAGCCCATATGCAAATATACCATAACCAATTAAAGAGCTAGGTAACCATCTCTTTGTTAAAGAGATGTCCTTATTCTTATTGATAAATATATAAGGTACTAACGTTGATATTAAGTAAAGTACTAGAACTTTTTGATAACGTTTGTTCATCTTAAACACCTCACTTCATTACCTATATTATAATCTTTTTTTGAGGTGTAGTATTATCATATTATTACAAAATTAGTACATTCTTTATTCAAATTTTGCAAATGATGAAGCTGGTAAGCGTGATGCTCTATCATTTGTCATTTCACCTTTACCAATTGAAATAAGCATAGCGGGTACTAAGTTATCGTCAATATTAAATGCGTCAATTACAGATTGTTTGTCAAAGCCAATCATAGGGCAAGTTGCATAACCAGCATCCTCACTGACTAACATTAAACTCATCGCAAATAATGATGCGCCACGTACAGCTTCGTCTCTTTTATTGAGATCACTTTCAAAGAATCGATTCACACTTTCGATTAAGCCTTCTCTTTTATTAGCTGGAATATGTTCGCGTTCAATCCAGTCATCAGCTATATCTCCAATTGTTTCATGTGCATTTAAATCACCTAAAATGATAAATGTTGCACTTGCTTCTTTTATTTTAACTTGTTTGTTAGCTGCGTTATATAACTTTTCTTTAGCTTCATCAGTGTCAGCTACTATTACTTTCCACTGTTGTAAATTCCAAGCAGATGGTGATAGTGCTGCTTTGTCTAATAAATCATAAATTGTTTCTCTATCTAAATCATATTGCTCATAAGATTTTACTGAGCGTCTTCTTTCAAGTGCTTTGGTTAATTCCATTATCTTCCCACTCCTTATATTATGATATTTTTATGTTCATATAAAAAAGGAATAATTACAAACTTTCTGCTTATTTGAAATATAAAATTGAAGGCTTATTAATATAATTTATAAACAGATATTTGTTACAATACAAGTAATAAGAAAACTTATTGATATTTGATAGTTCAATGACTAAAGGAGCGATGCACATGATTGATATTCATAATCATTTATTATATGGATTAGATGATGGTCCAATAGATGCAGAAAGCATGCTTGAATTAGCAAGAGAAGCCGAAAAAATTGGGATTACTGATATTGTAGCAACACCTCATTATATAGAACATCGTTTTAAAAATAGTGCGGACATAGTTAAAGCAAGAACTGAAGAAGTACAATCGTTATTAAAAGAACATCATATTAATATAAAAGTGTATCCTAGCCAAGAAATTCATATGTTTGGAAATGAGTTAGTAGGATTGGAATCAGGAGAATTGTTACCTATAACTGAAGGCTCAAGATATGTATTAATTGAATTTCCATTCTTTACAGTTCCAGACTTTGCGAATAACACGTTTGACCAATTATTCGATGCAGGGTATCGTCCTTTATTAGCTCATCCAGAACGTATCATTCCTATACAAGATAAACCTCAAATTTTATTTGATTTAATTAAAAGGGGTGCTCTTTGTCAAGTAACTGCTGGTTCATTAGTAGGTAAATATGGTGAAGATGCAAAAAGAGTTGCTGATTATTTATTGGATCAAGAAAGTATTCATATCGTTGGAAGTGACGCACATAATACATCTAACAGAAATTTTCATATAAAAGAAGCATATGATTATATTGAAGAAACTAAAGGAATTGACACAGTTAATCAAATGAAAGATAATGCTCAAAAAATACTAAATAATGATGAAATATAAAAGAAGAAGGATGGGACAAATTAATTGTCTCATCCTTCTTCTTATTATTAACACGTTGTTTGCAGTGGTTCCGAAGTTTCATTTCTATTAACGGCAAACATTAATAAGCTTGCCATAATAACCATGATAAAACCAAAATATGGTGTGAACGATAATGATATATGATTTAATATAAATCCACCAATAACTGATCCAAGTGTTATACCAATATTAAAAGCAGATATATTTAGACTAGATGCAAAGTTGACTGTTTCTTTACTATTTCTCTCTGCGAATAATACGACGATAAGTTGGAGACCAGGTACATTCATAAATGCAAATAGGCCCATTAATAAAATACTTACTAATCCTACTACATGAAAATGTAACGTAAGTCCTACCAGTAATAAAGTTAAAGCTTGTAGTAAGAAAATGATCGTTAATGATTTTGTAGGAGCGTGATTTGTAAGTTTTCCTCCTAAAGTATTACCAATCGCAACCATTACACCATATAATATCAAAATAGTAACGATACTGTTTGATTCATAGCCTAAAATATGAGTAAGAATCTCAGTTAAATATGTGTAGACTACAAACGTACCTCCATAACCGAGGGCAGTTATTAAATATATTGTCATAAGGGGTTTGTTTTTTAAGACTGCAAGTTGCTTAACAATTGGTGCTTGTTTGTATTCAGTTAAATTTTTAGGAACAAATGCTATATTGGCAATAAGACTAATAATACCTATTATAGCAATTGTGTAAAATGACATTTCATATCCGAAATGTTGACCAACCCATGTACCAAAGGGAACGCCTGTTATAGTAGCAACTGTTAAACCAGTGAACATAAGTGCGATTGCGCTAGAACGTTTATGTGGTGGCACTAAATCTGCAGCAATAGTTGTGGCAATTGACATAAACACACCATGAGAAAAAGCACTGAGCACTCTCATTAATAATAATAAAGTGAATGAAGTAGCCATTCCTGCGAATATGTTAGCAATTATAAAGATGACCATTATAAGAATAAGCACAGTCTTTCTTTTCATGTTATTTGTTAAAGGTGTCAAAATAGGTGCACCTACCGTAACACCAATTGCATATAAAGATACAGTTAATCCTGCTAGAGGAATTGTGATATTAAAAGCATCTTTGATTAATGGTAATAAGCCAACGCTGATGAATTCTGTTGAACCGATGGCGAAAGCAGATATAGCTAGTGAAATAAGTGCAAGTTGATTAGAAAATTTATTTTTCAATTTGATAGTTCCTTCCTTTGTTATAAGATATGTGTTATTTTAAAACGTAACAATACAAATAGGAAGTACGCACTTTAAAGTCATATAGGTACCAAAAAGTACCTTAAGGAGGAAATGTAATGGAAGTAACAGAATATAATATAGGTGTAGAAGCAACAATAGACGTGATTGGTGGTAAATGGAAACCTGTTATCCTTTGTCATTTAAAGCATGGAACAATGAGAACATCAGAACTAAAAAAAGCTATTCCACACATTACACAAAAAATGTTAACTCAACAATTAAGAGAATTAGAGAAAGACGGAATTATTAATCGAATTGTATATCAACAAGTACCTCCGAAAGTAGAATATGAAATATCTGATTACGGTAGTTCATTAAATGAACTATTAGAAAACCTATGTAAGTGGGGAGAATTTCACATTAAAAAAAGACAAGAAGATGGTGAGTTAATACAGCTTGAAACAGCAGAATTTGTTGATTAAGCTTAATACTTCTAAATTTAGACAGCTGTTTAAAGAGAAAATACAGTCTTCGTATAAGGATAAAATAATTGTATTTTCACACAATGAGCCTTAAAATAAAGAAGAGAATTATAACATGACATGAATTATTTCTAATACAAGTTAATATGTGCCCTTAGGTGCTTAAATGATATATTTGGTGGGACAAATATATCATTTAATGACGACACTTGAAGATATAGATGTATTAGATAATATAAATATGTTAATTCGATTAAAGAATTTGGGGAGCGCTATATATGAAATTAGGAGAACGTGTAAAACAAAGGAGAATAGATTTAAAGCTTTCTCAACAAGCATTAGCTAAGGGAATCGCTACACAAAGTCAAATTTCTAAAATTGAAAAGAATGAATTGCAACCGGGATCGCAACTCCTTTTTAATATTTCTAGAAGACTAAATTGTAGTATGGATTTCTTGTATATAGGTGATGAATTAGATACACAACTAGAACAAAAATTAAAAGTCATAGAAAGATTGTTAGAAGATCGTGATTACGATGCTTTAATTCCTATTATTGATGGTAATTATTTATCTAATGGATCTGTTGATGAAATTGCAGCGTCTAAGTGGGTAAGATCAATTATAGGTTACTATAAATATGGCGAAGTAGAACAATCACTTCAGATGATTGAAGAAGCATATCAATTAATAGATAGTAATATGTATGTCAAATTACAAGTGTCTATCTGTAATACAAGAGCAGTCTTTTATTATAGTCAAAATGAAAATGAAAAAGCGAAATCTTCATTAGAACAAGGATTAGAAATTGCTAAACGTTTAAATGTAGATGATAGTTATCAAATTAAACTACTATATACATTATCAAATATTTATGCTAGCGAAAGAGCATATGACAGATGTTTAGCATATGCACAAACTGCCTTAGATATTACAATTAATTCAAGTAGATATAAGTTATATAGTGAGCTAATATATAACATCGTGCATTCAAAAATAGAAATGAAGATCAGTAATGACAGTGATAAAAAACAATTAGAAGTCGCACTATTTTTAAGTGAACAGTCTAAAAAACATAACATTACAATATTAATTAGAGATTTAATGAAATTACTATAATTAATTAAAAGGTTGGGGCAAATTAATTGTCTCAACCTCTTATTATTATATTGTCAGTAATAATACCGATAGATTTGAGCAAATATTGAAAGTATTGTCCATATAGCTCTATTTATGAATATCTTTTTAGTATTTCTGAATGTTCGTTTTCAGTAAATAATTTAATTATAGAGTCAGTTTGTAATTGCTCATTTAGTTTGGTTTCTAAATTTTGAATAGCCTTGTATTTATTATTATTTGTATATGGATATGTATAGTTTAATTTGTTCATGATATGTGAGGTAACTGCCTCTTCTAAAATAGAATTTTCAGATGTTGAATTTAATTGCCTTAAAAGTAACTTTGTAAAATAGTATGCGATTATGTCATATAGATCATCATAATGTTCGCACAATGACTCTATGAAAAAGTATATATGGGGTGTGTCTTCAATTTTAAGAAAACCGTCTTTTCTGTAAGCACCAATTAAAAAATATATATCGGGTCTTAAATAAGTATTAAATTGTTTGAGTATTTGTAGTCTAACTTCAAAAATAATATGAACTAATTTGGTGTTTATTTTCAAAATTTGAGCAGTATCTGTTTCTAACTTGGATAAAGTTGTTGATATGTCATCCTCTAAAAATATTAAATTTTCTTCGGCATGTTGAAATTCAGAGCGATATTTTGCGTAATATGTTTTAAGTGAAGTATCGGTTAAATGAAAGTTATTAAAAAAATCATTTATTGTATTACTAATAATCATAATATTACCCCTTAATTTCTTCTTTTTCTTATTATACGTTATATTACCTAATTTTTATTATTTAATCATTCAAGGATTCATAAATGCTTATTACGAAATTTATATTTGACGAGAACAAAATTGTCCTGTACCCTTTTAAAGTATTCAAGATATAAATAAGGAGATAACAATGGAACAAATAGATAAAAAAGGGTCTTTCATAGCTTTATTACCATTAATCGTGTTTGTGACACTTTTCATTGGTACAGGATTAATTAAGCATGACTTTAATTTCTTACCACTAAATGTAGCTATACTTATTGCGGCAGTGTTTGCATGTGCAATGTATCCAAAGACACCTTTAGCAAAAAAACTAGATATTTTTACAAAAGGTGCTGGACATCCTAATATTTTATTAATGGTGTTTGTATTCTTAATGGCAGGTGCTTTCAGTGAAACTGCTAAAAGTATGGGTGCTGTTAGTTCAACAGTTAATTTAGGATTATCATTAATACCTGGTCAGTTTTTATTAGCAGGATTATTTATAGTAGGTGCTTTTATTTCTGTAGCAATGGGTACTTCAATGGGTACTGTAGCTGCACTAGCCCCTGTGGGAGTTGGCATATCTGAAGCAACTGATATTTCACTAGCTTTAACAATAGCAACTGTAGTAGGTGGGGCAATGTTTGGTGATAACTTGTCTATGATTTCTGACACTACAATAGCTTCTGTAAGAACACAAAAAACAAAAATGAGCGATAAATTTAAGATGAACTTCTTAATTGTATTACCTGGTGCAATTTTGACAGTGGTTATTTTATGGTTTATGACTAAAGATGCAGGGATGGCGGATGCTAGTCAAGGCAGTTACAATTTAGTCAAAGTTATACCATATTTATTTGTACTAATTAGTGCATTGTGTGGAATGAATGTTCTCTTGGTATTAGTGCTAGGTGTAATCGTTGCAAGTTTAATTGGTCTAATTGATGGATCGTTTACTTTAGGCGATAACTTAAAAGCAATATCTGATGGATTAATTGGTATGCAAGATATCTCAATGATCGCACTTCTAATTGGTGGTATGATTGGTTTGATTGAATACCATAGTGGTATAAAATGGTTGTTAAATGTTGTTACAAAACGAGTGAATTCTAAACGAGGTGCAGAGTTTGGAATAGCTGGTTTAGTAAGTGTTACAAATTTAGCAACAGCTAATAACACAATATCTATCATTACTACTGGTCCATTAGCAAAAGAAATAGCAGACGATTTTCAAATTGATCGAAGAAAGTCTGCAAGTATTCTAGATATATTTGCAAGTACGATACAAGGTATTATTCCATATGGAGCACAAGTATTAGCTGCTACTAGTGTAGCTGGTATTTCGACAGTATCATTATTACCATATTCATTTTACCCATATTTACTAGGGATATGTGGTATCGTATCTATATTGATAGGATATCCAAGAAATAAAAAGCTCAAAGCAGATCATTAGAACGCAAGTTGAATATATAAAAACAATACGCCCCTAATCCAAAATAATTGGATTAGGGGCGTATTGTTTAGGCTCTTTTTTCTTTAAGTTCATATCGATAAGCAGTTTCACCATGGAAAGCTACATCTAAGCCTTCTAGTTCTGCTTTTTCATCTGTTCTTAAAGTTGTAAAGATACTTATTGCTTTAGCTATAATATATGTGACAACTCCACTGAATGCAATCGTTACAATTACTGCTACGATTTGCACTATTACTGGCATAAATCCGCCACCGAAGAAAACACCGTCAGAGATACTTGAATTTACATTTGAATTTTGAAATAATCCAGTTCCTATTGCACCGACAATTCCACCAAAACCGTGTAATCCAAATGCATCTAATGCATCATCGTAATTAAGTAATACTTTTAAATGTGTTATAACGTAGTAACATACAAATCCACCTAATATCCCTAGTATCATTGAACTACCATATCCAACAAAGCCAGCTGCTGGTGTGATTGTGACAAGCCCTGCTAACATTCCTGATAAAGTACCAATTAAAGTCACTTTTTTCTTTTGCATATATTCCAAAATAGACCAACCGGCTATACCAGCACAAGAAGCTAAAATCGTATTTACAAAGGCTAACATAGCAACGGAATCAAATGTTAGCGCGGAACCCGTATTAAAACCGAACCACCCAAACCATACTAGTATACCGCCGATTAGCGTGATAACTAAATTATGTGGAGGCTTTTTGTTACTAGGTTTTCTAGAACCAAGTAATAGGGCAAGAACAAGGCCAGATACACCAGATGAAATATGGACGACTGTACCGCCAGCAAAATCTATCGCACCTAATTTATGAATCCAGCCGCCTCCCCAAACCCAGTGTGCTACAGGACTGTAGACTAATAATACCCATAAAGCCATGAATATTAAAAAAGGACCAAATTTCATTCTTTCTGCAACTGATCCTGTAAGAATGGATACCGCAATCGTGCAAAATGTTAATTGGAAAAGCATAAATAAGGCAAATGGTATGGTTTCACTAAAATTACCGTTTGGTTCAAAACCTACACCATTTAGGAATACATGGGAGAAATCACCTATAAATAAGTTGTTTCCTCCGAAACTCATTGAAAATCCAATTAATACCCAAGTGAATGTAACAACTACAATTGCTGAAATACTATGCATCGACGTATTTAATACATTTTTTGATTGAACTAATCCTCCATAGAATAGTGCTAAACCAGGTGTCATTAACCAAACTAATAAAGTACATCCAAATAATAAAAGTGTATCTGTCTGACTCATCTTCCATCATCTCCTTATTTTTTTAAAGTATAAAATATAAAATAAGAAAAAAGAAATATGAGTCAGGTAAATTTACACTATGTGTAATGTTAGTTAACACACTTTTGTAGTTGAACTATTTTACACCTAAATAATCGAATGTAACTGCAGCGACTGACTTAGCTGCAATTAGTAAAGAACCTTCATCAATATCAAATTTAGGATGATGATGTGGGTAAGTTTTTTTGTCTTTAGGACTTGCACCTACATAGAAGAAAGTACTAGGTAATTCTTTAGCATAATATGCAAAGTCTTCTGAAGGTGGTTGTGGTTCACAACGTTCAACACTTTTAACTTCAGAAATATTTGCTTCCTCAATCGCTTTAGCGACTTGCTTCGTTAATTCTGGATCATTATATAGTACAGGATAATCTCTAGTATATTCTAAGTCACATTGAACACCATACGTTGATTCTAAACCTTTAGATAGACGTTTAACTTCATCTTCTATTAGATGTAAAGTTTCTTCGTTCATACCTCTAACGTCGCCTTCAAGCGTAACTTCATTTTTAATAATATTAAATTGTCCTTTTCCATCGAATGAACCGATTGAAACGACGCCCATATCAAACGGATTAAGTCTTCGTGAAACAATCGTTTGTAGAGACATGACAAAGCTACTCGCTGCAACGATTGGATCGTTTGCTAAATGAGGAGATGATCCGTGTCCACCGCTACCTGTTACTTTTAATTTAAATATATTTCGACCAGATTGAACATTGCCTTCTCTGTAATAAACATGATCACTTTCTAAAGCGCTCATTACATGAACGCCGATTACATTATCGACACCATCAAGAATACCGTCTTTAATTAAATATTGTGAGCCACCAGGAGGTTTTTCTTCAGCAGGTTGGTGGATAATGACAATTTTTCCTTTAAGTTGATCTTTAACTTCTATTAAAGTTTCTGCAAGAACTAATAAATAAGCTGTATGAGCATCGTGACCACATGCGTGCATAACACCTTCATTTTTAGAACTGAATTCCAAACCTGTATCTTCTTTAATTGGTAAAGCATCAAAGTCAGCTCTTAGTGCCAAAGTCTTACCTGGCTTTCCTGAGTCAATTGTTACTTTGATACCATAAATTCCTTCTCCGCCAATATGTGTTTGGAGTGAAACATCTTTATCCTTATAAAAATCTTCAATATATTGTGCTGTTTCTTTTTCTTCAAAAGATAGTTCAGGATGTTCATGTAAATATCTTCTAATCTCAATCATTTTGTCTTCTTTTTTTGATAATTTTTCATAGAAATCATTTAACATATTACGTTCCTCCTTAATAATACTTAACTTAATTATAATAGAAAAAGTCAAAAATATCTTGTTTCAAGAATGAATTTGATATTGACACTACATATAAACGAGAGTAGAATGGTCAAGTATTAGTTAGCAAAGCTAACTTTATTTCATGAGAAAAGGTGACAAAAAATGGAGAGCTTTTTATTTACATATACTAATTTGTATAGACCGTATATTCATCATATTAATGCCATATTAGAGCCCTATGATTTATATGCTGCTCAGTATAAAGTGTTACATGATATTGCAAACAACGAGCCTACAACACTTGTGCAAGTGTCTAAACGTTCTTTTATTGAAAAACCTACTGCTCGTAAAATTATCAAAAAATTGATTGATCTTGAACTTGTTCAAGCTGTTAATAGTAAAGAAGATAAAAGAGAAAAGTTTCTTACATTAACAGAAAAAGGCCAACAGCAATTTAATGAAATACATGAATCCATTGTAATATTTCAAAATAATTGTCTTCAAGCTGTTGAAGCAGATGATGCAGAGCTTGAAAAAGCACAGAAATTATTAGAAAAACTTAGAAATCATTTAATAGAGGAGGTAACAAATAATGGCTGATCAATTAAAAAAGCCAATTTGGACAAAAGACTTTATATTTAACTTTGTCATTAGCTTTTTCATATTTTTATCTATGTACTTATTATTAGTAACAGTAGGTGGATATAGTAAAGAAACATTTGGTGTTTCTGATAGTCTGGCTGGTTTAGCTTCAGGACTTTTCATCGTAGGATCTTTAGTCGGAAGATTTTTAACAGGTAAATATATCAATATAGTAGGGACTAAGAAAGTGTTAATTATTGGTGGAATCTTACTTGTAATTACGAATGGATTATATCTAGTATCAGCATCATCATTTGCATTATTACTTATCGTACGAATTTTAAATGGGGTAGCAAGTGGGGTAGCAAGTACAGCTACAGGAACAATTGCTGCATTTATAACGCCAGCACAACGCCGTAGCGAAGGAATAAGTATGTATAGTTTAAGTATGGTTCTAGGGACTGCTATCGGACCATTTATCGGCTTATTATTATATCAACATATTCCAATGACTGGACTATTTACAATTTGTACGATATTAATCGTTATCGCATTTGTAATGTCACTATTTATGAAAGTTGAAACACCAGTAATGCCAAGTGCACAAACTGAAGAGAAAAAAGGATTTAGATTATCTGACTTTTACTCAGTACAAGCTTTACCAATTGCAATTGTAGTAGTGATTGTAAGTATTGCATATTCATCAGTATTGTCATTTATACAATTCTTTGCTCAAGAAAATCATTTAGTTGATGCAGCAAGTTTCTTCTTTGTTGTATACGCAATTGCAGTATTGCTAACAAGACCATTTACAGGAAGAATCATGGATCAACGTGGAGAAAATATTGTTACAATACCAGCATTTATTTGTTTAGTAATAGGTTTGTTCTTAATTAGTATAGCAAGTAATGGAGTAGTATTACTTATAGCAGGTGCATTTGTAGGACTAGGATTTGGTAACTTACAATCTATCTTCCAAGCACTCGTAGTTAAAGTATCACCAGTAGAAGCCATGGGATTAGCAACATCTACTTATTTCATAGGTTTAGACTTTGGATTAGGATTTGGACCATATGTATTAGGTAATTTCACAAATTCTATCGGCTATTCTGGGTTATACATGTCAATGGCAGTAGTTGCATTATTAGGTTTAGTCGCATTCTACTTCTTGCATATGATTAAAGCTAAAAAAGAAGCAAACTATAATTCATAAAATAAAGTGCTAATAAGAGATAAAGTAAAATGCAAAAAATGAATTAAGTTGTAGATTAAGTCGGTAGTTAATCTAAGACAAATTCACAATAAACACCATAAAGAAAAGATCCTAGGACATTTATGTCCTAGGATCTTTTCTTTTATATATTATCCTTCTAAATCAACTGAATTAATGTCGATGCCTAATGCGTCTGCTACACCTTTACCATAATCTGGGTCAGCTTTGTAACAGTTACGGATATGACGGTGTTTTACTTCATCAGTAGTTCCTTGCATTTCGTTAGCAGTATTTTGGAATATACGTTGTTGTCCTTCTGGTGATTGTAGACGGAATAATTTACCTGGTTGTTCATAGTAATTATCGTCATCTTCACGGTAGTCGTGTTCGTATAATTCACCTTCTACTGGTAAACCTGGCTTCTTATATTCTGGTTGAGATTCATGTGCTTCGTAACTATTTGGATAATAGTTAATACCTCCACCTAAGTTGCCATCAACTCTCATTTGACCATCTCTAGAGAATGGACAAACTTCTGCAGCACCTTTAGCTGAGTTTACTGGAATTTGCCAATGGTTTACGCCTAAACGATAACGTTGAGCATCTCCATAAGAGAATAAACGTCCTTGTAACATTTTATCTGGTGAGAAGTCTATACCAGGAATGATGTTTGTAGGTGCGAATGCAGCTTGTTCAACATCTTGGAAATAGTTCTCTGGGTTACGGTTTAATTCGAATTCACCAACTGGAATTAATGGATAATCACCTTTGAACCAAACTTTAGTTAAGTCAAATGGGTTATCTTTATGATTTCTTGCTTGTTCTTCAGTCATAACTTGAATGTACATCTTCCATTTAGGGAAGTTGCCTTCTTCAATAGCATTGAATAAGTCTCTTTGACTTGATTCACGGTCTTTAGCTATTACTTGTTCAGCTTCTTCAGCACTAAAGTTCTCAATTCCTTGTTGAGTTCTGAAATGGAATTTCACCCATACACGTTCACCAGCATCATTATACATAGAATAAGTGTGTGAACCGAAACCATGCATGTTACGGAAACCTTTTGGAATACCTCTGTCAGTCATTAATATTGTGACTTGGTGTAATGCTTCAGGTAAAAGTGTCCAGAAGTCCCAGTTAGATTGAGGGTTATGCATATTCGTTTTAGGGTCACGTTTAACCACGTGATTTAAACTTGCGAATAATTTAGGATCACGGAAGAAGAATACAGGTGTGTTGTTACCAACTAAGTCCCAGTTACCTTCTTCAGTGTAGAATTTAAGTGCGAAACCACGAATATCACGTTCAGCTTCAGCAGCACCACGTTCACCAGCTACTGTAGAGAAACGAGCAAACATTTCTGTTTGTTTACCAATTTCAGAAAATATTTTAGCATTTGTATATTGTGTAATATCATGCGTTACTGTAAAAGTACCGAATGCACCAGAACCTTTAGCGTGCATACGTCGTTCAGGAATAACTTCTCTATCGAAATGTGCCATTTGTTCTAAGAAATATACGTCTTGCATTGATACAGGACCACGTTTGCCAGCAGTCATTGTATTTTCACGATCAGATACAGGAGCACCAAATAGTCCTGTAAGTTTTGATTTATTACTCATATCATAATCCTCCTCAAGAATTCTTAATTATAATAATTCTAATTTCATACTTATTATAATTTAAAGTGAGCAAAGTGACAAGTAAAAGAACAATCAATCATCAAAGATTATTTTTAATACTTCGCGCTATATTTAAACTAAATATCCGAAAAGTGTAATTTATAAACATATAATAGCTAATTTATTATACTTTAACCATTATACATGCTGAAAAATCTCGAGGATTTATTTTAATTATTTTACTGTAAAATGAGAATTTAAGTGATTAATTGATTATAAGAACTATAATTAACAAAAAAAGAACGCTAAAATATGCGTTCTTTTTTTGTTAATTTTATTTCGGATTATCTCTATTTATAAATAAGGGTTGGACATCAATTTTCTTTAAAATAATTTCTTTTGCTTTTCTAGGATGAAGATTAATTTCTGGAATATTTGAAATCCCGACTGAAACGTAATCTATTTTTGGGTTGTTTGGAATGTTTAAATCATTTAAAGATTCTTTTAATGTGACATGATAAATAAATAAAATTTCATGGTATGACGTACTTTCATATTCAAAAAAGTTTTGTATAGTTGATACAAAATAAATATCATCACATTCTATGCCTAATTCTTCTTTGATTTCACGTTTAATAGCAGAATCTGAGCTTTCATAATATTTCACTCTGCCACCAATTAATGTGTAGTATTCATGTTTTTTATCATAGTGAAAACAGTAACCGTGCTTATCTTTAATAATAGCACCAACGCGTATGTTCAGCATGCCGTCTCCAGATTTTATTGAAAGATCCATTCAGAGTCCTCCTTTATAAATAGATTAGAATAACTTAAGTATTACAATACCTATGAAAACTAATGTCGCACCTATTAGTCTTCTTGCTGTAATTTTAAACTTAGGTGTATTGAATAAACCGAAGTGGTCAATCAATAATCCCATTAACATTTGTCCGAAAATAACAACCATTAGTGTTAAAGCTGCACCAAGCTCAGGCATTAAAAGAATATTAGTTGTAACAAATACTACTCCTAATGCGCCTCCTATAAAGTAAAGAGGCTTAATTGTCCCTTGATCAGGGTGATGAAAGCTAAAACGAATTCTTCTAACGAGTACTAATGAAAGTATGAATAAAGCGATAGTCCCTATAGCAAATGAAATTAATGCAGAAAAATAGAATGACTGTACTTCATATCTGAGTGCACTATTGATTGCAGTTTGAATAGGGGGAAGACAACCAGTAAAGATACCTAATACCATCCAATAATTTGTATGTTGCGATTTAGTCGTAATAATTCGGTCAGATGATTTTTTGTAATTCATTAATAATATACCCAGTAACATAATAATTACGCCAGCAATTCTTTCTAAATTTATTGGATGTATATCAGCATTAAATAAGCCGAATTGGTCAATGAATATTCCCATAATAATTTGACCTGATACAGTCATGACAACTGTTAAAGCTGCACCAATTCTAGGTAACAATAGTAAATTACCTGTTAAGAATACAACACCAAGTAATCCTCCAGTAAACCATACATAAGAAAAATCTTGATTCATCATAAATGATGGTGATAACTTTTGTGGATTCATTATTAAATTGACTATTATTAGAACGATGGTTCCAATTAGAAATGAATAAAAAGATGAAAGGATTGGTGATTTAGTATAGCTGCCTAATTTAGTGTTTATCGATGTTTGTAACGGTACACATAATCCAGCTACAACACCTAATATAATAAGTAGTATCAATCTTAATAACTCCTTCTTTCTATATCAATTGCTTGTTGATAGTAAATAGATTGTTCTTTATCTGGAACCATATTTCCTCCTGTAGACCAGACGATATGTGTAGCATGTTGTGAATCATAATTTAAATCATGAATATATTTCAAGCCATGAAATCCGGAAGTAGCTGAAGGTTCGATAAATATATTTTCAGTATCTTTTAAAGCTTTTAAGTAACGGTATAATTGATTATCTTCGACTGTACAAGAGCCAAATAAAAGTGTGGACATTATAGTACCTACTAATTTTGAAGGACGGCTAACTGCTAACCCATCAGCAATAGTTTTACCAGATAATCCGACATCTTGAACGGATATACCGTCATGTAACTTTGTAATCATACCTAATGCCATACAAGGCGCTTCTGTAGGTTCTATAAAGACGGGGTGAACATTATCACCAAAGATTAACTTCAAACCGAATGCAACACCGCCAGGACCTCCGCCGACACCACATGGTAAATATACGAATAGAGGATGGTCTTGATCAACTTTAATATTTGCTTCTTTAAGTTGTTTTTCCAACCTTAAAGCACTCACTGAATAACCTAAAAACAAATCTTTAGAAGCTTCGTCATCAACAAAGTGGCAGTATGGATCATTCATAGCGATTTTTCTGCCTTCTTTTACAGCATAACCATAATCTTGAATGTGTTCTACAACTTCAACACCTTTTGATTTTAAGAGGTCCTTTTTCCATTCTTTTGCGTCTTGTGACATATGTACTGTAACTTTGAAACCTAATTGTGCACTCATAATACCAATACTTAAACCTAAGTTACCAGTAGATCCAACAGCAATACGGTATTTAGAAAATATATCTTGATAGTAATCTGTTGCTAAAAGGCTATAATCACTATTTACAGTGAAATCAGTTTCTTTAATGGCAGTTTCTTCAGCAAATTTCAACACTTCATAAATACCACCACGTGCTTTAATAGAACCTGAAATAGGTAACGCATGGTCACCTTTTAATAAAAGATTGCCCTTTAAATGTGGAAATTGAGTCTTTTTAAAATGGTTTAATTGAAAAATTTGAGATTCAATTTTCCCTTGGTTATTTTGAGTTTCAGGAAAGACTTTTGCAATATATGGTGCAAAACGAGTCAATCTTTGTTCAGCATCAATCACATCGTCCAATGTAAATGGAAAAGACTGTTTGTTTAGATAGTCTGGATTTTTCCAAAACATTTCTTCGCCACGAGCAATATTTGAAATAATAGGGGATATATTTTTTAATGATTGAACATCTATAGTCATAAGTATCTCTCCTTATTTAAAAGTGCTTTACTTTATAATAGTACAATTGTTTTGATTTTATTGATAGATTAATGACTGGAAAGGCTATACTAATAAGCTTTATAACCAGATAAGAGGCTGGGACGAATTAATTGTCTCAGCCTCTTATCTAATTATGATGTATATAAGTCGCTAGTTGGTGAAGGGATTGTACTTGGATTTGTTTGTTTTAAAATAGCTCTAACATATAATGATGCGATGACTAAGAATACAATTGCTCCGCCTATTATTGAAGTTTGGTAAGGAAGTGAAAGTCCTTCTGGAGCATATAATACATATACACTTATGGCACCAGTCATAAATAAGGCGGGTATTCCTGCTACTAAATGATTTTTACTGTATCTCAACAAATAACTAACACTAACCCAGAGCATCACGGTAGCTACTATTTGATTAGTAAATCCTACATATCTCCATAGGAATGAATAATCAATAGTTGAGAGGAAGAATGCAGGTATACCTACTGCAAAGCTTGCTGAAATCATGAGTACTTTTGGTTTGATATTTACTTTATCTTTTACAAAATCTTCTATAATCATTCTTGAGCTTCTAAGTGCTGTGTCACCAGTAGTAATTGGGAGTATAATGATACCTAAAAGTGCAAGTATACTACCGAATGGACCTAATAGTTCTACTGAAATCTGATCGACTACTCCAGCTGGTCCGACTGATTGTAATTTTGCAGCTAATCCTTCTGTGCCACCAAAGAAAGTCATCCCTGCAGCAGCCCAAATCAATGCAATTACACCTTCAGAAATCATAGCACCATAAAAAACTTTCCTACCTTCTGACTCATTTTTAACTGTTCTAGAAATAATTGGACTTTGAGTACAATGGAATCCAGATATAGCACCGCATGATATAGTCACCATAAGTAATGGCCATACAGGAATACCACTTGGATGTAAATTGTGAACTGTAATTTCTGGTATATGTTTTCCGCTGAATATTAAGGCAACAACTACACTTACAGCCATTACTATTAAAATAACTCCAAAAATAGGATAAATTCTACCTATAATTTTATTTATAGGCAAAATTGCTGCAAGTATAAAGTATGTAAATATAATAATTAAAGCTACCAAAAATGATATTGGTGTTTTACTAGCTAAAAGTTGTGCTGGTCCAGCAACGAATGCTGCAGCAACTAATACCATCAACACTACTGAAATGACATCAGTAAATGCTCTTGTAACTTTTCCTAAATAATGTTGCACAAGCATTGGGAATTGTGCACCGCCATGACGTAAACTTAGCATACCTGAGAAGTAATCATGTACACCTCCAGCGACGATACATCCTACTACAATCCATATGAATGCTACAGGTCCATATAAAGCGCCTGCAACAGCTCCAAAGATTGGACCTAGGCCAGCAATATTAAGTAATTGAATCATCCATCCTTTCCAAGCTGGCAATGGAGTGAAGTCCATATTATCTTGCTTACTATATGCAGGTGTTTCTTTTTGAGGATATATTTCGAATACACGTTCTATGTATTTTCCATAAAAAACATAACCTAAAATCAGTATGATGATGCTCGTGATTAAAGTAATCATATGTAAACCTTCTTTCAAGATGAGAATATTGATAGATTATCAAAAAACCGGGAATCAATCAATAAGAATTTAGAAATTTCTGATAATTTTAAAAACGATAAGCCCCGAGTATTATTTGCAATTGTAAAATTACAAAATTATAATCAAAGATAAGTCGTATGAATATGACTTTTATGGGCAGAATTAAATAAAGGGGGAAATCAATATGCAAGAGCATCAAATAGTAACTATTGATGGTAAAGATTTTCTTATAAAAGAAGGGATGCGACTTTTAGATTTTATAAAAGCAGAGAAACTATCTTTTGTTCCTTCTATTTGTTATAACGAGTCACTTGGACCAGTAGAAACTTGTGATTCTTGTATTGTTGAAGTGAATGGGCAGCTTCAACGTGCATGTAGTACTATGATTGAAAATGGTATGGTTGTGAATACACAAATTGAGAAAGTGAAATCGGCTCAAAAGCAAGCATTGGACAGAGTGCTTGAAAACCATGAATTATATTGTACAGTTTGTGATTATAATAATGGTGATTGTGAAATTCATAATACTATGGGTGAATTTGGTTTAGAACATCAATCTACACCTTTTACTTCAAAAGGCTACGAAAAGGACTATGGTGCATTTTATAGATATGATCCTGATCAATGTATTTTATGTGGTAGATGTGTTGAAGTATGCCAAGATGTGCAAGTCAATGAAACTTTAACAATTGATTGGAAGAGAAATGAGCCAAGAGTAATTTGGGATAACGATAAAGCGATTGATGAATCAAGTTGTGTGAATTGTGGTCAATGTGTAACAGTTTGTCCTTGTAATGCTTTAATGGAAAATAACATGTTAGGTAAAACTGGTTATATGACCGACCAAAAACCTGGACTGCTAAGATCTATGATTGAACTCACTAAAAAAGCTGAAACGGGTTATGGACCATTGTTTGCTATATCTGATTCTGAAGCGGCAATGAGAGAAGAAACGATTAAGAAAACTAAAACAGTATGTACATATTGTGGTGTAGGATGTTCGTTTGATGTTTGGACGAAAGATAGAGAGATTTTAAGAGTTTTACCTCATGAAGATTCACCTGCAAATCATATTTCAACATGTGTTAAAGGGAAATTTGCATGGGACTATGTGAATTCTGAAGAAAGATTAAAAAAACCACTCGTAAGAAAAGAAGGATATTTCCAAGAAGTTGAATGGGATGAGGCATTAAGCGTAATTAGCAATAGATTTTCTCAAATAAAAAATCAACATGGTAAAGATGCTTTAGCATTTATATCTTCATCTAAATGTACAAATGAAGAATCGTATTTAATGCAAAAGTTATCTAGACAAGTTATAGGTACGCATAATGTAGATAATTGTTCTAGATATTGCCAATCACCTGCAACACAAGGTTTATTCAGAACAGTAGGCTATGGTGGAGATTCTGGATCAATAGAAGATTTAGAAAAAGCAGAGATGGTTATTACAGTAGGTACGAATACTGCAGAGGCACATCCAGTAATAGCAAGTAAAATTAAGCGTGCACATAAACTATTAGGTCAAAAGCTCTATGTATTTGATATTAGAAAGCATGAAATGGCTGAACGTGCAGATAAATTTTACAAGCCTACACCAGGTACAGACTTAATATGGCTTTCAGCAGTGACGAAATATATAATCGACCAAGGTTGGCATAATAAAGCATTTATTTCAAAATGGGTAAATGACTTTGAATCATATTATGAAAGTTTAGATTCATTTACTTTAGAATATGCTGAAAATAAAACGGGTATTAGCCAAGATGAATTAAAACATATTGCCAAACAAATTACTGACGTTAATTCGGTAGCGATATGTTGGGCAATGGGTGTGACTCAACATCGTGTTGGAAGTGATACAAGTACAGCTATTTCTAATCTATTGTTAATTACAGGAAATTACATGAGACCAGGTACAGGTGCGTATCCATTGAGAGGACATAATAATGTTCAAGGATGTAGTGATATGGGAAGTATGCCAAATACATTCCCTGGATATCAAGATGTATCAGATGATGAAATTAGACATAAATTTGAAGAGGCTTGGAATGTTTCCTTAGACTCTGAAAGAGGATTAGATAACCATCAAATGATAGATAGTATTCATGAAGGAAAGCTGCACTCACTGTATATTAAAGGTGAAGATACAGGCGTAGTCGATGCAAATATCAATTACGTAAGATCTGCTTTTGAAAAAATTGATTTCTTAGTCGTTCAAGATTTATTTTTATCAAAAACTGCAGAATTTGCTGATGTTGTATTACCAGCCTCTCCATCATTAGAAAAAGATGGTACTTTTACGAATACAGAACGTCGTATTCAAAGAATTAACAAAGCATTAGAACCGCTTGGGGATTCTAAACCTGACTGGGAGATTATACAATTAATTGCTCAATCACTTGGTGCAGATTGGAATTATAAGCATCCAAGTGAAATATGGAATGAAGCACAAGAATTAATGCCATTAGTTAAAGGTGTAACTTATGATCGATTAGAAGGCTTTGATAGTTTACAATGGCCAATGAATGATGATGGTACAGATACACCATTGTTATATACAGAAAGATTTAATTTCCCAGATGGAAAAGCAAGACTTTATCCATTAGAATTTAATGTTGAATCTAAACAAACAGAAGAAATGTCATTACATGTGAATAATGGACGAGTGCTTGAACACTTCCACGAAGGCAATATGACTTACCAAGTACCAGGATTAAAATATAAATTACCAAGAAACTTCTGTGAAATTTCGAAAGAACTGGCTGAAGAACATGGTATAGAAAATGGTGCAAGAGTAAAAATAACTTCTAAAGTAGGTACTACTGAAGTGAATGTTCAAGTAACGGATAGAGTGACAGGAAATTACATTTATATTCCATTAAATGACCAAAATGAAGGTGCTCCAAACTTTGTAACAGACAGTGATGTAGATAAAGATACGAATACACCAGCATACAAAGATAATTACGCTAAACTAGAAGTCATTACTAAAAAAGGGGAATCACCAATTCCTAAGCATAATTCACGATTTGGTCATAGACAACCACAAATTAGTGTAAGAGTCCAAGATAAATGGGAACAATCAAGATACACTTTCCCAGGTAAAGGTGGCGATAAATAATGGGTGAAAGAGTAAAAGTCATAAAACGTATGAATAAGCGTAAAGAATATATAATAGAAGAAAATATGAATGAACTAAAAGAACGATTAGCTGATCGTAAATTAGCAATCGAAAAAGGGATAGATATCCTTGATGCACTTGAAGAAGCTCAAGCACTAGATGCATTTCATGCCGCAATTGTACAAAGAAAAGTTATAACAGGTAACTTAGTAAGTGAACTAAATAAAGAACAATACGAAGGAATTGTAGGTAATCTCGGGCAAATGTTATTTTTACTAGGAGAATTAGATATAGAAGAGACTTCTACATTCGTAAACAAAATTAATAATGGCATGAAAGTAGCCAACAGAGCAAATCCAAATAAGAAAACATCTATAACTGATTTACTAGGTGCATTAAAAGATCCTGAAATTAATCAAAGTGTAACATTACTACTTAACTTCTTAAGAGGTATGAGTAGAAGTGAATAATTAGTAGGCTGAGACAATTAATTGTTTCAGCCTCTTTTTATCTTAAATATTATTTGATTGAAATTTGAGAAAATATAAGATAAGTTTAAACAGTAACATTGCTTATATAAATAGAAAAGGTGTGAGTATCATTAACTTTTTGAAAGATAGGTTCTCTTTAATATTAGGGCTCATTATTATTATTATATTTATTGTTTTACTATTTATTTTTGAGTCTCCTTTTTTTAAAGATCACCAAACACATACTTATGAAGAAGCGCTTGAAATTCAAGTACAGAGTGACGCGCCTGCTGTAACGCAAGAAGATAATAAATTTGTGTATGCTGATAAAAAAGAGATAGATAAATATATGGATGTTGAAAAAAGTAAAACTGATTTTCAATTCATTGATATTTCAGAGAAAGTCGATATATCTGAAAAACAAGTTAAAGATATTTTGAAAGATAAGGGTGTACTTAAAGGTAAAGAAAAAGCTTTTATGAATGCTCAAGAAAAATATGATGTGAATATAATTTATTTACTTAGCCATGCTTTTATAGAAACTGGTAACGGTAATTCAGAATTAGCAAGTGGCGTTAAAATGTCTAACGGAAAGAAATTTTATAACTTTTATGGTATTGGTGCTTTTGACCAAGATGCAGTTGAAACAGGTAGTAGTTATGCTCGTAAAAAAGGATGGACTTCACCTGAGAAAGCAATACTTGGTGGAGCTGAATTTGTGAAGAAAGACTATATCAGTAATGGTCAGAATACATTATATAAAATGAGATGGAACCCATATAATCCAGGGCAACATCTATATGCAACTGATGTAAGCTGGGCAACTAGTATAGGTAAAATTATGGAAAGTTATTATGATGACCATAATTTAAAAAAATCAAAAGTATATAAAGATTACTACAAATAACATTAGGGTTGGGACAAATTTATGTCTCAGCCTTTATTTTGTATTCAAATCTACTTTTATGACTATTCTTATAAGCAATTTTGCTGAAAATTGCTTATACTGCATTACTTAAAAGCACACTTGGGTAAAGCATGTGCATAACAATTAAAGTGACAGGAAAAAGCTTGATATAATCAAACTTTCAATCCAGTTATCTACTGCTAATATAATGATCAGAGGCTGGGATAAATTTATGTCTTAGCCTCATTTATATACTTGTTCATGTTAAAATGTAGTTATATAATTAATTTTTATTTCAAAGAAAGTAGTGAACAAAATGAAAATTGCTGTAATTGGAGCAGGTATTGGTGGACTGACTGCTGCTGGATTACTTTGCCAAACTGGGCATGATGTTTCAGTATATGAAAAACGAAATAGTTTAGATCAAGTAGGTGCAGGTTTAGGAATTGGAAGCAATGTACTAAAAGCACTGAAACAATACAAAATGGCTTATGCTATTGAACAAGAAGGCGCATCTTTAAGAAAAATAGAAATTAGATCTGACTTAGATGTGTTTTTAAATTCATTAATAATGAATCAAGATGAGCATGAAAATATAACGATTCATAGAAATGTACTCCATGAAATTTTAAAAACTTATGTACCATCAGATCGTATATATTTAAATCATGAATTAAAAGAATTTAAACAAACAGCAGACACGGTTCGTCTATATTTTGAGAATGGCGTTGAAGAAAAGTTCGATTTAGTCGTTGCTGCTGATGGTATTCACTCGAAAGTTAGAACGAATATTTATCCGAAAGCAATACCTAAATATGCTGGATACACTTGCTTTAGAGGTGTTGTAAATGAAAATTTAGATATTGAGCAAGAAGTAGCATTAGAATATTGGGGTCATAAAGGGAGATTTGGAATTGTTCCTCTAAAAGATAATGAACTTTATTGGTTCTGTACAATGAATGCTAAAGAAAATGACTTGAAATTTAAATCATTTGAAAAACCACACTTACAAGCTTACTTTAACCAATTCCCTAATGAAGTAAGGAAAGTATTAGATGCTCAAGAAGAATTAGGTATATTGCAACATGATATGTATGATTTAGCACCATTAAAATCATTTATATCAGGAAGAGTTGTTCTAATAGGTGATGCTGCACATGCTACTACACCTAACATGGGACAAGGGGCAGGACAATCTATAGAAGATGCAGTGACATTAACTAATTTAATAAATGATAGAGATATTGAATCAGCACTGAAACGTTACGATAAATTAAGAACGAAGCATACTAAAAAGGTGATTTTAAAATCAAGAAAGATTGGTAAATCAGCACAAACTTCAAGTACATTGAAGATTAAAATAAGAAATAATATGCTAAAAAGATTATCATCAAAATCATTAAGTAAAAAAGTGAAATTTCTGCAGAAAGCTAAATTAGAATAAAATATGCTCTGAAGCTATTTGTTTAAATATAGTTATAGAGAGAACACTTCGATATAGAACTGTAATTAAAACAGACGATTTTGGGACATAAATTCTAACTCAAAATAAATAAGCATATCACTTAACTGATTTTTTAAAAGTTTATAGTGATATGCTTATTTTTTATAATACTTTACGATTTTGTACGTGCATGCTTGCCTAGGGGTATGGTTCGAGCCTGTAGTCTCTCACGCATACGATTCCCTCAGGCGTCCGCACTACAAAATCGTTACTAATGATCTATTTTTATATACAGGCTTACGATTTTGTATGTGCATGCTTGCCTAGGGGTATGGATCGAGCCTGTAGTCTCTCACGCATACGATTCCCTCAGGCGTCCGCACTACAAAATCGTTACTAATGATCTATTTTTATATGCATTTTTTCTACGATTATACTTATAAGTGATGCGTTAAAAGCAGATTTAGGTAAAATTGCTGATAAGAGATACAGTAAAAGCGGATTTGACTACAAAATGGAGGCTGAGACAATTTAATTGTCTCAGCCTCGTCTGTTTTTTGATAAAAATCATTTCTATCTTAATGTGAAATATCTGAAGTAGATATACCTGTAGCTGCCTTAACTTGTACTTCTCTGAATTTATCATGAGATTCAGTCTTGCCTAAGAAGGTACCTAGGAATGCTCCTAAGAAACCTGCTGGTACTGAAATAATAGCAGGATTAGATAACGGGAAGATAGGTGACATTGTAATAAATGCTGTTCCATCAGGATTCATGACATTAGGGCTTAGTATAACAAGTACTAATGAAACAATTAGACCTACAGCTATACCGACAATTGCACCTTGAGTATTAAATCTCTTCCAGAATATTGTAAATACGATTACTGGTAAGTTTGCACTAGCTGCAACACAGAATGCTAGTGATACTAAAAATGCAACGTTTAAGTTTTGAGCAAATAGTGCTAATACAATTGATATTACTGAAACAGCTAAAGAAGCTAATTTAGCGGCTTTCATTTGTTCACGTTCTGTTATTTTCCCTTTTTTAATAACTTGCCCATAAATATCATGTGCAAATGCAGATGCCCCAGTCAGTACAAGACCTGCAACTACAGCTAAGATAGTGGCAAATGCAACTGCTGAAACAAATGACATTAAGAAATCTCCACCTAATTTAGCAGCTAATAACGGTGCGGCCATATTACCTGCAGGGTTAGCAGCAATGATTTCTTCACGAGTTAATAAAGCTGCAGCACCGAACCCTAAGAATATAGTTAATATATAAAAAATACCGATAATCCAAGTTGCCCACATTACAGAGGATCTAGCTGTTTTTGCATCTTTAACTGTAAAGAAACGCATAAGAATATGTGGTAAGCCTGCTGTACCAAATAATAAAGCTATAATTAGCGATATATTATCTAATGGAGGTTTACCTTGTGAACCTGGATTAATAAAATCTCCTTTAAAGTCGGCGGATTTGATGTTTTGCATCTCTCCGAACATTGTAGATATGTTGAAATTAAAATGAAGTAAAACTAAAAACGTGATAATAACTGTACCAATCATCAATAACACAGCTTTAACCATTTGTACCCAACTTGTTGCAGTCATACCTCCAAAAAGTACATATATAGTCATCATAATTCCAACTAATATGACAGCTAGTATATAAGGAATACCAAACAGTAATTGAATAAGCGCGCCAGCACCAACTAACTGTGCCAACATATAAAAAATAACGATTGTGATTGATGAAACTGCAGCCATTGCTCTAACTTTCTTAAGTTCAAACCTTGCTGCGATCATATCAGCTAATGTATATTTACCTAAGTTTCTTAATGGTTCAGCAACAATATACAATACGATTAGATAAGCTGTTAAATAACCGATACTATAGAAGAAACCATCAAAGCCCCATAATGCAATTGCACCTGCGATACCTAGAAATGATGCTGCTGATAAGTAATCACCAGCAATAGCTAAACCGTTTTGCCATCCTGTAAGGCCTCCACCTGCTGTATAAAAGTCATTAGTCGATTGAGTTCTTTTAGATGCAAAATATGTAATAAATAATGTAATGCTGACAAATATTAAAAACATTATAACTACTATTGGATTCATCTTTGTTGCTCCTCTCTATATGTCTTTAATAATGCTTCAGCATCTTTATCAAAAGATTTAGCTTTACGCATATATAAAGTTACAAGTGTCCAAACCATAATAAAAAGCAATAGTGCATAAATCCATGCCCATGAAATATTCCAAAATGCGATGTTATTTAAGAATGTTGTATAACCGGTTAATACTGGGAAAAGAAGTGTAGCAATAATAAAGAAGATAGAAATAGGAAAAATAAAAGCATTTCTTTTTTTAACAAGTTCTTTAAATTTCGGATCATTCGCTAAACGTTTATAATCATGCTCTGCCATTAAAATAACCCCCTTTTATTTAAATGTAAAAATACATCTTAGGTTTCATTTTATTAATATGTCACAAAATTGTCAATAAAATATTGTTAACGCTTACATTAATTAAAAAGTATATAGTAATTGGATTTCAATAAATTATGAGTAAAAATACTATCTTAAAATAAGAATATTTAGAAAAATTTGAAATTTAGTGTTGACGACAATGATAAACATCAATATAATTCTTATCATATTAATAAGAATTCGAAGGGATAATTGCATATGATAGAGTTTAAAAATGTTAATAAGGTTTTCCAACAAAAGAATTCTAAAATACAAGCATTAGAAGATGTAAGTTTTAAAGTTGAAGAACAAGATATATTTGGTGTTATAGGGTATAGTGGCGCCGGTAAAAGTACTTTAGTAAGGCTTGTAAACGTGTTAGAAGAAAAAACATCAGGAGAAGTTATTGTAAATGGGCATGACATCAATCAATATTCAAAAAAAGAATTGCAAAGTGTAAAAAAGAATATTGGTATGATATTTCAGCATTTTAACTTATTAAATTCTAAAACTGTATTTAATAATGTTGCGATGCCATTAGTTTTACAAGGAACAAATAAAAGCAAAATTAAAGAAAAAGTTGATGAGTTATTAAAATTTGTTGGATTAGAGGATAAAGGAAAGCAGTATCCAAATGAATTATCAGGAGGACAAAAACAAAGAGTAGCAATTGCTAGAGCACTGGTAACGGATCCAAAAATACTATTATGTGATGAGGCAACTAGTGCGCTTGATCCAGCAACTACGGATTCCATTTTGAAATTGTTAAAAAGAGTCAATGAACAATTTGGCGTTACGATACTATTAATCACTCACGAAATGAGTGTTATTCAAAAAATATGTAATAAAGTTGCAGTAATGGAAAATGGGAAAGTGATAGAAATAGGACCGGTATTAGACGTCTTCAGTCATCCTCAGACACTAACTGCAAAGAACTTTGTCTCGACAGTAATTACAACAGATATTTCGCCGAATTTACGTAAATTAATTCCAGAGAATCAGAATGCAACAGACATTAAGTTATATATAGATGGAGAGCAAGTCACACAATCTATAATTAATGATTTAATTACTAAGTATCACGTTCAAATTAATGTCTTATTTGCCTCAATGTCTGATATTCAAGGTATTCCAGTTGGGTATTTAACATTACGCTTAAATGGAGAGCAAAAAGCAATTCAAAATAGTTTTCAATATTTAAATGAATTAAATATTGAGTTTGAGGAGGTTGAAGCATAATGTTTGGCTCATCATTAGATTCATCCCAATTATTAGATTCGATATATCAAACGTTATATATGGTAACAGTATCTTTAGTGATTGGTGCTTTGATAGGTATTCCATTAGGTATATTACTCGTTATAACAAGAAAGAATGGTATTTGGGAGAACAGTATTATCTATTATGTTCTCAATCCAATTATAAATATTTTTAGATCTTTACCTTTTATTATTTTATTAATTGCAATCGTACCATTCACAAAATTAATTGTAGGTACATCCATAGGTACATCGGCTGCGATTGTACCATTAACAATATATGTAGCACCATACATAGCTAGACTAGTGGAGAATTCATTATTAGAAGTAAATGCTGGTGTTATTGAAGCGGCTCATTCTATGGGGGCATCACCAATTCAAATAATTAGATATTTTTTATTACCAGAAGCTTTAGGTTCATTGATTTTAGCATTAACAACATCAATTATAGGATTGATTGGTGCTACAGCAATGGCAGGAGCTGTTGGAGGTGGCGGTATAGGTGATTTAGCACTTGCATACGGCTATCAAAGGTTTGATACGATCGTTATCATAATTACAGTTATCATACTAGTTATTATGGTACAGCTCATCCAATCTTTAGGTAATGTGTTATCTAGACTTGTTAGAAGAAGTTAAGTTATTAATTATTCATAAATTTAAAGGAGTGCTTTGAATGAAAAAGGTTTTAACATTGATAGTGGCATTAGTATTGATATTGGCAGCTTGTGGAGACAAAAAAGACGATAAAAAAGTAACAATTGGCATTGCCTCAAATGATACAGCAGTGTGGGATAAAGTGAAGGAACTTGCTAAAGAAGATGGAATAGATATAGAAATCAAACAATTCTCCGATTACAATGTTCCAAATAAAGCTTTATCTGATGGAGATATTGATTTAAACTCATTCCAGCACTTTGCCTTTTTAGATCAATTTGAAAAAGCAAATAAAGGAACGGATATTACACCGATTAGAACCACAGTCTTTGCGCCATTAGGGATTTATTCTAAAGAAATTAAAGACATCAAGAAGTTGAAGAACGGAGCTAAAGTCGTTATTCCAAATGACGTATCAAACCAAGCTAGAGCTTTAAAGCTACTCGAAAAAGCAGGGTACATTAAACTTGATAAGAATTTTGGTTTAGATGGAGGTCCTAAAGATATTGTTGAAAATAAAAAGAACTTAGATATTAAAGCTGTAGATGCTCAACAAACAGCAAGAGCAATAGACGAAGTAGATATATCTATCATTAATAATGGTGTTGCTTCAAAAGCAGGGCTAGATCCTAAGAAAGATCCAATATACTTAGAAGATCCTGATGCAAATGCAGCTAAACCATACATTAACTTTATTGCAGCAAATACGAAAGATAAAGACAACAAAACTTACAAAAAAATAGCGGACTTATATCATTCTGAAGAAGCTAAAGTTGCTTTAAAAGAAGATACTAAGGATGGAGAAATTATTGTAGATTTAAAACAAGATGAAATTAAAAAAATTCAAGATTCATTAAAATAAAACAAAATAAAAAAGATTCGGCTCCCCTTAGCCGAATCTTTTTTTTAAGCTTTTTTAAATGTTTTAAGATATTCTTGTCCTTTTTTAGCGTCATATTTATTTTCCCATTTAGAGATAACGACTGTTGAAAGTGCATTGCCGACAACATTAACACATGTTCTCATCATATCTAATAATCTGTCTATACCTATAATTAATGCTAAACCTTCAGGATTAAGGCCCATAGATCCTAAAGTTGTGATTAAAACAACTATTGAAGTACCAGGAACTGCTGCCATCCCTTTAGAAGTAATCATTAAAGTAAACATTAATATCAATTGTTCTACAAGTGTTAAATGCACACCATACATCTGTGCAACAAACAATGCTGCTATTGATTGGTATAATGCAGAACCATCTAAATTAAACGTGTATCCAGTTGGTACAACAAATGATACAACATCTTTTGGTGCACCGAACTTTTCCATTTTTTCCATAACAGATGGAAGTACTGTCTCTGAACTTGAAGTAGAGAATGCTAATAATAAATCATCTTTTAATATACGAATAATAGAGAATATATTAATTCCACAAATTTTTGCTACTATTCCTAATACGACAATAATAAAGAAAGCCATAGCTCCAACTACAACTGCCATTAATTTTATAAGTGGAATTAACGCAGATAAACCGAATGTCATGATAGTTACACAAATAAAAGCAAAGACACCATAAGGCGCTAATCTTAAAATTCTATGTATCATCCAGAACACTGCTTCTAAAGTACCACTTAAAACATCTTTGACAGGTTGACCTTTTTCTCCTATAGCTGCTATTGCTAATCCAAAGAATACAGCAAAGAAAATAATAGGAAGTAATTCTCCTGCAGTTAACGCTTCGAATATATTTGTAGGGATAATTCCAACAATAGTATCAATCATATGATTCCCATAAGTAGATTTCTCTGCTGCATCAGCAGTTTGTTCATATTTAGAAATATCACCTTTAGGAAGTTTGTTTGCGTCTATTCCTAAACCAGGTTTAAACAGGTTTCCAAACAGGATACCTAATCCAATTGCGATAGTAGTGATAATTTCGAAATACAAAATCGTCTTCCAACCATATCTACCAACTGTATGCATGTCACCAACATTAGATATTGATAATGCTAGTGAACAGAATACGATAGGTATCACAATCATTTTAATAAGATTTAAAAATATATCACCAACAGGTTGTATAAATTTAATTAATTGATCTTGTCCATTTAAAAAATAACCTACAACAACACCTAATATTAAAGCAATTAATATTTGTGTAGGTAAGCTTATATATCTTCTTCTTGGTTTTTTCAATTTTTGATCCAAAAAAACTCCTCCTTTAAAGCACTGTAGTATAAAATGCAAAAAAAAATTATGCCTTCCTTCTATGGAAGTGCACAAAGAACGTTTGAAAAGGGGATTTACAAATTTAGTACTCTCTTTTGAGTATAAGAGTATACGTAATTTTATCATCATTAGTTATTATAGTAATTAATCAGTTTTTCTCTAAAAAAGAAAAAGAACACTTTTATGGATAAAAGTGTTCTTAAAAATATTACTTTATGAATCTAATTGAAAACGGTGGTAAATAAGTTTCACCGTTATAAGACTTCATAGCACCTATAATTGTAAATACGAATAGTAAAACAGTTAAAATAGGTATTAAAATAAAGCCAATTAAAATTAAGCATAATAAACCAGCAACAATACTCCAAATAGTATATGAAATAAAGAAGTTTAAGAAATCTTTACCAACTCTATCGACAAAAGGTGAACCATCTCTTTTAATTAACCATATGATAAGTGGTCCAAATAGAGATGTAAAGAAACTTGTAAGATATATCAACATACCGAATAATCTATCATCATCAGTGGTATTTGTATTTTGATGCAATTGAGCATTATCTTCATTTAAAGTTGACTGTTGAAATGGATTTTGTTCATTATTATTCATAACTTTTCCCTCCTTGATTAATTTAAGTATACAATTTTCAAAGCAAATAGCCAATTATAAAAAATGGTGGTAAGAGTGTGTGTAAGAGACATAATTCCGAGAAATGTCCGTAAGAAGTGTTGTTAGGGACAAAATTCCGAGAAAAGTCCGTAAGAAGTAGTATCTAAGGAGCACAATTCAGAATTTTGCCAGTAAGAAGAGTCTAAGGAGCATAATCCAGAATTCTGCCAGTAAGAAGAGTCTAAGGAGCACAATTTAGAATTCTGCCAGTAAGAAGAGTCTAAGGAGCACAATTCGGAATTCTGCCAGTAAGAACAGTCTAAGGAGCACAATCCAGAATTCTGCCACTAAGCGCAGTCTAAGGAGCACAATCCAGAATTCTGCCACTAACCATAACCGAAATCTACATTATAAAAACGCACATAAAAAAACTCTCCCTATCCTAAATTATATCTAAAGGATTGGGAGAGTTTATAATATTATAATTCATTATTTTTTAGTGAATGTAGTTGTAAGATCCAGCTTCTGATGCTGAGATTGTACGAGATGATACTACGCCTTCACCTTGGTAGTTCATTTCTGAAACTTCGATACTACCGTCTGAGTTTACATTTTCAACGTAAGCTACGTGACCGAATGCTCCAGCTGATGATTGTAAGATTGAACCTTCTTTAGGTGTATTGTTTACTGTATGGCCGTCAGCTGCTGCATTTGAAGCCCATTGGTTAGCGTTACCCCAAGTTGCACTGATTGGGTCTCCGTCAGCTTGTTTTTTGTCAAATACATAATAAGTACATTGTCCAGCTGTGTATAAGTTAGCTGATGAACCTGATGTTTGAGTTGCAGTTTGAGTTACTGATGAAGAAAATGACTGACTCATGTTTGAAGTGTTGTAATTTTGGCTATAGTTATTAGTATAGTTAGAACTAAAGTTTTGAGTTTGAGTTTGTTGAGAAGCTTGAGTGTTATTATAAGTATCTGCTGAAGCTTCTTCTCCACTTCCTATAACTGTTGTTGCTAATCCCGTAGTTAGTACTGCTAATGTTGTTAATTTTTTCATTTTAAATATTCCTCCGTGAATTTCGTATATGTTTTAATTTATAATTTGAGTTTTAGTTATGTCGTTTTCCGACGACAAATATTACTTTAACAGATGAATTTAGCTTTGTGTTGATTTTCATACAGTTGTTACTTAATCATAATGCTATTCAATCTTTTAGTAATATTCTTGAGAAATTATGACAACTAGTAATATGGGGTTAGCATTATCATTATAGGGTTTTGGTTAAATTGTGAGAAAACGACTGTCATTTTCTTGTAATATTATATTTACGTTATTAATAATTTGATGATGAGTAGTTAGCATAAATTGCAACTGCTTTTTTACTATATAAAATGAAGTTTTTGTCTATTTTTATAAGTAGAGGGGGAATTATATGAAGAGACTACCTACTTTGTTTGAAGCGATTTCCAGTATTGTAGTAATGGGACTAGTAGTATTGGTTGGTTTTGGTATATTGCATTATCCAATTCAACCATTATTAATTATTGCAGCGGTATACGCGAGTTTTATAGCATTTAGAGTAGGTTTATCATGGGAAGATTTACAAGATGGCATTACAAAAAGACTCGCTACAGCTATGCCAGCTATATACATAATTTTTTCAGTAGGTATTTTAATAGGGACATGGATGTTTTCCGGCACTGTTCCAGCATTAATTTATTATGGATTAGAATTGATTAATCCGACATATTTTTTAGTAACAGCATTTATTATTACAGCAGTTACATCTGTAGCAACAGGAACTGCATGGGGATCGGTTGGAACTGCAGGGATTGCTTTAATTGCAATTGCTAGTGAAATGAATATTCCAACAGGTATGGTTGCAGGTGTTGTAATAGCTGGTGGTGTTTTTGGAGATAAAATGTCACCACTTTCTGATACAACTAATTTAGCAGCCTTAGTAACTAAAGTTAATATATTTAAACATATTCAACATATGATGTGGACAACAATACCTGCATCAATAATTGGATTAATTGTATGGTTTATTGCAGGATTGCAATTTAGCTCTGAAAATATTGAAAATAAACGTATGAATATTTTATTAAATAATATAGGTGAGGCTTTTAATTTAAATTTTTGGGTATGGTTACCAGTAATCGTTATTGTTGCCGGTATTAGTATTGGAAAACCAACAGTACCAATGATGTTGTTATCAAGTTTAGTAGCCATGTTTGTAGGTGTTATAAACAATGGATTTGAAATAGTTGATGCGTTTAATGTGACAATGAACGGATTCGATATAGGTATGACGAGTTTATCAAGTAATGAAGTATCGAATTCAATGCTAGATCTCGTTAAACGTGGTGGCATTATGAGTATGACTGAAATAGTTGTTACTATTTTTTGTGGTTATGCATTTGCAGGGATAGTTGAAGCTTCTGGTAGTTTGAAGGTTATATTAACAACTATATCTAGCAAAGTTTCAAAAGATTCACATCTTATATTAGTGACAATAGCTGGAAGTTTAATACTTGTATTTGCTGCCGGTGTTGCATCAGTTGTGATTATTATGATTGGTGTATTATTGATGGATATGTACAATGAGAGAAAGTTGGATCGTGTAAATCTATCTCGAACATTAGAAGATTGTGGAACGATGGTATTACCATTTATTCCGTGGGGGACATCAGGTATTTATTACCGTGATTTATTACATGTTTCGTTAGGAGATTTCTTCTGGTGGGCAGTGCCATGCTATTTATGTGTATTCTTCGCAGCATTTTATGGTATCACAGGTATAGGTATTAAAAAAATAAAAGCATAAAAAAAGAGCAATCATATGATTGCTCTTTTTTATATATTATTCTTAGTGAATGTAGTTGTAAGAACCAGCTGCTGAAGCTGAGATAGTACGACTTGAAACAACACCAACACCTTGGTAGTTCATTTCAGAAACTTGGATAGAACCGTCAGAGTTTACTTTATCAACGTAAGCTACGTGACCATATCCACCAGCTGTAGATTGTAAAACTGAACCTGAAGCTGGTTTGTTGTTTACAGTGTAACCTGATTGAGCTGCTGCGCTAGCCCAGTTATTTGCGTTACCCCAAGTGCTACCTAAGTCAGGACGTTTGCTGAATGCATAATAAGTACATTGACCTGAAGTGTATAAGTTAGCTCCTCCGCCAGTTGATGGGCGTGAAGTTGATGTAGATGTAGTGCTAACGTTTGAACTTGAGTTTGATGTAGTAGTTGCATTGTTACTTGATGATGGTGCTTGTGTAGTAGTAACATGTACGTTATTTTGGTTTGAAGAAGAATTATTTGAATCTCCTAAACCACCACCATTTGGTGCAGCATTGAATGCTGGTTGTGAATAATTTGTATTTGAAGCTGCTTTGTTATTTGAAGAAGCTGTATTGTTTGATGATGTAGTGTTAGCTACTTGTTGTTGAGCTTGGTTACCATATTGAGATGAAGGATTCCAGTTACCTTCCCAAGTGTAATGGTAGTTACCTTGTTGGTCGATTGTATAATTGTAAGAATAAGAATAAGGATCGTTTGGGTTATATCCTTGGTTGTTTTCTGCTGCGTCTGCGTCATGTGCCATAAATGTTGCGATTCCCGCTGTTGCGATTGCTGCTGTTGCTAATTTTTTCATAATTTGTAAATCCTCCTAGATAATTTAAAAATATTTTTTTCGTATATGTTTTATGTTTTTTTCTAATAAGTTTTTTTCTCTGCTGTTTATCAACAAAATCTACTTTATCAGAAATGAATTACTTTGTGTTGAATGTTAAAGCTTTGTAATTTAATTTAAATATCTAATGATTTCATGTAATAATTCCGAACATTTCGCAATGATTAAGAAATGCTGTAGCAACGGTGTTTCTAGGTGTAAAATCGAAGAAAGTCTATTTCTTTGTTACACGTTTGTAATATTTAAGACATAATAAAATATTTGACTTTGCTAATTAATAATATTATTTATATTTGATTTATATAAAAGTTATAGCTTTTAAGGAAATAAAATAAGTACAAAATTTCATAATAAAAAGTCAAGAATAAAGTATTTTTAATATTATTTGTTGAATTATAATTATCCTTACTTATAAATAAAGATGTTTCAAGTTGAATAGAGGTGTTTAAAATGCTGATTGATTGTAATTTGAAATTTTATCAAACCTTAAATGTTCAATCAGAATTTAATATAGGTTTACTAATACTATATATAATAGAAGGAAGTAGTAATATTTCTATAAATGGTAAAACTAAAAAATATAAATCGAAAGACTTCATTATTATAAATGACTTAGATCATTACCGTATTTTATCGGCTAAGAAAAATGTCATTGCAAGTTTGTGTTTATCAAGAGTAGAACTTGATTATTTCTTTCAATTTAATAAAAGGTACTACATTAACAAAGATAAACTTGATTCGAGTATGCTCAGATTCTATATGAATAAGTTGATTGTAAATTACTTAAATAATAAACGTAAAAAAGAAAAGAGAAATAAAGTATTTGAACATCTTAACCAGTTAGTTATGACACTACATTTATATAGAGAGTTAGATGAAACAGTTGAATATAGCATGACTAATGACATAAATAAAGCTATAGATTATATGTATCATAATTATAAAAATAAGTTGTATATTGGGGAAGTAGCGACAAAATCATTATTATCTGTAAGGTGGTTTTCTGACAGGCTTGTAGAAGTAACGAGTATGCGTTATCGGGATTTAATAAGTGCTATTCGTTTATCTTACAGTACATTTGATTTAATGTATTCTAAAAAATTAATATCTGAAATAGCGAATGATAATGGATTTACAAATGAATCAGGATTTATTGGCCATTTTAAAAATAAATATGGAATTACCCCAGGGAAATTTAGAAAACAACTTGAAAATGATCAATACTATCCATTTCATAATAAAAACACGACACTATTTCAAAATTTTGAGCAGTTAAATGAACAGATCAAATATTTAACAGATAGTGATATTGACTATGTCAATATGGATATAAATTTTAAAAATAAACTAAGTTCAAAAATTACAACTCCAAACTTACTAATTTATATTAGAAATATAGAATCACTTACTAATAATTTTCAACAATCAAAGTTGTTATCTATGAGAAGGGAAATTGGTTTATATGGATTGTTATTTTCAAATCAGCTATTTTATGAGCTATTTCAGTCGAATTTTGAAAATAATAAACTTGTACATCAAATGTTTTCTTTTTCATTAGAACACCAATTTGATATTTCATTCGAGGTAAAGTTAACAAGAAACGAAAATTTAGAAGAAATTATAATGTTTTTTAAGAGATTATTAAATTATTTAACAGATTGCACATATTTTTATGGACAACGCAGTTTTCAATTCTATATCGATGCATCGTATCACCAATATAATCGTATTTCTAAAATCATAAAAGAATACTTAAAAGAATCTAATGTGATATTGATACTTAACAAACAAAACAACTATTTAGCAAAGCGAATGTCTCATAAAATGGGTGACAAAAACCAAATAGCATGTAAAGTACATCATGAAATAGACTCCGACAAAGATATAACATCTATATTGAAAAATAATCCCTCGTTAAATATCTTCTATCAACCTAAAATCCCTAATCGAATTGAGTCACTAATATCAATATTTAAATGGAGTATCGAATTTAATCAAAATATTTCAATGATTATTGATGATACATGGATAGATAGTATGATTCCTTCACAAAGCAGCCATCTCATGATTAAAGAATTACAATTAAATAAGGAAAGTCAGTATCAACTATTTGAATTGATACTAACTTTAAAACGTTTGCGAGGAGATATTGTTTACTTCAATGGTTTGATACTGATGACACATTATCTTAATGAATATCAAATTATTATTTTCCCAAATATGAAAGTTTTTAATAGATTGCATCAAAGGCTAAATATCAATGGTTTTAAGTTAGGTGAAATTGAATATAGACATCATGACATCTTTATCAAAAATAATCGAATTTTAATTAATCAAAATAGCGAAAGTGAAGGTAACAATAAGGATACCGAAGTAAGTTTTAAAAAAGAAACTGGGAAGTTAATTGTTCAGTTTTATACTTCTCCAGATGTTATTAAGCATATTTATATAAAACAAAAAATAAACTAAGGTGGTATTACAATGGAAAAACAAATTAAAAATTTACTAAACTTACATTATTTAAATATTCAAGCGAAGAAAATTTTAAAAAAAGAATATGCATTAAATATTTACCATTTAAAAGTTTTGAAATATATAGATGATAACAAAAAGAAAACTGAGTTTAACTCATCAGAAATCAAGGAAGTACTTGCTATTAATCAAACAATGTTAACTCATGTTCTTTCATATCTACATAACTTGGACTACTTTAAAAAAGAGAGATCAAAAATCGATGAGAGAAAAGTCCTTATAATGGTAGAAACTCGTCACAAAAAAAAATTAATCAATTAATTCACCATATAGAAATGAGTATGCATAATGATTTAAGGACAATCGATTTTAACATTACTGAAAATAATTTGTTAGATTATATTTTGAGATTAAATGCGTGTATTGCATTAATGCATAATACCATTAGTAATAAATACAAAATAAATATAGATCACTTTATGATTTTGCTATTTATTCAACAAAGAAATCAACGAACATGTACATTAAAAGATATAAAAAATAAATTTGGATGGGACTTAGTTAAAATTAACAAATCTATAAAGACACTTGTTCAATTAAAATATGTCAGTAAAAAAAGAGATGAAAAAGATGAAAGGGTTGTATTAGTGGATATTTATAAAAATGTTGAATTAGAAGTAAACAAAATTATTGAGGAAGTGCTAGCAGAGTATATCAATAATTATGGTGAACAAAATTTAGCTATGGTAAAATGAAGTTATTAAATAAGTGTAATTTTGGAGGCTATTATGACTCATTTTCATTTTAAGGAAAATTTTTGGGGAGCATCAACAAAGCCAATTGAAATTTACGATGAACAAAATAATCCAGCTTTTGTTTTGAGTTTGTACTATACATCTAGTAGACAAGAAACATTTGCATTACTAGGACGAAAAAAGCATAATTTCAAAATCGAATTTGACGGTGGATCGTATAAAGTTTTGCAAGAACGATCATTAGAAGGTAAGTTTAAGACGCCTTTTAAAAACGTATGGGAAGTTTTTAAAAATGATACTAAGATAGGTACGTTTGAAACGCGATTTGGATTTAAGCCAAAAATCATTTTTAATGGAACAAAAAATGATTCTTTAATATTTGAGTCTGGATTTATCTCTCGCTCAGTTAAAGTTACGGATCAAGATGGTAAAGATGTTATGGAAACAAAGTCTGAAAGGTTTAAAGTGGCTTCTAATCATGGTATTAATGTTATAAGTAACCAATACCATCCTGCAATGTTGATTATGTTGTTCCAAGTATTCTTTGAATATCAAGAATATCAAAGAAGTAAATCAAATTAAATTTCTGTGATAGGGGATATTGGCGATGTTTAAATTTTTTAAAAAAGAACATCATTTAAAAAATATTAATAAAAATGAACCTATTAATATAGATGGTATGACCATTGTAGATGCATATTATATTCAAGATAGCCAAGTAGAAGCATATAAAAGAGATAGAGAACGATATAGTGATGCATTAATTTATATTTTGGGTCAGTTCTTTTCAGATGTAGATAGAATGTTTGAAGGTACAGATGATGGTGAAGCCATAGTTGCTTTTAATAATGATGAACCAGTTAAATATATTTATTTAAATCCTGAAACAATTGATCAGATTAGAATATATGAACAAGAAATGCCATTAAAATCTGCAATCATGAGGTTTTGTAAATTAGAAAATGATATTTAATATGTAGCAGTGATAAAAGCTAAAGACAATAGCTTTTACCACTGCTACTTTTTTAGAATTTAAATGTTGACATTTTTTATTTTAGTACTATAATTATACCTAGTATAATAATTATATCGAGGTGAGAATATGAAATTCGAATTAGGATTATCCTCTTTTGCTGAAATATCACCTATTGATGGTGTGAAAGAACCATTTTCTGCACATGAAAGAATAAATCAAGTAGTTGAAGAAATTAAACTAGCAGATAAAGTTGGTCTTGATATATATGGGTTAGGCGAGCACCATAGAGAAGATTATGCGGTCTCTGATCCAGTTACTGTACTAGCTGCAGCAGCAAGTCAGACAAGTAATATTAGATTATCTTCGGCAGTAACAGTATTATCTTCTGATGATCCTGTAAGAGTATATCAAAGATTTGCTACATTAGATGCTATAAGTAATGGTAGAGCAGAAATAATGGCTGGTAGAGGATCGTTCATAGAATCGTTTCCGTTATTTGGTTACGACTTAAAAGATTACGATTTACTTTATAAAGAAAAACTGGACTTATTACTAGAAATCAATGGAAATGAAACAGTGAACTGGCAAGGTCAAACTAGAGCTGCAATTGATAATTTACAAGTGTTTCCTAGAGCTGTACAAGATAAATTACCAATTTGGTTAGCTACAGGTGGCAATCCAGAATCATCGATGAGAGCAGGAAAATTGGGATTGCCAATTACTTATGCTATTATTGGGGGTGCGCCAAGTCGCTTTAAGCGTAATGTAGCAATGTATAAAGCTGTAGCAGAGTCTAATGGCTTTGATACATCACAATTACCTATCGCGACTCACTCATGGGGTTATGTTTCCGATACTGATGAATTAGCTAAAAAAGAATATTATCCATCTAGTTCATATGTTATTAATCAATTAGGTAAAGAACGTGGATGGCCACCTTATTCAATAGAGAAATTCGAACAAGAAATTGTCCACGGTGCATTGTTTGTAGGTAGTCCTGAAACAGTTGCAGCAAAAATTATTAAACTGTATGAAGATCTTGGTGTTAATCGATTTATGTTACATTTACCAGTAGGTTCAATGCCACATGAAAAAGTATTAAAGTCTATTCAACTATTAGGAGAAAAGGTAAAACCGATAGTAGATGAATATATGAAAAATAAGGAGGAATTTAAATAATGTTAAGATATTTATTAAATGTATATGTAGGTAAACAAATTTTTGATGCAAGTAAACCAAAAGTAAAAGATGATGACGGTATGGCTCAACAATTTGAAGAAGGATTTGGTCTTTCAAGAAACTCAATGAAAATAGCAGGTGGACTTGAATTAGTAGGATCAATTTTCTTATTCTTAAGTACATGCAGCAAATCATTATCTAGATTAGGTTCAGTTATTGTAGGTTCAGTTATGGGCGTAGCTGCATACAAACATTATGAAGCTGGTCATGGCTTTAAAGGTGCTAAACATGCATTAACACTATTAGGTTTATCAGCATTAAGTTTTGTTGATACACTTGGTAAGAAAAAATAATAGCAATATAAAAAGAGCGTACATTTAGATCTTAAATGTACGCTCTTTTTATATTTGGAAAGTAATAAACTTTTAAAATATAATAAAAACCAATATTGAACATAGGTAATCATTTTAAAGATTGAACGCTTTAACCCTTGATACTAAAGCGTTTATTCTAAAAATATGAATGTTGAAAAGTCAATTATTGAAAATTTATTGAATATTTTTATAACTCATTATAAAATAATAAATATTATTAATTCATTGTGTTGAAAAGGAAAAATATGCTATAGACTCTAAAGATTGCACAATATACCAATTCAACAACTAGCTATTTTAACTTGAGGAGTTGCTTGCAATGGAAACAGTATCAGTATCAATCAGAAATATTGTTGAGTTAGTACTTATTAGTAAAAAGGCGAAAGACCACCTTTCTAAAATTAAGAGTGAGTTTGTATTGTCTTTTGAAGAAATATATATACTTGTGTATATATATAAAGGAGAGAAAGATTGTTATAATGTAAAAGACATTATTAAACAATCTAAATTCAAGCCTTATTATATTTCAAAAGCAGTACAAAATTTAAAAGAAAAAGGTCTTATCTCTAAAAAAAGAAATGATAAAGATGAGCGAACAGTAGCCATCCAAGTATCAAAAATACAACATAAAAAGATAAAGAATTTATTGATGGAAATCGAAGCCGAAATATTATAAATTTATTGTGTAAAGTGCATCATTATGGTGCACTTTAATTTTATTTATACTATATAGTTATTTATAAATAAGGAGTCCTGTTATGAAAGTACTATTAAATGTAAAACCTAAAAGTCAGTTGTTTCCTATTCCGATGATGATGGGATGTGAAGGTACTTCATGTTCAATGTTGTTAAATTACTATAATAAAAAGGTTGATGCGACGACCATTATGAGAGATTGGCCAACTCATCCTTATGATCCAAAGAAAGGATATGTAGGGAATCATTTTTTTATTAAGTTTGGTCACCATCAAACGATATTTCCTAATGTATTAGCCTCATTTTTAAATAGATATGATACTGATATAGTAGATGGCACTGGAACAGAACTTAAAGATTTAGAGAAAATAATTAAAAGTGGTAACCCTGTTGTTATTTATCATACAACTTTAGGACAGACTCCGATAAATAAAACATTCAAGTTAGGAAATAAAGAAAAAGAGTTTGTGACGAATATACATGTTACATTGTTAATAGGCTTTGACGATAATCATTATTACTATATAGATCCATTATGGAAAAGTATCAAAAATAAAATGGTCGTTCCAGCATTGTGGCCATCAAAATTACAAATTATCAAAATAAATAAAAATAAAATGATTGAAAGTTATAATAAACCAGGAAAAATGTGTATTTTCAAAAAAATATAAATATTTAAAAATTATTATGCCATATAGTTGTAATATTTGTTATGATATTATTATAAATATAAAAAAAAAGAGGTGTTTATATGTCTACTAAAATAAAGTTACTCATAGTAGGAATTGTAGTAGCATTTATTGCAATAGTGGGAATTGGTGGAGCAGCAACATATTACTTTTTAACAAATACGCCGAAGAATACATACTTATTAAGTGAACAAGAATCTGCAAAATCATGGAAAGAATATTTCAATGATAGATTTGAAAATGAAGCTGAATTTCAAGAAAAAATGCAAGATGAGTCATATGAAACTTCATTAAAATTTGGAGCGGAACTACCTGAATCGTTAATTTCACAGTTAGGTGTTCCAAAATCAGTAGTTGATTCTACTAATTTAGTGTTAAATGTAGGGCATGATCCTAAAAAAGAAAATTCAAAATTAGGTATTGAACCAACAATTGCAGATAATAAAATTGGAAACTTCCAATGGAGTGCTGATAAAAATAATCAATATGTAGAATCACCATTATTTAACGATGTTTACAAAGTGAAAAATAATGAAATTAAAAAAGGTGTTGAAAAAGCATCAGGTCAACCTTTAGAAACTACTGAAGGACAAAAGATCACAAATGATTCTTTAAATTTAAATACAATCTTATCTGGTTCACAAATATCTCAAGATGATATTGATAAAATATCTAAACGTTATAGCGATTTGTTCGTTGATCAGTTAGATGATGATAACTTTAAAAAAGATAAAGAAAAAGTTAAAATTTTCGATGATGAAAAAGAATTGAAAAAATTAACAATGAAATTAAGTTCTAAAGATACTAAAAAAATCACTGTAGCAATGCTTGAAGAAGCTAAAAAAGATGAAGACATCAAAAATATTGCTGAAAAACAAGGTAACATCAAAGATTACGACAAAGAAATTAATGATTTACTAAAAGACGCTAAGGATGAAAAGGAATCAAAATATCCTAAAGTCAATTCTATTATTTATGTAGATGGTAAAGAAATATTAAAACGTGATTTAACAATTACAAATCAAGATAATAAAAAAGTTAATATCAAAGGTACAAACGTTATTGATGATGGTGTTCAAGTAGATTACAAAATTTCAATGCCAGGAGAAGATGGTGGACTTTCATTAAAAGGTAAATCAACTGATGGTGATGAAATTAAAGATAAATATGATTTAGTAATTGAAGAAAATTCATACAGTAAGACAACTGCAAAATTAGATAACACATCTAAAGTAGATGGAGATAAACGTACTGACAAAGGTAAATTAACGTTCAGTGATGCAACTAGTCAACCGTTTGATCTTAACTACGACCATAATTTGACAACTGACACTAAAAATAATCAGCAAAAGCAAAAATTAAATGTCGATTTCGATGTTAATGGAGAGAATATCAAGTTAATTATGGATGGTAATACTGAACTGAAAAAAGACATTAAATTCAAAAAAGATGGCGCAATTGATTTTAATAGTTTATCAGATTCAGAAGTTGAGGATTTAACAAAAGAAATGCAAGATAAAACTGAAAAAATTGGTGAAGATCTTGCTAAAGAACTTCAATAATTAAGAGAGGAGTGGTAATATGTCGACAATCAAATTGTTCAACATATACCACTCTTTTTTAATTAAAAAGTGGTATTTAATTGTCTATATTTTATTGTTATTTATAGCTGTGTTAGCGATTATGATTGGTGTTAACCAGATGAATCAAAAAGATGACAACTTTACAATTGGAATAGTTGATAAAGATCAGTCTAAAGAAACAAAATTGATTTTAAATGCTATTGGAGATGGTCAATCATTAGGTAATGATCTTTCAATAAAGCATTATAATGAGAAACGAGCACATAATTTATTAGAAAAAAAGAAAATTGATGGGTATTTTATATTTAAGGACGGAATGACAAAAGCTTTTTATCAAAATGGAGAGTTACCAATTGTAGTTAATACTTTTGATACACAATCAGTGGAAAGTATTATCATATTACAGCTAACAGATTCTGTATACAGTCGGTTAATGTTATCTATGGGTGGGGCAATGTCTTATGCTTCACTTTATCCAAATGCTACAGAGAATGAATTATTAACAATGATGACGGATATGTTATTTACAGGGCTAAATAGAAGTGGTTCTTTTGATGAAGAACCGGTAAAAGTATTTGATACATTAAGTTATTATACGATTTCAATTTATTTTGTATCTATATTTTTATTCTTCTTTTCTATTTTTAGTATTTTAAAAATGAATCAAAAGGATGCATTGAAAGAAAGATTAAGCATGTTCCATTTCTCGTATGAAAAGCTCACAATCGTAAGAGGTATATTTAGTTTAGGTTATACAATTTTATGGAGTGTAGTGGGTTTATGGATAATAATTAAATTCCTTAAACCGGAGTTTGAAATGTATAATTTAAATGCACTTATTATGAGCTTGTCATATTATTTATTCTTTTTAACTTGTTCATTTATCTTTATAGATATTGCTTTTAGAAATGCAATCAACTATATATTGAAGATAGGATTAACGTTAGTAATTTTGCTTTTTTCAGGTGCGATCATTCCTATTATTTATTTAAAAGGTTTAAGTGGGGGTTTGATTGAAAGTTTACCTTTTACAATTGTGTATAATCAATTGCTTGAGCTATTTTTAAATAATTACATTATTGATCTGCACCCAATGTTTTATTGGAATATTTTAATTATGATAGGCTTACTGACAACCTCGATATATTGGAGGTATCGCCAATGAAACCAATGTTCAATCTAGTTGTTTTGAAACAATGGAAACAATATGTGGTATTACTGTTAATATTGGTTCTGACAATTTCTGTAGTTTTAATGGCTCAAACAACATCAAACAAATTATTCAAAATGCCTATTGCTGTTCAAGATATGGATCAATCTGCATCTTCCAAAGAGTTGATTCATAATTTAGAACAAACAAAGTATTTAGAAGTGATCCATATTTCGAAAGATGAAGCATATATTGAAGATTTTATTGAAAAGAAAGAAGCAATTGTAAGTTTACAAATTCCAAAAGATTTCAGTGATAGATTAAAAGAAAATCGATTAAAAGATGCCTTATTGCTATATTATAAAGATGATTTTATTGGTGAAATTGCTTTAGAAGTTACTAGTAAATCTTTGTATAAACAACAGATACCCGTTATTATTCAAGATCACTTAAAAAAAGCTGACCATAAAGTAAGCATGGATAAAATTAAACAAGAATATAAAAAAGATACACCTCACTCGAAAATGGAGCACCATGCTGTTAAAAAGAATGCGGATGTTTCTATTAGTGCTGGCGCAATAATTGCACTTTTATTATTAGTGAGTTGTAGCCAAGTGGTATTGCATCAACGTCTTAAGCAAAATGCAGCATTAGACAGATTAATGATGTTTAATGGCACAAAATTAAAGCTATATACTTTTTATGTCATGACACATGTTATTTTGTTATTTTTAATCATTTTGACTGTGAGTTTAATACTGTCATGGTCACTTAGTATTTTATTTTATGTAACAACACTATGTATCCTTATAGCATATGAGTTTGGCTTAAGTATATTGTTATTTAAAATTAATACACTTAGCCACAAGTTATTTATGGCTATTATGTGGTCAATTGCGATTAGTTGTCTGTATTTATATATCCAAATATAGGAGGTGTCTTGATGATTACAATAGAAAATTTATCAAAAAGCTATAAGGATAAACAAATCTTTCAAAATTTTAATACGACTTTTAAAGACAAGACACTAACTGTATTACTCGGTGAAAACGGTGCTGGTAAATCAACACTTTTAAGAATCATAACAGCTCTAGAAAAAGCGAATGGTGGTACAGTTAAGTACTTTGGAGAACGATTAAGTAATAGAGAAATTAAAGAAAAAATTGGATATATTCCTCAAGACATAGCTTTGTTTGAACATCTGACTGTAAATGAAAATATTGAATTTTTTAAAGCGCTTAGTAAACAATCAATTTCTTCTAATCTTATAGAAGACTATTGTGAAAAACTTAATTTATTTGAAAGAAAAGCTAAAATTTCTGCACTATCTGGTGGGACGAAAAGGAAGGTCAATTTATTAATTGGATTATTAAGTAATCCTAGTATATTAATTTTAGATGAACCAACAGTAGGGATAGATTTAAAATCTAGGTATGACATTCACCAATTATTAAATAGTTTAAAAGAATCGAGACTTATTATTTTGACTACGCATCATTTGGATGAAGTTGAAAGTTTAGCAGATGAAATTAAACTAATAGGAAAAGATTCTTTTTATCGAAATATTTTATCTGAAAAAGGATGGGAATTTGAAGATAGTTTGCATAATTGAATATGATATACTCACGTTCTGAAAAGTACTCCTAAGCCGTAATTCATAATTACGAATTGGGAGTATTTTATTTTTTGTATTTTAAAATTGTATGCTTAAATTTGATTTATTATTTCAGTTCAGATTTAAGGATAAGAAATCGTGAGTCTTTAATGAATTATCTAAAAATTTAGAAATATAAAAACGTATTGCAAATAAAATTTTTAACGTGTATTCTTATTTAATGTATCGGAATTAAAAGGATTGGGAGGTCAAGTAATGGAAACGTTTTGGATTGTTATAAATATTATTGTTTTCTTACTATTTATAGGTTTATTAGGTTATTTAACAAAGAAACATGTGAAGTTCTCTAAACGTGTACTTATCGGTTTAGGAATCGGTATTGTATTTGGTTTAGCATTACACTTGATATATGGTGTGGATTCTAAAATTACTGAAACAACAGCGTCTTGGTTTGATATTGTTGGTACTGGTTACGTGAAACTATTACAAATGATTGTAATGCCACTTATATTTATTTCAATAGTATCTGCGTTTACAAAGATAACGATTGGACAAAATTTTGCTAAAGTTGGAGCTTGGATATTTACTTTCTTAATAGGAACAGTAGCTATTGCTGCTTTAGTAGGTATTATATACGCAATGCTATTCAATTTGGATGCTTCACAAATTGATTTAGGCGATGTAGAAAATAGTCGTGGACAAGAAATCGAACAAACGTCTAAAGATATGGAAGCAAATAATTTACCAAGCCAAATTATAGAATTATTACCAGCAAATCCATTTTTAGATTTCACTGGAGCTAGAGGCACTTCAACGATAGCTGTAGTGATATTCGCAGGATTTGTAGGATTTAGTTTCTTACGTGTAATGAGAAAAGAACCTGAAAAAGGTAGCTTGCTTAAAAGAGGGATTGATGCGATTTATGCATTAGTTATGGGTATTGTTACTTTTGTATTAAGATTAACGCCTTATGGTATTTTAGCGATTATGACTAAAACTGTAATGACAAGTAACTTTGAAGCAGTATGGACATTAGGTAAGTTCGTTCTTGCTTCTTATGCCGCATTAATTACAATGTATATTATTCATTTAATATTAGTGTCAGTTGTTGGGTTGAACCCTGTGACATACGTTAAAAAGACAAGTGAAGCATTGTTGTTTGCATTTACATCTAGATCAAGTGCAGGAACTTTACCAATAAATGTACAAACTCAAACGACTCGTTTAGGTGTTCCAGAAGGCGTAGCAAACTTTGCCGGCTCATTTGGTTTATCTATAGGGCAAAATGGATGTGCAGGTATTTATCCAGCTATGTTAGCAATGATGATTGCACCAAGTGTTGGTATAGATATAGATTTACCATTTATCCTATCAGTTATAGGTGTAGTTGTAATTAGTTCATTTGGTGTAGCCGGTGTAGGTGGTGGCGCGACATTTGCTGCTATACTTGTCCTATCTACATTGAATTTACCTATTGCATTAGCAGGTGTGTTAATATCTGTTGAACCACTTATAGATATGGGTAGAACAGCATTGAATGTCAATGATTCCATGTTAGCTGGTACAGCAACTGCTAAAATGACAGGTCAATTAGATGAAGATGTATATAATGATCAAGACTTTAATGAATTAGGGGAGTCTTATTAATATTTAATCACTTAAAATAAAACGCAAAGTCTGATAATCACATGAATCATCAGCTTTGTTTTAAACTGTCGACAAAGTCTCCGATTTAGTTGGCAGTTTTTCTTTTGTTAAAAACTTATCGATATAGTCGGATTAATATTGAAAGCAATTAAGTACAATGATAAAGTGTTATTAAGGAGTGTGGACACAATGAGTAGAGATTTATTTATTAAAAATGAATTCCAGAAAAAATGGATAGATAAAATAGAAGATCATAAAGAATCATTGCAAAAGTATGCAGAGAAAAATGATTTAAATTCAGAATTTCCATATGAAAATATTAATTGGTTAATTGAAGAAGGATATACTAAAATTGTACTTCCAAAATCTTACGGCGGAGAAGGTGCAACTCCAGAAGATGTCGTATTATTTCAAGAAACATTAGGTAAAATAGACGGTGCAACAGCTTTAGCAATTGGATGGCATATGGGAGTAGTTGGCCAAATCTATCAAGAAAAATTATGGACTAAAGAATTATTAGACGAATTTGCAAAAGAAGTTGTGAATGGTGCGATTGTAAATAGAGCAGTAAGTGAAGCGGAAACAGGTAGCCCTACAAGAGGGGCGAGACCAAGTACAAACGCTGAACGTAAAGGAGACCATTATATTATAAATGGTGTTAAAACTTTTACTACAATGAGTCAAAGATTAACACACTTTTTAGTAGGAGCATATGTCCCAGAAAAAGAAGCGCTTGGATTTTTCTTGATTCCTAGAGATACAGAAGGCTTATCTATTGCTGAAAATTGGAATATGGTAGGTATGCGTGCTACTGAAAGCCATGATTTAGTGTTAGACGATGTTAAAATTCACGAAAAATATTTAGTAGAAGTTGCTAATGGACCGAGAGGAAATAATATAAATCCGTGGAATCTTCATATTCCTGCAGTTTATTTAGGTATCGGTCAAGCGGCTCGTGATTATGCAATCGATTTTGCAAATGAATATAGCCCTGGAAGTATTGAAGGTGTTATAGCTGATATTCCAGCAGTACAACAAAATATCGGAAATATGGAATTAGAGCTTACTACAGCAAGACATTATATTTATAGTGTGATAGATAAGTATTTAAATCCTTCAATAACTGATGCGCAAATAGATGTTGAACTCGGTGTAGCTAAACATGTTGTCGTAAATCATTCAATCAAAATTATAGATATTGCAATGAGAATCGTTGGTGCGAAAAGCTTACAAATGGAAAGACCATTACAAAGATATTATAGAGATATTCGTGCTGGATTACATAATCCGCCAATGGATGATGTCACTATTACAAAATTAGCTAAGAAAGCACGAGAAGAAAGAAATAACATTCAATAATAAAAAAGACGAAAAATTAACATTAGATAATTTTTCGTCTTTTTTATTATTAAAAGTCACTATTTTGTTGTGCTTTTATCCTTTTTTTACGTCTAGGTTTCATTCCAATTGACATATAAAGAACGACAGCGAGAATTACAATCATACCGGCAAGTTGATATATCCCGAATGGAACCTTTAACCAAAGAACAGAAGAAATAACAGCTGTTACAGGTTCAAGTACACCAAATAATGCAGTAGTTTGAGGGCTTATATACTTTACACTTTCTAAATACATCCAAAATGCAAACATCGTTCCGAAAGTAATTACAAAAGCAAAGTAAATAGCACCTCTCAAATCTAGTAAATGCCATGGAAAAGAAAAATCTAAGTTGATTAAAGATAACGCAATTCCACCTATAAACATTGACCAGCCAATAACAACAAGTGATGGCCAATTTAAAAATAATTTCACTGCGTAAACAGTGTAAAAAGCAGCAGCACAAGCTGTTAACAATCCCCACACAATTGCATTTGGTGGAACAGATAATGTAGAATAATCACCATTCGTTAAAAGTAAGCTAGTACCGAATAAAGAACATACAATTATAATAATATCTGCCCATCTAAATTTACTTTTTCTAGTTATTAGTAAATAAAGTAATATAACAACTGGCGCTAAAAACTGTAATAGTGTGGCAATAGCAACATTTCCCTTATCAATCGTAGCCATGAATGTGTATTGTACCCCTAACATGCCAAATAATGCATATATGATGAGTTGTAATAATGAATGTTTAACTTTAAAAATATGTGTTAAATGCTGTTTTTGAATAAATTTAGCAATTAATAATAAGAAAAAGCCACTCAAAATTAAACGCTCTGCTACAAATAAAGAAATAGGTAAGCCATATTCAGTAAATAGTTTCTCTGTAACAGTGCCACCTAACCCCCAAAATGTAGCACCAAACATAACGAGCATGGTACCTTTTAACTGATTATTTTGCAATTATGGTCCCTCAATTCTGAATGATGTTAATTAACTAATTTTAGCATTTGGGATATTAATAAACAATAAGTTGCGATTTTTTTACTTGCAATTATAGATACCACATTCTTATAATGAAGGTATCAGTTTGAAGAGAGGTTACCACATGAAGTACGTGTTAATATCGGTAGGTACAATTGCAACAGTTTTAGGTTTTATAGGTGCAGTTATGCCTTTATTACCAACAACACCATTCATATTATTGGCAGTATTTTGCTTTGCAAAAAGTTCAGATAGATTCCATAAATGGCTTGTAAGTACGAAAGTATATAAAGAATATGTAGAAGATTTTCAAAAATATAAAGGGTATACATTAAAGAAAAAATTCGAACTACTAATAAGTGTATATATCGTAGTAGGCTTTTCAATTTGGATGATTGATCATTTATATATAAGAATTGGTTTGTGCATTATGCTGTTTTTCCAAACAGTTGTATTATTTACATTTGTTAAAACATTGCCAGCTAAAAATAAATAATTTTTATTATCTGTCGTTGAAGCGGTGTAACTTAACTTTACGATAGATTTTTTTTTGAAAATTTTTAGTAAATAAGTTTTATAAAAATTGAAAAATGTTATTGCTATAACATAATAACAGTTATATAATAAACAAAGATGCGAATGATATTCATTATCAATTGGAGGACAATTATGAGAAAACTTTTAACGTTAGTTATGGCTTTAGCATTGATAGTTGCTGCTTGTGGTAACAAATCAGATGATAAAGAAAGCAATAGCAAAACTAAATCAAGTAAAGAAACAGTAAGTTATAAATTAGACGACGGGAAAAAAATAGATATACCGAAAGAACCTAAACGTATTGTAGTTTTGGCACCATCATATGTAGGTGGATTATTACATTTAGGAGTTAAACCAGTAGGCGTACCAGCTTCAACAGATCAAACACCAATTCTTAAAGATAGAATCAAAGGCATTAAGAAAGTTAGTGAAGACAATGTTGAGCAAGTAGCAGAATTGAAACCAGATTTAATCATTACATACAATTCAGATAAGAACTTGAAGAAATACGAAAAAATAGCACCAACAATTCCATACGATTACGTAAAACATAATTACCTAGATATGCAAGTAGAACTTGGTAAATTAGTAGGTAAAGAAGACAAGGCTAAAGAATGGGTAGAAAAATGGGAAAAAGAAACAGCAAAAGATGGAAAAGAAATTAGAGAAAAAATCGGTGAAGATACAACAGTTTCAGTTATAGAAGCATTTGAAAAAGATATATATACTTATGGTGAAAACTGGGGTAGAGGAACTGAAGTATTATACCAAGCATTTGATTTAAAAATGCCTGAAAGTGTAGATAAAGATGTTAAGAAAGACGGATGGAAAAAAATATCTCAAGAAGAAATTGAAAAATATTCAGGAGATTATCTATTCTTACCTTTATCAAAAGAACAACCTAAACCAGAATTCACAAAAACAGAAGCTTGGAAATCTATACCAGCAGTTAAAAATGATAAAGTAATTGAAATAGATGCAGAAACATTCTGGTATAACGATCCATATTCATTAGAAATGCAACGTGAATACTTGAAAGAACAGTTACTTAAAAAAGCTGATAAATAAAAAATATAAGTTAGAATTGAGATGCTTATAAATAAATTAACGCGCATTCATTAGTTTAGCCTAATGAATGCGCGTTTTTGTATTATGTAAGGGACAAAATTCCGAGAAATGTCCGTAAGACGTAGTGTTAGGGACAAAATTCCGAGAAATGTCCATAAGGGGTAGTGTTAGGGACATAATTCTGAGAAATGTCCGTAAGAGGTACTGTAAGGGACATAATTCCGAGAAATGTCCATAAGAGGTAGTGTCTAAGGAGCAAAATCCAGAATTCTGCTAGTAAGAACTTTCTAAGGAGCACAATTCAGAATTCTGCCAGTAAGAACTTTCTAAGGAGCACAATTCAGAATTCTGCCAGTAAGAGCACTCTAAGGAGCACAATTCAGAATTCTGCTAGTAAGAGCTTTCTAAGGAACACAATTCATCTTACTCCCAATATTAGAAAATAACAAAACAGAGAAAACCTTAGGATTTTCTCTGTTTTGTTCTATTTATTAATAAAAAATTATTTAGTATCTTTTACATACTGATCGTTAATTGTATAGATTGTTAAACCTACGATATTCTTATTATGTTTTGAGAATGGTAAGCTTGCTAAATATCCTACGATAAATGCTATGAAGAAACCAATAACTGATACTGTAAATGGTGTGATTTCTGTTTTACCGATAAAGTAAGATACGATTGCTGCTACGATTAATCCGATAATAACGCCATACGAATTTGCTCTTTTAGTAAAGATACCTACTGCAAACACACCGGCTATCGGTACACCGAATAATCCTGTTACAAGCAAGAATAAGTCCCATGTTTCATTTGTTTCTTGATTGATTAAATATAATGAAGCTATTGTACCAAAAATACCTGCAATGATAATAACGATTCTTGCAAATAATACATCATGTTCAGAGTTATTATTTTTAGAAAAACGTTGTTTTAAATCGACAATGACACACGCTGAAATTGAATTCAAACTTGATGAAATTGTTGATTGTGCTGCTGCAAATATTGCTGCTATTAATAATCCACCAACAAATGGAGGGATTTGTGTAAGTATGAAATATGGTACGATTGCTGATGTGTTAAATCCTTCTGGTAATGTTGATACATTATTATAGAAGGAATACAAAACTGTTCCCATTCCATAGAAAATAGGAATTGTTATAAATGCTAATATCCCATTTGTCCATAATGATTTATTTGTTGATGATACTGAACCTGTTGTTTGATAACGTTGAACGATATCTTGACTGGCAGTATATTGATGTAAGTTATTAAATATAGAACCAATGAATATAATTGGAATTGCAGCCGCTGCTGTTCCGAATTTCCAGTTGTCTACAGAAATTAATTTTTTGTCTTGCATCGCTTCTTGAGCTACAGTTGCAAAGTTTCCATCGATTTGAAATGCACCAAGGAAGATAACAGCAACTGCACCACCAATTAAAATAATACCTTGTATAACATCGCTCCAGATAACCCCTTCGATACCACCCAAAAATGTATAGACCATACATAATAATCCTACTAATGCAGCGATTAAATATGGGTTAATATCTGAAACAGATGTAATGGCTAGTGTTGGCAAATAAATAACGATTGCAACACGACCAATGTGAAATAAAGTAAATGCTAATGATCCAATGACACGTAATACTATACCAAATCTTGCTTCTAAATATTCATAAGCTGTTGTAACATCAAGCTTTCTGAAAAATGGAATATAGAAATATATAAGCAAAGGTATGATAGCGATAATAGCTATGTTCCCAGCTGCGTAAGACCAATCCGTATTGAATGCTCTTTCAGGTGTTCCCATATATGTTATAGCACTTAAAGTAGTGGCATATATTGAGAAACCTACAGCCCAAGCAGGGATCCTTCCTTTAGCTTTAAAGAATGATTCTGTATCTTGTCCGGCTCTCTTTGTGAAGTATACGCCGACTAATAATGTTGCTAATAAATAAATGATTAATGCTATCCAGTTTCCAGTACCAAAACCTACTTCATTCATAGTATGACATCCCCTTTGTTCATCAATAAATTATAAGTTGTATTTTGAAACGAGTTCTTTAACTTTTTCTAATGAAGCATCATCTAGAGGTGCTAATGGACGTTTAACAGCTCCAGCTTCAATTCCTTTAGTTGAAAGAACAGCTTTTAATGTTGGATAGATACCTAATGCAAGTACTTGTTCTATAATGTCGTTTGTTTCATGTTGAATTTTGTATGCTTCTTGGATTTTGCCTTCTTTTGCCAAATTAAAAATTTGTCTCGCGCGTTGACCGTTAATATTGTATGTAGATCCAATTGCACCATCAACACCTGAAACAGCTGCTTGGATAAGCATTTCATCAAATCCAGAAAGTATCAGTTTATCAGGGAAAGCTTTTCTAATTCTTTCTAATAAGAAGAAATCAGCTGCAGTGTATTTGATTCCAATAACTTTTTCATTTTCGAATAACTCTTCAAATTGTTGAATGGATAAGTTAACACCTGTTAAAGCAGGTATTGAATAAATAATCATATCGTTTCCAGTAGCTTCAATTATTGCATTGTAATAATATTTAATTTCTTCAAAGCTAAATGGATAATAGAACGGTGTCACTGCAGATAAAGCATCATAACCAAGTTCAGTTGCATATTTACCTAACTCAATTGATTCATTTAAATCTATTGCACCAACTTGAGCAATAAGTGTTATTTCATTGCCAACTTCATCTTTAACGATTTCAAAGACTTTCTTTTTTTGAGTAGTATTCATTAAGAAATTCTCTCCAGAACTACCATTAACGTATAATCCATCAATTTTTTGTTCTTCAATATTTTGACGGATGATTTGTCTTAAACCAGATTCTAAAATATTTCCCTCTTCATCAAACGGTACTAGTAAAGCAGAATATAATCCTTTCATTTTAAAAACTCCTTTTTATTTATATATTGATAATATTGTCAGACCAATTTATAATCATATTGTAAGCGAATACAATTACGTATGTCAATCGTTTTTATTATTTGTAGAGTTAATTATGATAAAATAAATTATTAAAGAGGAGGTAGTAAATCATGATGATAAGAACATCGTTAGTTGATGTAGCAGTTGAAAATTTAAAAGAATATATAACTGAACATCAATTTAAAAATGGAGATAAACTGCCTTCAGAGAAAATGCTAATCGAGCAACTTGGTGTTAGTAGAACTGTAGTGAGAGAAGCAATTAGTCGATTGCAACAAAGTGGGCTTATACAAGTTAAGTCAGGAAGTGGAATGTTCATTACTGATAAAAACAACCATTTATCTATGTTGTTTGAATCTCATATGAAAGTACATGGCTTCAAAATAAAAGAATTGTTAGAAGTCCGTAAAATATTAGAGTTAGGTGCGATACGATTAATTATCGAGAATAAAATTCCAATCGATGCAACGAAACTAAGAAATATAAACGAAATTTACTATAATGCACTTGAGCAATCTCAAAAATTAGCTCAATATGATTCTGCCTTTCATGAAACGATTATTTTATTTACTGACAACCAGACTTTAATTACGATGAGTAAAGTAATTAAAGAGTACTTCGATAAAAATCAGTTTAATCAAATTGTTGATAAAGAGGATATTGAAAAGTCTTATAAAGAGCATGGTGAAATTATACAAGCTATAGAATCAAGAGATTTATCTTTAGCACATGCAATTATTAATAGGCATCTGTCTCGAGTTATTGAATGGATAGAAGAATTGGAGCAAAAATGATGAGTAAATTAAATAAAATAGAAGTTCAAAGTTTAAAATCTCAAGTCTTACAAGAAATTAAGCAATATATTTTAGATAAAGGTTTAACTGAAGGAGATCGATTGCCAACAGAAAGGGCATTTACAGAAATGTATGGCGTAAGTCGATCAGTTGTGAGAGAAGCTTTGAGTTATCTTGAACATACAGGTGTAACAGAAACAGTACAAGGAAGGGGAACTTTAATTAAAGCACCAGATGTTTCGAGTTTAGTAGAAGGTTTCTTGTTTAGCTTTCAAGTCGCTAATGGTTCAAAACAAGATTTACTTTCCTTAAGAATTATATTTGAATGTGCTGCTATCGAAGAGATTGTTAAATTAGATAAAGATATAAGTCAGATGAAAGCTATCGTTAAAGAAGAAGTGAAAAATCATTATGAAAACGATAAAGCATTCCATCAATCTATCTTGCATTCAACAGGCAATATATTATTTGAACAACTGAGCTCAGTTATACAATCGTATTTCTATCATATTGAAGAAGAAGGGCAAGATATAGACTATATCAAAACGAGTGAAACACATAAACAAATTGTAGACGCCATCTCAAATAAAGATGTTAAATTGGCGAAAGAGTTGATGACACAACATTTGTCAAAATAGGAGGATACTATGAAAATTGCAATAGATATTGGAGGCACTTTTATAAAAGCTGGAGTTATTGATTCAGAACAAAATTTATATAGCTATCAAAAAGTAAAGACCCCAAATAATAAAGATAGAGGCATTGTTAAAGAGGTTATAAGAATTATCGAAACTTATAAACAAGAGTTCAACTTAAATAATCCTGATGTTGGTATATCTACTGCTGGTGTTGTAGATTCAAAAAAAGGGGAAATCACATATGCTGGCCCGACAATTCCGTACTATAATGGTACTAATTTTAAAAAAGCATTAACAGATATCGCTGGAAATGTTGAGATTAACAATGATGTTTCCAGTGCATTATTAGGTGAGTTAATTGATTACAATACTGATGTCAAATCTATATTTTTATTAACGATAGGTACAGGAATTGGTGGAGCGTATTACGAGGATAAATTATTAGAAGGTAAACAATATAGAGCATGTGAGATCGGGTATTTATTATATGATAAAAATACGGGTAAGACATATGAAGATAGAGGATCAACTACAGCATTGAAAACTTCCATTCAAGAACAATATATGGAAGTTATTACTGTTGAAAAATTATTTAATAAAGCATACGCAAATGATGAAAAAGCTATGAAAATTTTAAAAGAATGGGCGAATCACGTTGCGGAAGGTATTGCTCAAATTCAAATCATGTTTGATCCTGAACTAATTTTAATTGGTGGGGGAATATCTAAACAAGAAGAAAGACTAATTGGATTAATTGAACCGTTTATAGACGATTATCTTCCTGAAAATTATGGTCATGCAATTATTAAAACAACATCTAAAGGTAATGATTCAGCATTGTATGGAGCAGTCTCAACATTTTGCAACTAATCGTTAACCTATATTTAAACGAAGTTAACAATGTGGTATAATATCGATATCTAATATTAGGAGTGAAGAAATTGAAGACTAAAGATATCGTTATGATAGCAATGTTTACAGCATTTATTTCAGTATTGGCATTTATACCACCAATACCACTACCATTTATGCCAGTTCCTATTGTATTACAAAATATTGGTATTATTTTGGCAGGTTGTTTACTTGGATATAAAAGAGGTACAACAAGTGTTGTTATATTCTTATTACTTGTTGCTACAGGTCTACCATTGTTATCTGGTGGAAGAGGTGGTTTAGGTGTATTCTTCGGACCATCTGCCGGATATTTATTTGGTTACCCAGTTGTTGCATTTTTAATTGGCTTATTTATAGATTTTAAGTGGAAGAAGTTAACATTTGCATATGCATTAACAGTTAATATTATTATCGGGGTAATATTACTAAACTTAATTGGTGGATTTTTCATGGGTGAATTTATGAACATATCAATTTCAAAAAGATACATATTAGCAGCTACATTTCTTCCTGGAGATATTGTTAAAGCAATACTAGCAACTATGTTATTATTTAGTTTAAAGAACATACCGGAAATTAAAAGGTTAAGAAATAATTAACGAGGTGAAATAACATGGTTTCATTTATAGATATAGTAACAGATGGAGATGTATTGAATGAAACAGATCGATATATCCAATATCATACTTTAGATAAGCATATTCAATATGATTCAAATAAAATAGTTTATAAACTCATGCCTGATTTAGAAACATTCAAAAAAGATGAACAGATGTTAAAAAAATTACATGATCAACATGAACAACCGTTTCTAAAATTTGTCTTCCCTGAAAATCATAAGATAGATGATTCTTTAGGAGCGTATTTAAAAGAAACAGGTTATGAATATAGTTGGATTGAATTATATATTAATACTGATAAGCAATTTATAAGTAAAAATCATAATGATATTGATGTTGTAACAACTAATGAAGATAATCTTGTTGATTTTTTAAATCTTTCTTATGAGTATGATAAAAAATACGGTACAGATTATGCAAATTTAAAAATTGAAGTCAGTAAAGAACAATTAAATAAAGATAATCCTGTTCAAGTATTAGCATATTATAAAGGTAAACCAGCTGGTACATTACTTATTTGGAATCATGAAACTTATGTAGAGTTAGATAGCTTTGCTGTAAGAGAATCCTATAGAAAGTTAGGTATAGGTACAAAGATGCAAGCTTTTGTTGCAGACTTTGCTAAAGAAAAGCCAATTATATTAGTGGCGGATGGTGAAGATACTGCTAAAGATATGTACGTCAAACAAGGTTATATATATAGTGGTTATCAATATGAAGCGCTTAAAGAATATGAATAAAGATTAGAGGCTCGGACACATGAATTGTCCGAGCCTCTAATCTTTATATTGGGAGTAGATGATGGATTAAAATGTGCTTATATTAAGCTTTTTCAATCTTGATTATCTGTAATGATTCTCTCTGAATGACTATAAACATTAAAGCTATCGTCTCTAATAAAACCTACTGCTGTTATATTTAAGTCCTCTGCTAAGTTAATTGCTAAATTAGTAGGAGCTGATTTTGATAAAATAATACCTACACCAATTTTTGCTGCTTTAATTAATATTTCCGAGGAAATACGACCACTAAATATAAGTACTTTATTACGTATAGGAATATCATGTTCTATACAATAACCGAATAACTTATCAAGAGCATTATGTCTACCGATATCAGAACGGTGTTCATAAAAATAATGTCCATCACTTATAGCTGCATTGTGCAATCCACCCGTTTCTTTAAATATCTTGCTTTCTGTATGTAGCTTATCCATCATGTTTATAATTTGTTCAGGACTAATGGTTAAGTTTGATTGAGATACTTTAGCAGTTACGGCATCGTTATTAAAATAAAACGCTCTACTTTTACCACAACAAGAGGAAATCATTCGTTGTGTATACTTTTTATTATCAGGATTGATTTCTTTAGTTAGTTCTACGTGGGCAAAGCCTTTAGAATCATCTATTAAGATCTGTTTAATTTCATCTTTTTTTATGATGACACCTTCTGATGCAATAAATCCAATAACGAGTTCTCTTAAATTATTTGGTGAACAAATAATAGTAGCAAACTCTTCGCCATTAATCATGATTGTGAGAGGGAATTCACTTACGTAACAATCTGTTGTATCTATAAATTTATTGTTTTTAAATTTTAAAATTGGTTGATTATAAGTCATATTATTTTTCATATATATTCCCCATTTATATATTTCTCGATAAGTTAATATTACTTATAAATGGTTGATAGTTAAAGAAAAAGAACTTTTAGCAAATTTTTATATAATAACAAAGTAAGGGAGTGTCCTTAAAGATCAATGAGAAATGCCTATTTATAAAAATTAAGATAGATTTTAAGGAGTATTTGTGAAAAAATATACACAAGTGTTTCATAAACATATTGAAAGGTGTAAATTAAGCTTATACATTCTTTACTATAGAGAGGAACAAAATAATGAAAAGATTATTAATGTTAGTAATAGCTTTATTATTAGTATTAGCTGGCTGTAACACAGAGTCTAATCAAGATAAAGTTAAAAAGGAATCTGAAAGTAAGACATTAACTGTGTCAGCTGCAGCAAGTTTAACTGATGTAACGAAAGCACTGGAAAAAGAATTTTACAAAAAACATCCTAATACAAATATCAAATTTAACTATGGTGGTTCAGGTAGTTTACGTAAACAAGTAGAAGCTGGAGCAGATGTAGACGTCATGATGTCTGCTAATACTTCAGATATTGATAAACTACAAGATGAAAATAAAGTTTCTAAAGTTTATGATTATGCTAAAAACAAACTCATTATCATAAAATATAAGAATTCTACTGTTAAAGAATTAAGAGACGTTAGCTCACCAGATAAAGTAGCTATCGGAGAAGCGAAAAGCGTACCAGCAGGTCGTTATGCGATAGATTATATGAAAAAAGAAGATTTATATGAAGGTATGACAAGTACTTTTGTATTTGCAAAAGATGTAAAACAAGTATTGAATTACGTCCAAAAAGAAAATGCTGAAGCTGGATTTGTATATGCTACTGATATGTATAAAGGAAAAGATAAAAAAGTAGATAATGTAGTTAAGTTAGCAGATGCACCATTAGATGAACCAATTATATATAGAGCAGGACTTGTTACAGATAAGAAAGAAGCAAAAGCATGGTTTGAATTTTTAAAATCTAAAGAAGCAAAAGAAATATTTAAAGCATATCACTTTGAAGGTTAGGGGATAAGACTATGCCAGATTTAACGCCATTATGGATATCGATAAAAGTAACATTAATAAGTACAATCATCGTATGTATCTTAGGTATAATTCTGGCTAAATTGATGTTCAACTATAAAGGTAAATTAAAGCCAATTATTGAAAGTGTAATTATGCTACCAATTGTCTTACCTCCAACTGTTATGGGATTTGTATTATTAATTGTATTCTCTAAAAATAAGATTTTTGGACAGTTTTTAGATGATGTATTTCATATTAATGTCATTTTTACATGGGTTGGTGCTGTAATTGCAGCAGTGATCGTAAGTTTACCTTTAATGTATCAACATGTTATAAATGGCTTTCAATCAATTAACCCGAAAATGCTCAACTCAGCAAGAACAATGGGAGCGAGTGAAGGTAAAATATTTAGAACAATTATCTTACCTTTATCAAAACGGTCTATCTTCTCAGGAATTGTAATGAGCTTTGCTAGAGGATTAGGAGAATTTGGTGCAACACTTATGGTGGCAGGTTACATACCAGGATTAACCAACACACTTCCTTTAGAAATATATTTCTTAGTACAAGCTGGTGAAGAACATAAAGCTTGGTTATGGGTTATTGTACTCATAGCATTTGCGGTATGCGTAATCAGTTCACTCAATTTATTAAATCAAAAGAGTCATAAGTGGGAGTAGGTATTTATGATTAAAATTTTTATAAAAAAGCTAATTAAAAATAGAACAATCACATTAAATATCCAATCTACAGAACCTAAAATTTATGCCATAGTAGGGAAATCAGGTATAGGTAAATCTACGTTATTAAACATTATTGCTGGTTTAGAAGAAGCGGAAGAATATAATATTGAAATTCAGAAAGAAAAATTAAGCTACCAACAACATCTTATAAAAGTTCAAGATAGAAAAATTGGATATTTATTTCAAGATTATCAACTATTTCCCCATATGACCGTACAAGAAAATATACATTATATGAAGTCGCCAAATAAAGAAACAGAGCAGTTAATCAATCATTTACGTATAGCAAATTGCTTAAACCAATATCCATCAACGTTGTCAGGTGGAGAATCACAAAGAGTTGCATTATGTAGAGTGCTCAGCGTAAAGCCAAACTTACTTTTATTAGACGAGCCATTTTCAAGTTTAGATGATGAAACTAAAGAAGAAGGCATGGAACTTATAAAATATATATTTAAAACATGGCAAATTCCAATTATACTTGTATCTCATTCAAAAAAAGAAGTTCAAACACTAGCAGACGAAGTAATTGAAATAAAATAGTATATATCTAATAAAGCTTAGCCCCCAATCCGAAACGATATTTCGGGTTGGGGGTTTTTATTTTTGAATATAAATAGTGTTCCTTAGACTGCGCTAACTAGCAGAATTCTGAATAGTGTTCCTTAAGACTGCGCTAACTGGCAGAATTCCGAATAGTGCTCCTAAGACTGCGCTAACTGGCAAAATTCTGAATAGTGCTCCTTAGGAAGTTCTAACTGGCAGAATTCCGAATAGTGCTCCTTAGAAAGTTCTAACTAGCAAAATTCCGAATAGTGCTCCTTAGAAAGTTCTAACTGGCAAAATTCCGAATAATGCTCCTTAGGATGTTCTAACTAGCAGAATTCCGAATAATGCTCCTTAGACACTAGTTCTTACGGGCATTTCTCGGAATTATGTCCCTCTTTATAAAATGTCATAACTAACACAATAGGGATTTCGTAACAATGTATAGGTAATCCCCTAATATAAAAAGTTTGTGAAAAAAATTACAATTTAAGTAGTTTATAAAGGGCAAATATTAGGAGGTACTATCTATGTCTAAGTTAGGTTTGAAATTCTTTAAGCCAACAGAGAAATTTAATGGTAACTGGTCGATTTTAGAAGAGAAAAGTAGAGAATGGGAAAAGATGTATAGAGAGCGTTGGAGTCATGACAAAGTGGTCAGAACTACTCATGGTGTTAACTGTACGGGTTCGTGTTCATGGAAAGTTTTTGTGAAAAATGGTGTTATAACTTGGGAAAACCAACAGATTGATTATCCATCTTGTGGACCTGATATGCCAGAGTTCGAACCTAGGGGATGTCCTCGTGGTGCTTCTTTTTCATGGTATGAATATAGTCCATTACGTGTGAAATTTCCTTATGTTAGGGGAAAACTATGGAAATTATGGAAAGCTGCTTTAAGTGAATATGGTGATCCTGTCGTTGCTTGGTCATCTATTGTAGAAGATGAAACTAAAGCTGAAATGTATAAAAGTGCTAGAGGTAAAGGTGGACACGTAAGAGTTAATTGGAGAGATGTCACACAACTTATTGCTGCACAACTTATATATACTATTAAAAAGTTTGGACCAGATAGAATTGCTGGATTTACGCCAATACCTGCAATGTCTATGATTAGCTATGCCTCTGGTGCACGTTTCATTTCTTTATTGGGTGGAGAAATGTTGAGCTTTTATGATTGGTATGCAGATTTACCTCCAGCTTCTCCACAAATTTGGGGTGAACAGACAGATGTACCTGAATCAAGTGATTGGTATAACGCTGGATATATTATTATGTGGGGTTCAAATGTTCCTTTAACAAGAACACCTGATGCGCATTTTATGACTGAAGTACGTTATAAAGGTACGAAAGTTGTTTCAGTAGCACCAGATTATGCGGAAAATGTGAAATTTGCTGATAATTGGTTAGCACCAAATCCTGGTACTGATGCAGCATTGGCTCAAGCTATGACACACGTAATACTTCAAGAATATTACGAAGATAATAAAGAAGAAATGTTTATAAATTATTCTAAACAATATACAGATATGCCATTTGTTATTCAATTAGAAAAACATGGTGATGGTTATAAAGCAGGTAGATTTTTAAGATCAAGTGATATTGGTATGGAAACAGAACATGCTGAATGGAAACCTGTTGTTTATGATGCAAATACAGAGAAACTTGTGATACCTAATGGAACTATGGGTCAACGTTATGAAGAAGGTGCTAAGTGGAATCTAAATTTAGAAAATGAAGATGGCACATTTATTGATCCAGCTCTAACGTTAAAAGATTATAATTCAAAAATTATGACTGTACAATTCCCATATTTTGATAACTCAGGAAATGGTATTTTTGAAAGACCTATTTTAGCTAAAGAAATTGAAAATCAACATGGAGAAAAAGTTTATATAGCGACTATATATGATTTAATGACAAGTCAATATGGTATCAAAAGATTTGATCATCCACTTGAAGCGTCAAGTTATGAAGATGAAAATTCAATGTATTCTCCTAAATGGCAAGAAAAAATAACAGGAGTTAAATCATCAGTAGTTACACAAGTTGCTAGAGAATTTGCTCAAAATGCAATTGATACTAATGGACGCTCGATGATTATTATGGGTGCTGGAATAAATCATTGGTTTAACTCTGATACAATATACCGTTCGATTTTAAATCTTGTGATGTTATGCGGATGTCAAGGAGTAAACGGCGGCGGATGGGCACACTATGTTGGCCAAGAAAAATGTAGACCTATTGAAGGTTGGTCAACGATTGCTTTTGCAAAAGACTGGCAAGGTCCTCCTAGATTACAGAATGCAACCAGCTGGTTCTATTTTGCTACTGATCAATGGAAATATGAAGAATCAGGTGTAGATAAATTACAATCACCTTTATCTAACGAACTCAAACATCAACATCCTGCTGATTACAATGTATTGGCTGCAAGATTAGGGTGGTTGCCTTCATATCCACAATTTGATTGTAATAGTTTATTGTTTGGTGAAGAAGCAAAAGAATCAGGAGATTATTCAAACGAAACAATCATTAAAAATGCTGTAGATTCAGTGAAAAATAAAAAGACTAAGTTTGCTATAGAAGATCCAGATGCTAAACAAAATCATCCTAAGACATTATTCGTTTGGCGCTCAAATTTAATTTCAAGTTCTGCTAAGGGACAAGAATATTTTATGAAACATTTATTAGGAGCTAAATCAGGTTTGTTAGCAAATCCTAATGAAACAGAAAAGCCAGAAGAAATTATTTGGAGAGAAGAAACAAACGGTAAGTTAGACTTATTAGTCGCTATAGACTTCAGAATGACGTCTACACCTTTATATGCAGATATCGTTTTACCTGCTGCAACATGGTATGAAAAGCATGATATTTCATCAACAGATATGCATCCATTTATTCATCCATTTAATCCAGCAGTAGATCCATTATGGGAATCTAAGACGGATTGGGATATCTTTAAAACATTGTCTAAATCCGTTTCAGAATTATCTAAGACGCATATGAAAGGCACATTTAAAGATGTTGTTACAACACCTTTAGCACACGATTCTAAACAAGAGATTTCAACGCCATACGGTATTGTAAAAGACTGGTCAAAAGGTGAAATAGAACCGATACCAGGCAAAACGATGCCAGGATTTGCAGTAGTAGAAAGAGACTATACAGCAATTTATGATAAGTACGTTTCAGTGGGACCATTATTAGAAAAAGGAAAAATAGGTGCTCATGGCGTAAGCTTTTCAGTTAAAGAACAATATGATGAATTAAAAATTATGTTAGATACGTGGGAAGATGACACAGTTAAGAATGGTTTACCAAGAATGGATACAGCAAGAAAAGTAGCAGATGTTATATTAAACGTTTCATCAGCTTCGAATGGTAAAGTATCGCAAAAATCATATGATGACTTGGAAGAACAAACTGGTATGCCTTTAAAAGATATTTCAGCAGAACGAGCTTCTGAAAAAATCACATTCCAAAATATTACGGCTCAACCAAGAGAAGTTATACCAACAGCAGTCTTTCCGGGGTCTAATAAACTAGGCAGAAGATATTCTCCTTTTACAACTAATATTGAACGATATGTACCATTTAGAACATTAACTGGTAGACAAAGTTACTATATTGATCACGAAGTATTTTTACAGTTTGGTGAGAACTTACCAGTTTATAAACCGACATTACCGCCAATGGTATTCGGAACGAAAGACAAACAAATAAAAGGTGGCGTGGATACACTTGTATTAAGATACTTAACACCTCACGGGAAGTGGAATATACATTCAACTTATCAAGATAACTTGCATATGTTGACATTATTTAGAGGTGGTCCAACAGTTTGGATTTCTAAAGAAGACGCAATAGCAAATGACATTAATGATAATGATTGGCTTGAAGTATATAACAGAAATGGTGTTGTAACAGCAAGAGCAGTTGTATCACATAGAATGCCTAGAGGAACAATGTTTATGTATCATGCACAAGACAAACATATTGAAACACCAGGTTCAGAAATAACTGATACTCGTGGTGGATCACATAATGCACCAACCCGCATACATTTAAAACCAACGCAATTAGTCGGTGGTTACGCTCAAATTAGTTACGGTTTTAATTACTATGGTCCTATCGGTAACCAAAGAGATGTATATGTTGCAGTTAGAAAAATGAAGGAGGTAGATTGGCTTGAAGATTAAAGCTCAAGTAGCTATGGTTATGAATTTAGATAAATGTATAGGGTGTCATACATGTAGTGTAACGTGTAAAAGTACATGGACGAACAGACCTGGTGCTGAATATATTTGGTTTAATAATGTTGAAACGAAACCGGGAATAGGTTATCCAAAAAGATGGGAAGACCAAGAAACATATAAAGGCGGTTGGACGCTTAATAAAAAAGGGAAATTAGAATTAAAATCAGGTAGCAAATTGTCTAAAATGGCACTTGGTAAAATATTTTATAACCCAGATATGCCAGAAATGAAAGATTATTACGAACCTTGGACATACAATTATAATCATTTAACAACAGCTAAAGAAAGTAAACATTCACCAGTTGCAAAAGCAGAATCAGTTATTTCAGGTAAAAAATTAGATATTAAATGGGGTCCTAACTGGGAAGATGATTTAGCAGGTGGACATGTAACTGGCCCTACTGATCCTAACATTCAAAAAATAGAAGAAGAAATTAAATTTAATTTTGATCAAACTTTTATGATGTATTTACCTAGATTATGTGAACACTGTTTAAATCCGAGTTGTGTTGCATCATGTCCTTCAGGCGCAATGTATAAAAGAGATGAAGATGGAATTGTATTGGTAGACCAAGATGCATGTCGAGGTTGGAGACATTGTATGACAGGCTGTCCATATAAAAAAGTGTATTTTAATTGGAAGACAAATAAAGCTGAAAAATGTACATTCTGTTTCCCTAGAGTTGAAGCTGGCTTACCAACTGTATGTTCTGAAACTTGTACTGGACGTATGCGTTATTTAGGTGTGCTACTTTATGATGCAGATAAAGTTCAAGAAGCGGCTTCAGCTGAGAATGAACAAGATTTATATCAAAAGCAACTTGATTTATTTTTAGATCCATATGATGAAGATATTATACAACAAGCTGAAAAAGATGGCATATCTCAAGATTGGATTGAAGCGGCTCAAAATTCACCAGTATATAAATTAGCTATTGAATATAAATTAGCGTTTCCTTTACATCCAGAATATAGAACGTTGCCAATGGTTTGGTATTGCCCACCATTAAGCCCTATTATGAATTACTTTGAAGGTAAAGATTCTATTAGAAATCCAGATATGATCTTCCCTGCAATTGAAGAAATGAGATTGCCAGTTCAGTATTTAGCTAATATGTTAACTGCTGGAGATACGAAAACAGTTAAAAATGCATTGCAAAAAATGGCAATGATGCGTAGCTATATGAGAGCTAAATCAAGTGGTAAAGAATTCGATACTTCTAGATTAAGTCGTGTTGGCCTATCAGAAAGACAAACGAATGATATGTATCGATTGCTTGCTATTGCGAAACATGAAGACCGTTTCGTAGTTCCGACTTCTCATAAAGAGGGATACATGGATACGTATAGAGCGCAAGGAAGTCAAGGGTATGGAGACGAAATGTTCGGTTCTAATTGTGATGGTTGTGGTGTTCAGAGCTTACCAGAAAATAAATCTGGACAAGAGATTTATAACGAAAACTTCTATGGAGGGATTTTCCGTGATTAATTTAAATGCCTTATATCAATTAAAAGAAAGCTTTGGATTCTTCAGTAATCAATTAACTTATCCAGAAAAATTAGATTTCCATCCTAAAGCATTTGAAAAAGCATTTAATGAACAACATCCAGGATATGAAGAAGTTCAACAATATTGGACAAACATGCACGATATATCGTTAGATGATATTCAAGAAGTGTATACAAGAACTTTTGATTTTGAAAAGAAGACAACTTTATATATGACATATAATAAATTAACTGAACAAAAAGAAAGAGGTCAGATGTTAGCGAGATTGAAAGTTTTGTATGAAATGTTTGGCTTAGAAATGCCTAAAAGTGAACTGTCAGACTTTTTGCCTCTTATGCTGGAGTTTTTATATGCTGCAGAATGGAGAGGTGACAGTAGAGCACAAGAAAGTTTAACACTTGTAGTGATGGTAATAGAGGATGGTACTTTTGAATTATTAAAAGCATTAGGAGAACAAAATAGTCCATATTTCCACCTTATAAAAGCATTACGAGAAACTTTAAAATCATGTGTGGTAGAACAAGAGAAGGTGACAAATTGTGATTAATCAATTTATATGGGTTATATTTCCTTATTTATGTGTTGCGATATTTATTGTAGGTCATATCTTTAGGTTTAAATATGATCAATTTTCTTGGACAGCAAAATCAAGTGAATTTATAGAGAAAAAACATTTAATGTGGGGAAGTATTCTGTTTCATCTAGGTATCATTCCTGTCATTTGTGGTCATATTGTTGGATTGGGTATACCTGCTGAATGGTTAAATGCTATTGGTGTAAGTGACCATATGTATCATATTGGTGCAGTATATATCGGAAGTTTATTCGGAATTGCAACTTTAATTGGAATGTTTTTGTTAACTTCTAGAAGAATAACAAAAGATAATGTAAGAAGGTTAAGCTCAGCATCAGATATTATTGTAAATATATTATTGTTAGTAATCGTAGTGATGGGCTGTGTTGCAACACTATGGACAAATGCAACAACGCCTGAATTTGATTACAGACAAACGATATCAGTGTGGTTTAGAGGATTATTAATTTTTAATCCTGATGCTTCATTAATGACAAATGTACCGTTGACATTTAAAGCGCATATTATTTTAGGTTTATTAATTACAAGTATTTGGCCATTCACTAGATTGGTACATGTTTGGAGTGTGCCTTTAAACTACTTTAGTAGAAGCTATATCATTTACAGAAAACATAAAACGAATTAAAATATACTTAAAATGGATAGAGGTGTGATAATATGTCTAATGATTTTAATTTTCAGGAACAACTTAATCAAATTCGTAATACATATGATTTTGATTTTGTAGGATTAGCCATGTCTTCAGAACAGTCTGCGCTATGTCACATAAAGTGGCAATATGTGTCTGGAAATCTGAATCATAGATATAAAAACATCGAATTAAGAACGGGCAGAGGCATAGCGGGAATAGTAATGAAAAGTGGGAAACCAATCATTATTAATAATATAGAAGAAAGTCCATATAACGATCAATTGTTCAACTATCCAATAATTCAAAGTGAACAACTAACAGCACTTATAGCCATGCCTTTATGGAAACACAATAGAGTGTGTGGTGTCCTCTTATCTGGGCAACGAGACAACAAACCATTACCTGAAATTGATATTGACCAGTTCACACGTTTTGGACCATTTTATGGAAAGGATATGATTAATTCATGAGTTCACAAGATTCATCCATCTTGACGAATATATTAAAACAGTACTACGAGAAAACGAGCGAGATGATCGTGTTTTTAAATAGTAATGGCCAAATTATAAATATGAATCAAGCTGCTAGAAGAGTGATCTCAGAAGATAATCAACCATCGTTAACGCATGCGATATGTAGTCGTTGTGAAGGTTATTCTAATGAGTATGCGCTTCAATCATGTAAAGATTGTTTTTTAGAATCTTCAAAAATTGGTAGCACGAGTTTCCAAGTATTTATGCAAACAAATAGCGGCACAGTTGAACCATTTACAGCAACTTACCAAACAATTAGCCAAGAAGATGATGTTAAAGTTTATACTTTACAAAATGTGTCACCACAAATTGAGAGACAACAAAAACTTCATCAACAAACAATGATGCAAAAAACAATTTCAGTACAAGAAAATGAACGTAAACGTATTTCAAGAGAATTACACGATGGAGTTGTCCAAGAATTATTAAATGTTAGTGTTGAATTAAGATTACTCAAGTATCAAGATGACATTGACCAATTAAAGTTACAGTCACAACAAATTGAAAGTTTAATGTCTAGATTGATTGATGACATTCGAAATTTATCATTAGAATTAAGACCATCGTCTCTAGATGATTTAGGTTTAAATGCAGCATTTAAATCATACTTTAAACAGCTTGAGAAAAATTTTGGATTTTCGGTTCTTTATCATTATGATTCATCAATTAAACGCTTTAATCCAGAAATAGAGACTGTCGTTTATAGAATTGTGCAAGAAGCCGTATTTAATTCATTAAAATATGCTAATGTAGATAGTGTGGATGTCCATATGACATGTGATGGTCAAATGATTGAAGTTGAAATTGCAGATCAAGGCAATGGCTTTGTATTGGGTAGTGAGCCAAAAGGTTCAGGACTTGGTATTTATGGCATGAAAGAACGTGCTGAAATTGTTGGTGGTAAAATTAATATCGAAAGTAAACTGGGAAAAGGCACGAATGTAAAATTAAATGTGCCAATAGGATAACAGTGGGGGAAGAAACATGAAACTCGTAATTGCAGATGATCATGCAGTAGTGAGAACTGGTTTTTCAATGATATTAAATTATCAAGAAGATATGGAAGTAGTAGCTACAGCTGCTGACGGGATAGAAGCATATCAAATGGTGGCAAAACATGAACCAGACGTCCTAATAATGGATTTGAGCATGCCTCCAGGAGAATCAGGTCTAATAGCGACAGGAAAGATTTCGGATGATTTTAAAAATACAAAAATATTAATATTAACGATGTTTGATGATGAAGAATATTTATTCCATGTTCTAAGAAGTGGTGCAAAAGGCTATATATTAAAAAATGCGCCAGATGAAGAATTAATAAATGCAGTCAGAACAATTCATAGAGGAAACATGTATATAGATTCAAAAGTTACAAGTTCATTAGTAAATGAATTAGTTAATCCTAAACAAGATGGCGTGCATCATTCTGATCCATTTAAAATATTATCTCAAAGAGAATTAGAGATCCTTCCTTTAATTGCAAAAGGATTTGGAAATAAAGAAATTGCTGAAAAACTATTTGTTTCAGTCAAAACGATAGAAGCACACAAAGCACGCATTATGGACAAACTAGATTTAAAATCTCGTCCTGAACTCGTTGAATATGCTATGAAGAAAAAATTATTAGACTTTTAAAAAGTATTGAATAAGCCAGACAACTAACGATTTAATATCGTCATAGTCGTCTGGCTTTTTTTATTAATAAATTATGTAGTTTTATAATTAACAAATCTAGACAAAATTGCAGATAAGCACGCAGGCCATATAATATAAACTCAAAAGAAGTTATGAATTTAACCTTGCTTAAATTACGAAATTTACCTCATTTGTAATATAGGGATTTTACTTATTTTTCTAAGGGTATATCCTTATGTGCATCTTTTCACAAATAGCCTACAATTAGCATGAAATGAACGTTAATAAAGTTCAAATGAAAAAAAGGGTGAAAAGAGATGAGAAACAACATAGGCAAAGTTCAGTTACCGCTTCAAACTTTGAGTTTAATGGCAGGTTTTATGGTTTGGAGTATATTAGCACCTTTAATGCCTTACATTACGCAAGACATTAATGTGCAAGAAGGACAAAAAGCAATTATTTTAGCGATACCAGTTATATTAGGTTCCTTTTTGAGAATACCAATTGGATACTATACAAATTTATTAGGTTCTAGACTAGTCTTTTTAATCAGTTTTGTTATTTTATTATTTCCAGTATTTTATTTGAGTCAAGCGCAATCAACAGCTGGTTTAATGGTGGCTGGTTTCTTCATCGGTCTTGGTGGAGCAGTATTTTCAGTTGGTGTAACTTCTATTCCTAAATATTATCCTAAAGAAAAACATGGTTTTGCGAATGGTATATATGGAATGGGGAATTTAGGAACAGCTGTTTCTTCATTTTTAGCACCACCTATTGCTGGTACGATAGGTTGGCAACATACTGTGCAATTATATTTAATCATTATGGCTCTATTTGCAGTGTTAATGTTTATTTTTGGTGATAAAGATGAACCTAAAGTTAAAATACCAATGGTGTCACAAACTAAACAAGTTATAAATAATTATAAGCTTCATTACTTTAGTTTCTGGTACTTTATCACTTTTGGTTCGTTTGTAGCATTTGGATTATTTTTACCAAACTTTTTAGTTGATCATTTTGAAATAGATAAAGTAGACGCAGGTATTAGAACAGGTGTATTCATAGCTATAGCAACTTTATTAAGACCAATAGGGGGAATGTTAGGCGATAAATTTAACGCTTTAAATGTTCTTAAAATTTTCTTCATTGGAATGATCTCAGGAGCTTTAATACTTTCGATAGCACATAATATTTTACTATTTACGATTGGATGTTTAACTATCAGTATTTGTGCCGGTATTGGAAATGGTTTGATTTTCAAACTTGTACCTACATATTTCAATAAAGAAGCAGGCGTTGTTAATGGTGTCGTATCTATGATGGGAGGGCTTGGTGGATTCTTCCCGCCTTTAATCATTTCGTTCGTTACAAGCTTTATGGGTTCAAATCATTTAGCATTTTTCTTGTTAGCTTTAACTGGAATAATTGCACTTATCTCAATGATGCATATGACAAAAATAGAAAAAAGGATATTATAATAGTATAACCTGCTCTTTTAAGTAAGAGTAGGTTCTCTATTAATTGAGGATAAAGTGCTTTCATTCTATAATAGAGTTAAAGAGATTCGTGAAAGGTTGATAAAAATGAACGAACGTTATTCTCGTCAAATTTTATTCGATAAAATTGGAGAACAAGGACAAGAAAAAATAGAAAAGAGTAATGTCACTATAGTAGGAATGGGTGCTTTAGGCACACATGTTGCGGAACAATTTGCAAGATCAGGCGTAAATAGATTAAACATTATCGATCGAGATTATGTAGAATCATCTAATTTACAAAGACAAACTTTATTTGTCGAAAAAGATATTAAAGAAATGTTACCTAAAGTTGTTGCTGCAGAAAGACATTTAAAAAAGATACGTGAAGACATTCAAATAAAAACTTATATCGCTCAATGTGATGCAAAGTTATTACAAGAAGTAGCGAGATATTCTGACATCATTATCGATGCAACAGATAATTTTAATACTAGACTGATAATCAATGACTTTGCTTATAAAATGAACATACCTTGGATATACGGTGCATGTTTAGAATCAACATATGTTCAAGCTACATTTATACCAGGCGTTACACCTTGCTTTGATTGTGTACTCCCTCAATTACCTGTTATCAATAGAACATGCGACACAGTGGGCGTAATAAATCCTGCTGTAACGATGGCTACGAGCTTACAAGTCGCAGATGGTTTAAAAATATTATCAGGATTTGAATTTACACCTAAAATCACATACGGAGACGTATGGTATGGAGAGCATCAAACATTTGGTTTTGATCAAATGAGACGGAATGATTGTGAAACTTGTGGTGATCATCCGACATATTCTAAACTTTCTGCATCAGAACAACAAATTACTGAATTATGTGGACGTCATACGGTTCAATATATTAATGAAAAGCTAAACCGTCCAGCAATTGAGAAATTTATAGCAAAGAATGGATTATTGCATAGATCAAATGCATATATGATTCAATATTTATATGATGATCATAGAGTAGTCGCTTTTAATAATGGGAGATTATTAATTCATGATATTGATTCAGTAGAAGACGGAAGACAATTTGTAGAGAATATGTTTGGTTAGGAGATATTGGGATGAGTGTCATTGATAGAATAGACGGAAATATAAATGTAGCTATTTTGACTGTGAGTGATACGAGAACGAAAGAGACTGATAAAGGTGGCCAGCTTGTTCAGCAACATTTGAAAAATTTAAACGTTGAGGTTCATAACGATCATTATAAAATTGTTAAAGATGATATCATACAAATTCAAAATCAAATTAATAAGTGGTTGAATACAGATGTTGATGTCATCATAACTACTGGTGGAACTGGTATAAGTCAAAGAGATGTAACGATAGAAGCGGTTAAACCATTATTAGATAAAGAAATTGAAGGTTTTGGAGAAATATTTAGATACTTAAGTTATACAGAAGATGTAGGATCTAGAGCATTGCTTTCGAGAGCAATTGCTGGAACTAAAGGAAGACAAGTCATTATATCCATCCCAGGATCAACAGGTGCTGTCAAGTTGGCAATGGAAAAGCTCATCACTAAAGAAATCAATCATTTAGTACATGAGCTTAATAAGTAATTATTGTCGGTTGAAGTCGCCATTAACGCCACCAGATTTATGTGATAGATATGTTTCGCCGATTATCATACCTTTATCAACAGCTTTACACATATCATAAATTGTTAAAGCAGTAACACTAGCAGCAGTTAATGCTTCCATTTCTACACCTGTTTGGCCTTTGGTCTTAACAGTAGCAGAGATGTTTAATGTGTATGTCTTATCATTATCCCAGTCAAATGAAATATCAATGCCGGTTAATTGGAGTGGATGGCACATCGGTATAAGTTGGCTCGTATTTTTAGCAGCCATAATACCTGCAATTTGTGCAGTACCGAGTACATCGCCCTTTTTATTTGTTGCGTTTTGTATTTGGTTATAAATTGTTTGATTAACTTTAATACTAGTGTTTGCAATTGCAATACGCGTGCTTGTTTCTTTATTAGAGACATCAACCATTTTTGCATGGCCTTGCTCATTAAAATGTGTAAAATCAGACACTATAATCATCCTTTCTTAAAAATATTATAACATGTAAGCAAAGAAAAAATGACAAGGAGTGCTAATAAATGGCTGTTGAAATGCGAACACCAATACCTGTTAAAGAAGCGATAGAACGTGTTATAAAAATAGTGAAACATAAAGAAGTAAGCACGTTACCAATTGAACAAAGTTTAAATTCTATATTAGCTGAAGATGTAAAAGCGACGTATGATATACCTAGATTTGATAAATCACCTTATGACGGCTTTGCTATTAATAGTAAAGATTCACAAGGAGCTAATGGTAATAATAGAATTCAATTTAAAGTTATAGATCATATTGGAGCAGGAACAGCTTCAGATGTCACAATAAAAAATGGCGAAGCAGTTCGAATTATGACTGGAGCACCGATACCAAATGGTGCTGACGCAGTTGTAATGTTCGAGCAAACGACAGAAAATGAAAAAGGATTTACGATACGCAAGTCTTTTAAACAAGGTGAAAACATCGCATTTAAAGGTGAAGAATGTAAAGAAAATGACATTGTATTAAACAAGGGTAAACTTATTAATAGTGGAGTCATTGCTGTCTTAGCTACATTTGGATATCAAAATGTGAAAGTTTATCAAAAACCAACAGTTGCCATTATTGCAACTGGAAGTGAATTAGTAGGTCCAAATGAACCTTTAGAACCTGGAAAGATAAGAAATTCAAACGGTCCAATGATTGAATCATTATGTAGAGGGATTAACATTGAAGCAACTACATATCAAATACAAGAAGATAATCTCAAAGGATGTATAGATATAGTTGAAAAAGCAATGTCAGAGCATAATATTGTGATTACAACTGGTGGTGTATCTGTAGGAGATTTTGATTACTTACCTAAAGTTTATGAAGCTATCGGTGCAAATGTATTATTTAACAAAGTACAAATGAGACCGGGAAGCGTAACAACAGTAGCTTATAAAGACCATAATATATTATTTGGTTTGTCTGGTAATCCATCTGCATGTTATTCAGGGTTTCAATTGTTTACAAAGCCGACTATCCAGAAAATGATGGCAGCTCAAGAAGTTTACCCGGTTATTATTGATGCTATACTTGCTGAAGATTTTAAGAAAGCTAACCCGTTTACGAGATTTATAAGAGGTAAGGCTCATTTCACTAATGAAGGTGTATATGTAGAGCCATCTGGTTTCAATAAATCTAATGCAATTGTCGCTATTGCAAATAGTAACGGTATGATTATTTTACCTAGTGGAACAAGAGTGTATGCTAAAGGTGATACTGTAAAAGTATTACTAACCGATCATCTATCATATGAAAGTGAATTAAATCTATGAAACAATTACAAGTAGTAGGATATAAAAATAGTGGTAAGACAACTTTAATAAATGAATTAATTAAAGTTTGTCATGAAAATAAAATGACTGTATCTACTATCAAACATCATGGCCATGGTATAGAAGATATTTCAATGAACCATAAAGAAGTTGATAGTTTATCATTCATATCAAGTGGTGCAGAGGAAAGCATTGTATTAGGTAAACAATTAATAGAAAGAGTTACTAAAGTAGATAAATCACTACAACAGATAATAGATGAGGATTTATCTATTGAACCAGATATACTGTTGATTGAGGGATTTAAACACGAGAAATTTCCAAAAGTACTTTTACAAAATGGGGAAAATGGGTTAGAGCATGAACTGCAAAATGTCATTTATATACTAAATGCTTTTGATAAAAAGGAAAACAAATCATTTATTGACTGGTTTCAAAATTGGATAGAAAAAGAGTAGGTGAACAAATGAAGCAGTTTGAAATTGTTAACGATCCTATCAATCCTGAACAATATAGAGAATGGACGTTAAATGAGAAGCAAGGCGCAGTAGTTGTATTCACAGGTCACGTTCGAGAATGGACTAAAGGTATTAAAACAGAATATTTATCATATGAAGCTTATATACCAATGGCTGAGAAGAAATTGTCACAAATTGGTGATGAAATATATGAAAAATGGCCAGGAACGATTGTTGCGATAGCACATAGAATTGGGGAGTTACAAATTTCTGATATTGCTGTTGTCATTAGCGTTTCTTCACCGCATAGACAAGATGCGTACGAAGCAAATGAATATGCGATTGAAAGAATTAAAGAAATTGTACCCATTTGGAAGAAAGAAATATGGGAAGATGGAGAAGAATGGCAAGGAAGTCAAAAAAAATACCATTCTTCAATTAAAATGGAGGGTGAATGATGAAAGTATTGTATTTTGCTCATTTAAAAGAAATAGTAAACACAAATGAGGAGCAAATCTCTCTTAACAATGACTACTCTGTGTTAAAATTTAAGCAATATTTAGTTGAAAAGCATCCTGAACTAGAAACTGAAACTTTTCAACTTGCTGTAAATGAGGAATTTGTGCAAGATACTGCTATTGTATCTGATAAAGATATCGTTGCACTTATTCCACCAGTCAGTGGAGGGTAAAAAGAAAATGATAGCAATAATTCTAGCTGGAGGAAAATCCAGTAGATTTGGTTCACCAAAAGCATTAGCTACAATAGAAGGAGAAGTCTTTTACGAAAAAATCATTCAAACTTTAAATCAAACTAATTTATTCGAAAAAGTTGTCATAAGTTCTAGTGATGATTTAAAAGATTCGTTTAACAACTATCAAGACATTGTAGTAGATTTGCCTGAGTATGAGAACAATGGACCTTTAGGAGGTATTTACAGCGTGATGAAGAAGTATGATACAGAATGCTACTTTGTTATTGCATGTGATACACCAAAAATAACAGAAAAAGCAATAAGTTATTTGTATCAATTTTTTATTTCGCGCGTAATGGAAGAACAGTTAGATATTGCTGGATATGAAGTTGATGGTAAAAAGATGCCGACATTAGCATTTTACAGTCACCGTGTAGAAGAGGATATTAAAGATGCTCTAGATCAAGAAGAATTTAGAATGAAAAAAATATATCAAAATAAGCCTTCACAGTGGTTAAATGTAGAATTTGTTAATGATCCAACAAACTGGTATCAAAATATTAATTACATTGAAGACCTAGAAAAAAACGAACTTTAGCTATTGTTTAGGTAAGGAGGCGTTACGATGAATCAACCTATCAAAGATAAATTAGGAAGACCGATTAGGGATTTAAGAATTTCCGTTACTGATCGTTGTAATTTCCGCTGTGATTATTGTATGCCAAAAGAAATTTTTGGTGATGATTTTGTATTTTTACCTAAACAAGAATTGTTAAGTTTTGAAGAAATTGTACGTCTTTCTAAATTGTATAGTTCTTTAGGTGTTCAAAAAATTAGAATTACTGGTGGAGAGCCACTGCTAAGACGTAATTTATATAAATTGATTCAAGAATTAAACAACATAGAGGGCATTGAAGATATTGGGTTAACGACAAACGGCCTTTTGTTAAAAAAACATGGTTTGAATTTGTATAATGCGGGATTAAGAAGGGTCAACGTTAGTATTGATGCATTAGATGATAACTTGTTTAAATCAATAAATAATCGTAATATATCCGCTTCTCAAATACTTGAACAAATAGATTACGCAACAAGTATTGGCCTGAAAGTCAAAGTTAATGTTGTTATTCAAAAAGGTGTTAATGACCAAGAAATATTGCCACTTGTACAATATTTTAAAGATAAAAATATCATTGTGAGATTTATTGAATTTATGGATGTAGGAAACGATAATGGATGGAACTTTGATAAAGTGGTGACGAAAAAAGAAATGCTGAATAAAATTGAATCATCATTTGATATTGAACCAGTTGATTCAAGTTATTTCGGTGAAGTTGCAACTTACTACCGTCATAAAGACAATCATGCCCAATTTGGGCTAATAACAAGTGTGTCAGCATCATTCTGCTCCTCTTGTACGAGAGCAAGAATTTCTTCAGACGGTAAATTTTATGGATGTCTATTCGCTGAGAAAAATGGATATGACATTAAGTCGGAACTACGCAGCGATAAAACAGATGTTGAATTATTGGCTACTTTGAAACATTTGTGGAATATAAGAGCTGATAAATATTCAGATGAACGTACAGAAGCTACTGTTGCAAGACGTAAAAATAATAAAATTAATATGAATTATATAGGTGGATAAAAAGTATATAATTCACATTATAAATAACTCGCCAATCCGTATACTATAAATGACGGATTGGCGAGCTTTTTGTTCAATATATATATCATTCTGTCTGATATTTTCAACGACTACTTATTAAAATACTTTCTTATTATCATATCTAATGTATCTTCAGAAAGTTTTAAAGTGCTTTGTCCTGCTTTTTGCATCATTGCTGCTGTATTATCATCATTAAATTCTATTGATTTCGAGAAATATGGCGCAAATACATCAATAAAACTATTAAGCACTCTTTCATCATCTGTGATTGTGTTGATTTCAGAAAGTGGGGCAACTTCTAATTGTTGAAAGTCTAAATGTTTTTTTATTGTTTGGAATATAAATTCATTCGATGGTGGATGATTATTTGTAGCATGATAAATTTTATGATTTTCAGCGTAATCACAAGCTACAGTTAATACGTCAACAACATAATCGACTGGCACAAAATTTGAAGTATGGCTCGCATTTCCAAACAGTCTATAAATTTTGTTGTCATGCTGTCTTTCTATTTTTCTTTTGAAAACTTTTAATGCTTTCATAAAGCCATATAAAGTAAAGTTTGAATCTGCTTCTCCAGTTTTAGAGTCTCCTATAACAATGGCTGGTCTAATAATTGAAGTTGCCATCGTTTCTCGTTGTGCTACGATATGTTCTGCTCTTATTTTTGTAGCTTCGTATGGATTATGTGTAGGTGACTCAAGTGAATGTAATGTTTCTTCGGCTTTGTTTTTCTCTCCGACTGTATAGGCTGTTGATACATAAATAAAATGTTTAGTATGTAATCGTTCAGCTAAATTCAAAGCATGCTTTGTTCCAATGTAGTTGATTTGATAAAGTTCATTTGCTAATTCAAAGTTGAATTTGACTAATGCAGCTAAGTGATAAAACTTATCCATTTGAGGTAAATTACTTATGACTTGATCATTAACTCCACAAAATTCATTTGTAATGTCCCCGTGAATAAAATGGATTCTTGAATGAAATTGAGGGTCTAATTTTTCTAATAGTAATGTTTTTTTCTGTTCAGATCTGTATAAAATGTAAAAATGTTTCTGTGCATCTTTTGAAAGTGATTTTATTAATTCAGCACCTACAAAACCCGTTGCACCAGTTAAAAAGATGTTCATGATTCCACTCCGATTCTAAGTTTCTTATTATATTTTGAATGATGACATAGTGAAAGTAAAGCAATTTAATAATTGATTATATTTACATTGCCTTTTGAATTTTGATAAGCATATAATGAAAGGTAAGAGTGATAAAAGGAGCGTATTTCATGAATGAACAAAAGATGACAAAGCCCTCACTATTTTTAATAGTGATTTTAGGTTTATTAACAGCATTTGGGCCATTTTCGATTGATATGTATTTACCAGCGTTACCTGAAATTAGTCACGACTTTGATACGACAACTTCTAATACTCAATTAACATTAACATTATTTATGATTGGTCTAGCGATTGGACAAGTCTTTGTCGGACCACTTTCAGACTTTATTGGAAGAAAAAAACCACTAATGGTTGCTTTAATTGTTTATACGATTGCATCAGTTTTATGTGTGTTTGCACCGAATATATACATCATGATGGCACTTAGATTTATTCAAGGATTTACAGGTGGAGCTGGAGCGGTTATTTCCCGGGCAATATCAAGCGACTTATATAAAGGTAAAGCACTGACGAAATTTTTAGCTATATTGATGTTAGTGAATGGTGTAGCGCCGATATTAGCGCCAGTATTAGGAGGCGTTATTTTATCATTTTCAACTTGGAAAATGGTGTTTATTCTTTTGACAGTGTTTGGATTAATTATGTTTAGTTTGTCATCAATCAAATTAACGGAATCTTTACCGGAAGAGAAACGTTCATCAGGCAGAATAAGTGAAGTTTTAAATGATTTTAAAAACTTGTTACAAAGTCCAAAGTTTTTATTACCTTTATTTATTCAAGGTTGTACATATGCATTACTTTTTAGTTACATATCCGCTTCATCATTTATCACACAGTCTGTATATCATATTTCACCACTCGCATTTAGTTGGATGTTTGCTTTTAACGGACTTGGATTAATATTATCAGGACAAGTCATTAATAAACTAGTTGATTATTATGATGAACACTTATTAATGCGTTTATTCGGTATGATACAAATAGTAGGTGTTGTCATTGTGTCAATAACTTTGATAAATGGATGGCCACTATGGCTGTTAATAATTGGATTCTTTATTCTAGTTAGTCCGGTTTCAGCAATTGGGACGACTGGATTTTCGATTGCTATGGCTAACAATAAAGGCGGGGCAGGTAGTGCAGCTAGCTTATTAGGATTATCTCAATTCTTATTTGGTGGCTTAGTATCACCGTTAGTAGGGATTAGAGGAGAACAGGATGTATTTCCTTATGTGTTTACGATTATTATTGTGTCTATTTTATTGATAATATTATATTTCATAAATAGTAGAGTTTTTAGAACAACGTAATAGAGATAAGAAACGCGCATTTTTTAAAAGGCGCGTATTATTTATTTAAACTTAATTTACATAAACATTAACGTAAACACTTTGAATAATTAGTGATAAATGGATTAATGCTATAATAGTACTGAGAATGGCTATAAATAAAACGGATTTTCGAGCATTTTCAAGTATAAATACGATGCTTAATAAGAATGTAAAAGCTACAACTATAATACGATAACTTAAATAATTAATAGTGACATCAAAGTTAAGGCTAATGATAATCAATATAATATTTAGGATAATAAAAAATGATAGAAATAATTGTCTCATGTATTTCAATCCTAACTGTATGGTTTATGAAACAAGTATAACAAATAATGGGCTTTTGCGTGAAATTGTAGTATGTTTCATTGTATAATTGAGAGACGAATTGATAAAAAGGAGATTTATAAATGACGATAAAGAAAATGAATATCACTCATGAGCAACATGATGAATTTGTAAAGCAACATCCAAATGGTGATATGTTGCAACTTACAAAGTGGGCAGAATCCAAAAAGCTTACAGGTTGGTATTCTCGTCGTATTGCTGTTGGTGACGGCGAAACGTTAACAGGAGTTGCACAACTATTATTTAAAAAAGTACCAAAATTACCATATACTTTATGTTATATATCTAGAGGATTTGTTGTAGATTATAAAGACGAAACTTCTGTTAAAGTACTTTTTGAATTGTCTAAAGAGATGGCAAGACATGAAAAAAGTTATGCAATCAAAATTGATCCAGATATAGAAGTGGACCAATCAGAAGGCGTACTTGAGTATTTAACTTCTTTAGGATTTGAACATAAAGGATTTGAAGATGGATTAAGTAAGACTTATATTCAACCACGTATGACAATGATTACTAAAATTGATCAATCTGAAGAAGATTTAATGCAAAGTTTTGATAAAAGAAATCGCTCACGTGTAAGAAACTCTTTAAAACGAGGAACAGAGTTAATTATCGGGAATCGTGATGATTTAAAAATCTTCGCTCAAATCATGGAAGAAACAGGAGAAAGAGACAACTTCTTAACGAGAGATGTGTCTTATTTTGAGAATATTTATGATCACTTACATCCTGATGGAGACTGTGAACTATTTTTAGTGAAAGTTGTACCTGATAATGTGTTGGAGGATTTATTTAAAGAAAGAGATGCATTATTAGAAGAAAAAGAAAAACTTGAAGGTAGAAGACAAACTAAAAAAGTTGTTAACCAATTGAATGATGCTGATGAAAAATTAGGTAATTACGAAAAGCGTATTCAAGAAATGGAAGAATTAAAAGAGAAAAAGCCAGATGGTGTTTATTTATCTGGTGGAATACTTATCTTCTCCGGTAAGAAATCGTATTACTTATATGGAGCTTCATCTAATGAATATCGTGAGTTTTTACCAAATCACCGTATGATAATCGAAATGATGCGTTTTGCTAAAGAAAAAGGTGCTGATAAATTTGATTTTGGTGGTACAGACAACGACCCAGATCAAGATCACGAACATTATGGTTTATGGGCATTCAAGAGAGTATGGGGAACATACTTAAGTGAGAAGATTGGTGAGTTCGATTATGTACTGAACAGACCATTATATACAGCAATAGAAAAGGTTAAGCCAGCTTTTACAACTTATAAGCGAAAAATAGAAAAGAAAATCAAAAGAAACTAATATAGATTAAAAGCACTAAAACTTTAAATTTTAGTGCTTTCTTTCTGTAAAGGTGTTATTACAATGAAATTTAATATAAAATAATTTACAAAAGTAGAAATAGGAGGAAATTGAGTGGTCCAAAAAATGATTAAGTTTTCGCTGAATAATAAGTTCGCAATTTTGTTAATGACGATTATTATATTGCTTGGTGGAATATATTCAGCTTTTAAAATGAAACTAGAGTTATTACCGGATGTAACGACACCTGTTATTACAGTTACAACACCTTATCCAGGAGCAACGCCTGAAAGTGTTTTGGAGAATGTAACTGAACCAGTTGAGAAAGAAGTACAAAATCTGGAAGGTGTACAAAATGTAACAAGTCAATCTTTAGAAAATGCTTCAGCAATTACGTTAGAATATACATACCAAACAGACATGGATGAAGCAGAAACAGAATTAAGAAAGAAATTAGAGGCACTTGATTTACCAGAAGGTGTACAAGACCCTGACATGAGTAGAATGTCTATGTATTCATTCCCAGTCGTAAGTTACTCTATTTCTGATAAGAACAATAATTTAGAAAAAGCTACAAAACAAATGCAATCAGACTTAATTCCGAAGCTTGAAAAAGTTGATGGTGTACAGAGTGTTTCATTATCTGGTCAAACTTTAGAAGAAGTCAATTTAGAATTTGATCAAAATGAATTAACAAAACGCGGCATGAGTGAAGATGAAGTACTACAATATATTGATGGTGCGACAAAAGAATCACCACTGGGCTTATATACTTTTGGTGATGATTTAAAATCTATTGTAGTTGATGGTAGATTTACTTCAATAAAAGCATTAAATGATTTAGAAATTCCAATGACTGGTGGCGCGTCTAGTGGAGGCCAACAAGCTTCACAAGGTGATGCAGGTCAAGCACAACAAGCTAGTCAATCAGGTGATGAAGAATCAAGCGCATCTCCAAGTATCCCATCTGTTAAATTATCAGACATTGCAGACGTGAAAAAAGAGAAAAAACGTGACTCAATCTCTAAAACAAACGGTAAAGATGCATTAGCATTACAAGTTACAAAGGCAACTGATGCAAACTTAGTAGACGTAGTAGATAACGTAGATAAAGAAGTAGAAGCATATAAAAAAGATCATAAAAATATAGAATCTGTTCAGTTAATGGAAACAGCATCTACGATCAAAGATTCAGTGTCTACCATGGTAGAAAAAGCTTTAATTGGTTCAATCGTGGCAGTTATTATTATCTTATTCTTCTTAAGAGATATTAAGTCTACCATTATAGCAATGGTTTCAATTCCAATGTCATTATTAATGGCATTAATAGGATTAAAGGCAATGGATGTTTCGCTCAATATTTTAACATTAGGAGCATTAACAGTTGCAATTGGACGAGTTATAGATGATTCCATTGTTGTTATAGAAAATATATATCGGAGAATGTCAGATAAAGGTGAAACATTAAGAGGTAGTAAACTCATAACAAGTGCAACAAAAGAAATGTTTATTCCGATCATGTCTTCAACTATCGTTACAATAGTTGTGTTCTTACCATTAGCATTTGTAACAGGTCAAATAGGTGAAATGTTTAGACCATTTGCTTTAGCAGTTGCATTTAGTTTATTAGCTTCACTGCTTATAGCATTAACTATTGTACCTGTGTTATCACACATATTCTTTAGAAATGGTATTAAAAAGGCGAAGAAAGAAAAAGGTCAGTGGTTAGCGAATAAATATAAAGGTATTTTGAAATGGAATTTAAATCATAAATGGTTAGTTATCTTATTGAGTATAGTACTTGTAGTTGCAAGTATTGCACTTGTATTTACACCTTATATAGGTAAATCATTCATTGATACAGGCGAAGACAAAATGTTAGCTCTCACATATAAACCATCTCCAGGTGAGAAAGAAGAACAAGTAGTAAAAAATGGAGAACAAGCTGAGAAATATTTATCAAAAGATAAAAATGTAGAGTTTGTACAATACAGTGTAGGTGGGGAAAATCCATTCAATCCATCTGCTAAAAATGATATGGCTTTAATGGTGAAGTATGATAAAGACACACCTAATTGGGATAAAGTTGGTAAAGATGTAATGGACCATGTAGGCTCATTAAACCATAAAGGTGAATGGAAACAACAAGACTTTTCAACTGGTGGAACAGCTAATGAAGTTTCAGTGAATGTTTCTGGACCATCTACAGAATCAATAGAAGGAACAGTTAAAGATGTTGAAAATGAAATGAAGAAAGTTAAAGGTGTTGAAAATGTTAGTTCAAACCTTTCAGAGTCATACGAGCAATACGATGTAAAAGTGGATCAAAATAAAGCGAGTAAGCTAGGACTATCCGCAGGTCAAATAGCAATGACGCTTAATCAAACAACTCAAGATAAAGTTGTAACTAAATTAAATGATGATGGTAAGTCTATTGATGTAAAACTGACTAAGAAAGAAGAAACAGATTGGTCAGAAGAGAAGTTGAAAGATACAAAAATCACTTCACCATTAGGAAAAGATGTTACATTGAGTGATATCGCAACACTAGAAAAAACAACTTCACCGGATACAATTACTAGAGAAAATGATAAAATCTCAGTATCTGTAGATGCTAAAATTACAGCAGATGATGTTGCAAAAGTAACAACAGATGTAAATCAAAAAGTATCAAATATCGATACACCTTCTGATGTAGATTTAAATGTTGGTGGTACGAATGATGATATTAATGAAGCAATAGAACAGTTAGTATTGGCAATGGCGGCAGCAATTCTTATTGTCTACTTAGTTATTGTATTAACATTCAAAGGTGGATTAGCACCATTTGCTATATTATTCTCATTACCAGTATCTATAATTGGTGTAATCGTCGGACTATTAGTAACTCAAGAAACGATCTCAGTACCAAGTATGATCGGTATGTTGATGTTAATCGGTATCGTTGTAACCAATGCTATTGTATTAATTGATAGAGTAATTAATATGGAACAAGCAGGAATGTCAACAAGGGAAGCATTAATTGAAGCGGCTGGTACCCGTTTAAGACCTATTCTCATGACTGCAATCGCTACAATAGGAGCACTAGTGCCACTATTATTTGGTGGAGGTAGTTCAGTATTAATTTCTAAAGCATTAGCAATTACAGTAATCGGTGGATTAATTTCATCTACAATTTTAACTTTACTTGTAGTACCAATCTCTTATGAAATTATTATGAAATTTAAAAAGAAAATATTTAAAGGTTCTAAAGAACAAATAGACTAAACTTTAACCTCTCAATCCGCTTGCTGGATTGAGAGGTTTTATATTTTCTATTATTTATTTCTTAGTACGTTAATAAGAAAAAGCTTGTACGACTTTCATACTTTGATAGAATATATTCATATACAATTTTAGTCAGAAAATTTTAATTTTGAGGAGTCGTTACTGTGCCGATATCAAAACTATTATCAGAAATACCAGACAGTTACTTTGGAAAGACAATGGGGCGTAAGGTTGAACATGGTCCACTACCTCTTATAAATATGGCTGTAGGAATACCTGATGGTGAAACACCTAAAGTTATTGTTGATGAATTTATTAATGCTATTCAAAAAACTGAAAATCAAAAATATGGTGCATTTCATGGTAAAGATGCTTTTAAACAAGCTATCGTTGATTTTTATAAAAGGCATTATGATGTGACGTTAGATAAAGAAGAGGAAGTATGTATTTTGTTTGGTACGAAAAATGGATTAGTTGAATTACCTCTTTGTGTTGTTGAACCTGATGATTATGTATTATTGCCAAATCCAGGATATACAGATTATTTAGCTGGTGTATTACTTGCTAGAGCCAAGCCGTATTCTTTAGAATTAACTTCTGAAAATCACTACTTACCTATATGGGATAATGTAGAGGATGAAATTATAGATAAGACAAAACTTATTTATTTTACGTATCCAAACAATCCGACTGGTTCTGTAGCTAGTAAACAATTTTTTGATGATACTATCAATAGATTTAAGAATAGTCAAACGAATATCGTACATGACTTTGCGTATAGTGCATTTGGATTTGATAAGAAAAATCCAAGTATTCTTCAGTCAGAAGGTGCAAAAGACACTGCAATAGAAGTATATTCGCTGTCTAAAGGTTATAATATGTCAGGTTATAGGGTTGGATTTGCAGTAGGTAATAAAGAAATGATAGCTGCCTTGAAAAAGTATCAAACACATACTCATGCTGGTATGTTTGGTGCTTTACAAGATGCTAGTACGGTCGCTTTAAATGAATGTGATGATTTTCTTATTAAGCAAAATGAAATTTTTAAAAACAGAAGAAATAAATTTGAAGCATCTTTAAGAGAAGCCAATTTACCTTTTGAACCAATGAAAGGTGGTATATTCTTATGGTTACAGACTCCTCCTAATTATGATGGAGAAGCGTTCGTCGAATATCTCTTGAAAGAACAATCCATTTTAGTGGCACCGGGCATTCCGTTTGGTGATAATGGGAAGAACTATGTAAGAATATCATTAGCTTTAAGTGATTCAGAATTGTCAGAAGGTGCTTCAAGGTTACAAGAACTTGCTCATTTATATAAATAAAAAAGGAGTGGAACAGAAATCTAATTTTATAAAAAAGATTTCGTTGTCCCACCCACAATGTCATTCTAAAAAGTAATAAATAATAATATGACATAAATAATAAGTATGAATATTGTCATATAATTCAATAACTTGGTTGCTTTTTTATCTTTAATTCGATATTTGAATGCTGTAATTTCTATGTTAATGACTAAACAAACAAGAACTGCTACAATCCACCAAATTTGTATGGAGAATCCAAACACGATACTACCAAGAAATACTATAAGCATGAGTCCCATTATGAATCTTAAAGCTTGAGTAAGCATTGTATGTAGTTGATATATACTTAAATAACTTATAATAAGATAAGTAAGGGTAAATAATAAAAGTATGAGAATTAACATAATGTTTTCCTTTCGTTAATCTTGATTTAATTGAGAGCGTACTTTGCTGATTTCTTCTTCTATTTGAACAAGTTGTTTTTCTAATAAATCAGTTGCATGACCAGTAGACTCTCTTTTTTCTAAATCATTTTGTATACGTACGTAATCATATTTTAGTTCAGAAAGTTGTTGGTTTAAATCCATTTTAAACACTCCTTTTAAATTAAAATTATCATTGAAGTAGGTGATAAATTGAAAAAAGTAAAAACTAACGCAATGCGTATTCTTGATCAATATAATATATTTTATCATACTCATGAATTTAAAATAGGAAAAAATCATTTAGATGGTCATCAAGTGGCTAAATTAATTCAGAAGCCAGAAAACCAAGTATTTAAAACACTTATATTTATGAACAACAAAAGTGAATATTTTGTCTTTGTTATACCTGTAGTTGAACATTTAGATATTAAAAAAGCAAGCAAAGCTGTTGGACAGAAGAAAATTGAGCTTCTACCATTAGAACAACTTACAAAAGTAACTGGATATGTAAGAGGTGGATGTTCACCAATAGGCATGAAAAAATCATTTCAAACTGTAATTGATTTAAGTGCTGAATCACTATCCTCGATTATAATAAGTGCAGGTAAGCGAGGATATCAAATAGAACTAAATCCACATGATTTAGACAAAGTTTTGAACGTAAGCTTTGATAATATTGTTAAGGATAACTAAACTAATTTTAGTATAAATTATTAATATTTCAAACAAAAAGTGTGCATAGAATTTAAACAATTGTTAATATATATAAATGTGAGTTTGATGAAAGAAGTGATAAAGTGACAGAAAAATTTATAATGATAATTTTATTAATTGCTTTAGGTTACGTATTAAAGAAAATGAAATTCTTTAAAGCCTCGGATGGCAATGTGCTAGCAACACTTGTATTAAATGTTACTTTACCTTCATTAGTAATAGTAAATTTAAATGGGTCTGATTTAGATTTATCTCTAGGTTGGTTGCCTATATTGATGCTCTTATATGGAGTTATCGCAAAGCTTTTAGTTATATGGATGTTCAAGAAAAAGTATAATAACCAAATTCGAGGTACAGTTGGCATGATGGCAGCATCTGTAAACATAGGATTATTTGCTTATCCACTTGTAGCTCAAATTTGGCCAGAAAACGGGTTGCTATACTTTGGTATGTTAGACATTGGTACAGCAATTATTATGTTCGGTGTAACTTACTTTGTAGGAAGTTACTTTAATGATGGTGGAGATCAATTTGATTTCAAAAAAATGGTGTTAAATTTATTTAAGACAGTTCCACTCATGACATATATGCTTATGTTTATATTAAATATAATGAGTATTAAAATTCCTGGAAAAGCGATAGATTTCTTTGAAGTGATTGCAAATGCGAATATGCCGCTTTCTATGATATTACTTGGTTTATTTTTAAACTTTAAAATAGAAAAAGCATACTTGCCAATCGTTGTTAAGTACTTATTATTCCATTATGGATTTGGATTATTAATGGGCTTACTCGTGCATTTCTTCTTACCAGTTGATGATCCAATGATTAAAACAACGTTATTAATTGGTTGGTTATTACCTATTGGTGTTTCAGTATTATCATATGCTATTACATTTAAATATAAGACATTGCCAATTGTAGGAATGGCAACAAATTTAAGTATCGTTATTTCCATCGTTATATTGTATGTATATCAATTTTTCTTTGTTTAATATTGAAAACAAATATTTGGTAAATTAAAAAATAGTAAACTACTTGGGGTATAAATCCTAACTTAAAATAAATAAGCATATCACTTAACTGAACTTTTCAGTTTTACAGTGATATGCTTATTTTTTATACAATTATACGATTTTGTATGTGCATGCTTGCCTAGAGGGTATGGTTCGAGCCTGTAGTCTCTCACACATACTATTCCCTCAGGCGTCAGCACTACAAAATCAGTGTAATTATCTATTTTTATAAATCTTACGATTTTGTACGTGCATGCTTGCCTAGGGGTATGGCTCGAGCCTGTAGTCTCTCACTCATACTATTCCCTCAGGCGTCCGCACTTACAAAATCGTTGCAAATATTTATTTTATATAGAAAACAGGTTTTTCTAAGAGTTAGCTAAATGATTATCATTAAAATGCTAGGACATTTATGTCAAAGGCAATTAATCTTAAGTGTCTATATTTACATAAGTTGAGAAAAGTGTAAGCAAGGATATCCATAGTCACATAAGTGGAAAGAAGTGTAAATAAGGATGCCTATGTTAACACAAGTCAGTAGAAGTGTTAGCAAGGATATCCATAGTCACATAAGTGGAAAGACGTGTAAATAAGGATACCTATGTTAACACAAGTCAGTAGAAGTGTTAGCAAAGATGTCCATAGTCACATAAGTGGAAAGAAGTGTAAGTAAGGATGCCTATGTTAACACAAGTCAGTAGAAGTGTTAGCAAAGATGTCCATAGTCACACAAGTCGAAAGAAGTGTAACTAAGGGTATCTATATTCACACAAGTCGAAAGAAGTGTAAGCATGCGCATAAAAAAATGCTAACAAAGTCTGAGACTTTGTTAGCATTATAATGTTACGTATTAATGAATTAACCTTTACCGCCCATAAATGCAGGGTAGTTAGTCATACCACCATCAACATAAAGTGTTGTACCATGGATGTAGCTTGCTTGTTCTGAAGCAAGAAATGCATTGATGTTAGCTACTTGATCTGCTTCACCAATTTCATTTAAAGGAATCATTCCTAATGTTTCTTCTCTAGTTGCTGGGTCAGAGAATTTCTCGCGTGTATGTTCTGTAACAATTGCACCTGGAGAAACATTATTAATTCTTATTCCATTTTTACCATATTCCATAGACATTGTTTCCATCATCAATTTTAAACCGCCTTTACTTGCAGCATAATTGACGTAGTTTGGCCATGGAATAACATCATGCACACTAGCAGTATTAATGATTTGACCTTTAATATCATGTTCTAAATAATAATTAATAACTTCTCTACTTCCGATGAATGCACCAGTTAAATTGATATCAATAACTTTAGACCATTCAGCTAAGCTCATTTCGTGTGATGGGATTGGTTTTTCGAAACCGGCGTTATTAATGAGTACATCAATGCGTCCAAATTTTTCATGTGTTTGTTGTATTAAGTTCTTAATATCTTCTTCTACTGAAACGTCTGCTTTAATTGCGATTGCATCAGCACCAGAATCTTTAATTGATTGAACAACTTTTTCAGCTTCTTCAACATGATCTAGATAACCAATCACGACTTTTGAACCTTCTTTACCGAAACGTTCTGAAGTTGCTTTACCAATACCACTGTTACCACCAGTAATAATGACAACTTTATCTTTTAAATCTTCATACATATTAAACACTCCTATATTTTTAATTGAATCTACCCTTTAGCTGCACCAATAATGAATGCTGCTATTATAATTAACACTATACCGATCCAGATAAATGTCATTTGACGTTTTGTTTTTTGTTCTCCTAATAAGAATATTCCACCTAAAGTAGATACAATAACTAACATTTGTGAGAATGAGAAACTTGTACCCACACCAACTTTTGGTTGTGAGATGAATAAGAACATATTACCTAATGCCCAAACAATACCTGGTAATAAATTAAATGCTGTATATTTCACTGTAGGTTTATGTTTGAATGATAAAATAATACCACCAATTACCATACCAATTGATTGAGGAAATAATGCATCCCAACCTTCAACTCCAAATACTTGACCAATTACAACATAGACAACATAACCAACTGTTGAGATAAGCAAAATTGGAATAGCTTTACCGATTTTTTTAGAATTACCACTGTTTCCAGAATCTTTTTTCTGAACAGAAGTAAAGATTACACCGACTATTAATAAGGCTAAGCCTGATAAACCAAGTGCTACTTGAGTTCCTGTAGACCATTCTCCTAAAAATGCTGCGCTGAATAATGTTGTTCCAAGTAATTGTAAACCTGTGGAAATAGGCATTGTAATTGAAACACCAACTAATTCAACACTTCTAAGTTGAAATCCTTGTCCTAATGCCCAGAAAGCACCAGAAACCATACCGATAATAACTGTAGTAGCAGTAAATTGGACATCACCAAATGCAAATAGGCATAATCCAATGATGAACGCCCCGATAGTAGTACCTAATATTTGGTTATAAGGACCTCCACCAACTTTTACGTTGATTAATACTACACTTCCCCAGAACAATGCTGGTAACAGAGCTATAAGATATTCCATACACACGACTCGCTTTCTCTATTTATTTGTATTTTAAACAGTACCCGTGTATTATACGCGCGAAACAAATTAGTTGTAAAACATACAGCTCACTGAATATTAATAAAGGAAAGAAGCTGAGATCATTTTTTATGTCTCAGCTTTTTCATATGTCCTTTAAAAAGGTCTTACATATTTAAAATGATGTGTTTCATTAACAATTTTAAAACCAACTTTTTCATAAAGAAGTTGTATTTGTTCATGTTTTTTACTATCTACATATATTCTTACAGTTTCAACATCATCATGCGTGAAAGCTTTATTTGTCGCAAAATGAATCATTTGAAAGGCAATACCTTGCTTCCTATAATCGTGATGAGATGCCAAATTAGGTATTGTTGCTAATTTTTTAGGTATATCAATAGATAAATATATATAACCTTTAACAAGGCCTTCTGCAATATATAAATATAGAGCATGATTTTCACCAAGAGAGTTAACAATATCTCTTGAACTAATATCACTATGTTTAAAATTATTAGAGTGCAACTTATCAAATGAATAATAATAGGGTTTGCTATAAGGTGTCATTTGATGTTGTTTATCTATTGGAAGAGGTGGTTGTTGAATTTCTAATGTGTACTGCGTTTCTACATATCCAGCATGAAGTCTTTTAAGTTTACTATTGTTAAGAATGTGGTCTTTATGTAGTGATATATGACAATATTTTATATCACGATGATTATTGAGTAACATCTCCCAAATTTCTTTTAACGCATTTAAAGTTTCTTCTGTTGTATCATTAACAATTGGTCCCCAAACATTGACAGTCTCATCATCAATTTTTTCAAATCCTAAAATTCCAATAATATTATTGTTGTCTTCGATATAGTAGAAAGATTGTTCATTAAATTTACTTGTTAAAGCAGACTTAATCTCTTCTATATCTGTAGGTATATACTCAACGTAATAATTATTTTGAAGATTTTTTTCATATAAGTAAGAGGTGATAGGGTCTATTTGCTTAAGTGGCAATATTTGCATGACAGTCACTCCTTTATTTTTCAACGATTATTTTATTCTATTATACGATTAAACGAAAAATTATAAAAGTTTTTGATAGCTTTAGAACAGTTTTTATTCATGTTATAATGACACGAATGAAAAAAGAATGGGTGAAATGAATATGAAAGCATTAGTTCTTGCAGAAAAACCTTCAGTTGGTCGTGACATAGCTAAAGCATTAGGTGTGCACGATCAAAAGAAAGGATATTTTGAGAATAAACAATATATCGTAACATGGGCATTAGGGCATCTAGTAACAAATGCAACACCAGAAGAATATGATAAAAAGTTCAAAGAATGGAATTTAAATGTCTTACCTATTATTCCAGACTATATGAAACATGTTGTTATTAAGAAGACAAGAAGTCAGTTTAATACAGTTCAACATCTTATGAAACGTGATGATGTAAATTCAATTATTATTGCGACAGATGCTGGTAGAGAAGGGGAACTTGTTGCTAGATTAATTATTGAGAAAGCTAAAGTGAAAAAGCCATTGAAACGTTTATGGATTAGTTCAGTTACTGAAAAAGCGATTAAGGCAGGTTTTCAAAACTTAAAACCTGGGGCAGCTTACAACAATCTTTACCAAGCTGCACTGTGTAGAAGTGAAGCAGATTGGATAGTTGGAATAAATGCTACGAGAGCATTAACAACTAAATATGACGCACAATTGTCATGTGGGAGAGTTCAAACACCAACATTGAATCTTGTTCAAATGAGACAAAATGAAATACAGTCATTTAAGCCGAAAAAATACTATCAAATGAATGTTGATATAGATGGATATAAATTCAAATGGGTAACTCAAAATGGAGATAAAACATTTGATTCAGAATTAATAGAACAAATAAAACAAAAAGTACAAAATAATACGGGAACAATTGAAAATGTTTATAAGAAAAAGAAAACAAAGTATCCACAAAAATTATATGACTTAACAAGTTTGCAACAAACAGCGTATCAACGATATAAAATGAGTGCAAAAGAAACATTAAATACTATGCAGTCTTTATATGAGCAGCATAAAGTATTAACTTATCCAAGAACTGACTCAAATTATCTAACTGATGATATGGTTTCTTCATTAAAAGAGAGAGTCTCTTCTCTAAGTGCAACATCATTAAAGTCTTACGCAGTACCACTACTTAAAAAACAAATAAAAGCTGGAAAACATTTTGTCGATAATAATAAGGTGTCTGATCACCATGCTATTGTACCAACTGAGGTAAGACCTAACATGGATCAATTATCACCTAGAGAAGAAAAAATCTACATGATAGTTGCTGAAAGATTTTTAGAAGTATTATTACCACCATATCAATATGAAGAAACTACAGTAGAATTAACTTGTGAAGGTGAGAAGTTTAAACTTGTTCAAGAAGTAGCAATTGAATTAGGCTATAAAGCAATTCACCAAGAAAAAGCAATTGTTAAGGAATTACCATTTGATGAACAACAACGAGTTAAAATTCAGAACTTGAACATTACAAGCAAGGACACAGAGCCACCAGCATACTTTAATGAAGGAACGTTACTTAAAGCTATGGAATCACCACAACTTTTCTTCAAACTTAAAGATAAAAAGATGGCTCAAACTTTAAATGAAACAGGTGGTATTGGAACTGTAGCAACAAGAGCAGATATTATAGAAAAGTTATATAGCTCTAATGTTATAGAAGCAATTCAAGGAAAAATTAAAATTACGCCTAAAGGTAAACAATTATTAAACTTAGCTCCAGAACAACTGACTTCACCTGAACTTACTGCAAATTGGGAAATGAAATTAAACCAAATTGAAAAGGGTAAGTATTCAAAAGAAACTTTCATGAAAGAAATGCGAGGGTTTACTCGAGAAATTATTGGAGATATTAAAAATAGTGATGATAAATTTAAACATGATAATATTACGACAACAGAGTGTCCAACTTGTGGAAAATTCATGCTTAAAGTAAAAACTAAAAATGGTCAAATGCTCGTATGTCAAGATCCAACTTGTAAAACTAAAAAGAATCAACAACGACAAACAAACGCAAGATGTCCAAATTGTAAAAAGAAATTAACTTTATATGGTACAGGAAAGAAAGCAACTTATCGTTGTGTATGTGGTCATACAGAAACACAAGAACACATGGATGAAAGACTGAAAAATAAAAAGACTGGCAAAATAGGCAAGAGAGAAATGAAACAATACATGAAGAATGAAGAAGTAGAAAACAATCCGTTTAAAGATGCATTAAAGGATTTGAAATTCTAATATAGTTCACCCGTACTTTTAAACATAAGTACGGGTGTTTTTCATATTATGAAATTAGAGCACAAAAGCTTTGTAGGGTACATAACACGAACATAGATAATTTAATTTTAATAAATGTTCGTAAAAAGTATTGATTTTTAATGTACTGAGTAATACAATGTACAGTGTTGAAATTAAAAAAGGAGTCTTACTATGAAACGTTACTTTAAGTTTGATGAATTGGGAACTAATTATAAAAGAGAAATATTAGGTGGTTTAACAACTTTCCTTTCAATGGCATACATATTAGCCATAAATCCATCAATGCTGAGTTTAGCAAGTGTTGAGAACATACCTGATTCAATGAGAATGGATCAAGGTGCTGTATTTGTTGCTACTGCTTTAGCTGCTTTAGTAGGTTGTTTGTTTATGGGTATTATCGCTAAATACCCGATTGCATTGGCACCAGGTATGGGATTGAATGCATTTTTTGCATTTACAGTAGTATTAACTATGGGAATACCTTGGCAAACTGGATTAACAGGAGTACTATTCTCTGGACTTATATTTGCAGTATTAACGATGAGTGGTTTGCGAGAAGTGATTATAAATGCAATTCCATTTGAATTAAAGATGGCTGTATCAGCAGGGATAGGTTTATTTATTACTTTTGTAGGATTACAAGGAGCAGGTATTGTACAAAAAGAAGATTCTACATTAGTTACTCTAGGTTCAATACATAACCCAGAAGTATTACTCGCAGTATTTGGTATTATTATCACTGTTATTTTGATGGCTAAAAAATTACCAGGTGCAATATTTGTAGGTATGGTATTAACTGCTGTAGCAGGTTTAATGACAGGATTAATCGCTATGCCAGATAGTATTATTGGAAAAGTACCAAGTGTATCACCAACATTCGGAGCATCTTTTGAAGCATTTGGAGATTTATCTACTATATTTAATGTACAATTCTTAATTGTTGTATTAACTTTCTTGTTTATAGATTTCTTTGATACTGCAGGTACATTAGTTGCAGTAGCAAATCAAGCAGGTTTAATGAAAGATAATAAATTACCAAGAGCAGGGAAGGCTTTATTCGCAGATTCATTAGCAACAATTGTAGGTGCAATTTTCGGGACGTCTACAACTACAAGCTATATTGAATCAAGTGCAGGTGTAGCAGTAGGGGCAAGAACTGGATTTGCAAGTGTTGTAACAGGTGCTTGTTTCTTAGCAGCATTATTGTTCTCTCCATTAATGGCAGTTGTTACCAGTGCAGTAACAGCGCCAGCACTTGTGATCGTTGGTGTGTTGATGGTAAGTAACTTAGGTAAGATTGATTGGCAAAAATTTGAGATCGCAGTACCTGCTTTCTTAACAATGATTATGATGCCTTTAACATATTCAATTGCGACAGGTATTGCTTGCGGATTTATTTTCTATCCTATTACAATGATAGTAGCAAAAAGACATAAAGAGATTCATCCTATAATGTATGGTTTATTCTTTGTATTCGTCGCATATTTCGTATTTGTTCATGGTTAAAATATAAAAATCATGTTGGTAGCTCTTAGAACTACCAACAGAGTGTCGGCAAAGTCTTAGAACTTTGTCGGCATTTTTTTATGCGCATGCTTTCCGCGGGCATATAAGAGGTACGTTATCAGCAGATCTAGGCAAAACTGCTGATAAGAGTAGTGTTAAAAGCAGATCTAAGCAAAACTGCTTATAAGAGTAGTGTTAAAAGCAGTTCAAAGTAAAACTGCTGATAAGGTTAGTGTTAAAAGCAGTTCAAAGTAAAACTGCTGATAAGGTTAGTGTTAAAAGCAGATCTAAGCAAAACTGCTTATAAGAGTAGTGTTAAAAGCAGATCTAAGTAAAACTGCTTATAAGAGTAGTGTTAAAAGCAGATCTAAGTAAAACTGCTTATAAGAGTAACTAGGCAAGCATGCACGTGCAAAATCGTAAGATATTAAAAAAATAAGCATATCACTGTAAACTATAAAAAATCAGTTAAGTGATATGCTTATTTATTTTGAGTTAGAATTTATGTCCAGCCTCGTTTTATATATTAACTTTTATATGTTGTCTTGTAATATTTAGATGGTATATAAACAGGTGCAATTATAATAGTGAATAAGAATATAACCATTAAGACGACCATTACAATATGTAATAACCATCCAATAATTGGGATAACTGCAACGAAACTAGCTATTAACCCTATTAATGGTATAACAAAAATGACCTTCACAGAGTTTTGATTATCTATTAATAAAATAAGTGTAGCAATAAAATAAAGCGTACCGTTAAGTACTAGGGCGTTGTAACCAGTTGATAGTATAATTCCACCGCCGAGAAATGGTATTGCTAATATTAATTCAGATATCACTAATATAATAGAAAGAACAAGTAACACAGACTTAATTCCTCTTTTCATGACTTCACCACCTATTGAAAATTGCTTGTTATATTATAACATTTAGATTACAAATTATCTAATTAAATTTTACCTATTGAAATAGGTGGTAATATCCGTTATAATACTTGGGTATGTGTTAGATGGATTTAGAAAAAATATATGGATATCTATTGCATAATAGGTATAAATCATGTATCATATCTAATGTTGGACTTTAAGAAGCGATGAAGCGAGAGGTTACTGACACACCCGGCCGCTTTGCCATGGCGGTGTGTAAGAGAGTTTTCGTGGAGAAGTCTATCACTATAAAGTAGACGAACAAGGAGGGAAAATTATGGCAAAACAAAAAATTCGTATCCGTTTAAAAGCGTATGATCACCGTATGATCGATCAATCAGCAGAAAAAATTGTTGAAACAGCTAAACGTTCTGGAGCTCAAGTGTCTGGTCCGATTCCATTACCAACTGAGAAATCAGTTTATACTGTTATCCGTGCCGTTCATAAATATAAAGACTCACGTGAACAATTCGAACAACGTACGCATAAACGTTTAATCGACATTCTTAACCCTACACCTAAAACAGTTGATGCTCTTATGGGCTTAAACTTACCATCTGGTGTAGACATCGAAATCAAATTATAATTCATTAAAATAACAGGAGGTGCGACTTTCGATGACCAAAGGAATCTTAGGAAGAAAAATTGGAATGACTCAAGTATTCGCAGAAAACGGTGAATTAATACCAGTTACTGTAGTAGAAGCTAGTCAAAACGTAGTATTACAAACAAAAACTGATGAAGTAGACGGCTACAACGCTGTTCAAATCGGTTTTGAAGACAAACAAGCATATAAAAAAGATCGTAAATCTAACAAATATGCAACTAAAGCTGCTGAAGGACATGCTAAAAAAGCAGGTTCAGCACCTAAGCGCTTCACTCGTGAATTCAGAAACATTGATGTTTCAGCATACGAGGTAGGTCAAGAAGTCACTGTAGATACTTTCCAAGCAGGAGACATTATTGATGCAACAGGCGTTTCTAAAGGTAAAGGTTTCCAAGGCTCAATTAAACGTCACGGTTTCTCTCGTGGACCAATGAGTCACGGTTCTCGTTATCATAGAGGTTCTGGTTCAATGGGTATGGCTTCAGATGCTTCTAAAGTATTTAAAGGTAAAGAATTACCAGGCCGTATGGGTGGAAACACAGTTACTATGCAAAACTTAGAAGTAGTTAAAGTTGATGCAGAAAATAACGTAATTTTAGTTAAAGGTAACGTTCCAGGCCCTAAAAAAGGTTTAGTAAAACTTACAACTTCAATTAAAAAAGGTAATAAATAATTATTTAGGTGAAAGGAGGAAACAACATTATGGCTAATATTGATGTATTAAAAGTAGATGGTTCTAAATCAGGATCTATCGAATTAAATGATAGTGTATTTGGTATCGAACCAAACCAACACGTATTATTCGAAGCAGTCAACTTACAACGTGCTTCATTACGCCAAGGTACTCACGCAGTTAAGAATCGTTCAGCAGTTCGTGGTGGTGGACGTAAACCTTGGAAACAAAAAGGTACAGGTCGTGCTCGTCAAGGTACAATCCGTGCGCCACAATGGCGTGGTGGTGGTATCGTATTCGGTCCTACACCAAGAAGTTATTCTTACAAAATGCCTAAGAAAATGCGTCGTTTAGCATTACGTTCTGCATTATCAGCAAAAGTAAGTGATAACGAATTAACTGTTTTAGAAGCATTCAACTTTGATGCGCCTAAAACTAAAGAATTCAAAAATGTAATGAGCAATTTAGAGCTTTCTAAAAAAGTTTTATTCATCGTTGATACTGTTGAAAGTAACGTTGAATTATCAGCTCGTAACATTCCAGGTGTTAAAGTTATTGACGCTCAAAGCTTAAACGTATTAGATATTTTAGGTTCTAGCAAAGTCGTAATAACTAAAGCAGCAGTGGATAAAGTAGAGGAGGTGCTCGCATAATGGAAGCAAGAGATGTTATTAAGCGCCCCGTAATCACAGAAAAATCTTCATCAGATATGGCTTTAGATAAATACACATTTGATGTTGATACACGTGCTAACAAAACACAAGTTAAAATCGCAATCGAAGAAATTTTCGACGTGAAAGTAGACACAGTAAACATCATGAACGTTAAAGCGAAAGCTAAACGTGTTGGTCGTTACAATGGTTTCACTAACAAACGTCGTAAAGCAATCGTAACTCTAAAAGAAGGTTCTTCAATAGACCTATTTAACTAAAAACAATTACCACTAAGGAGGTAAAACGACAATGGCTCTTAAAAAGTATAAGCCAATTACAAATGGTCGTCGTAATATGACATCTTCAGATTTCGCTGAAATTACATCAACGACTCCTGAAAAGTCACTATTACAACCGCTTCCGAGAAAAGCGGGACGTAACAACCAAGGTAAATTGACAGTTCGTCACAGAGGTGGCGGTCATAAACGTCAATACCGTGTAATTGATTTCAAACGTAATAAAGATGGAATTCCTGCTAAAGTATCAACTATCGAGTATGATCCAAACCGTTCAGCTAATATTGCATTAGTTGTATACGCAGATGGTGAAAAAAGATATATACTTGCGCCTAAAGGCTTAAAAGTAGGACAACAAATTTTCAATGGTTCAGAAGCAGATATCAAAGTTGGTAATGCATTAGCATTAACAGATATCCCAGTTGGTACTACAATTCACAATATCGAATTAAAACCAGGTAAAGGTGGACAATTAGTCCGTTCTGCTGGTACAAGTGCTCAAGTACTTGGTAAAGAAGGTAAATACGTATTAGTTCGTCTTAAATCAGGTGAAGTTCGTATGATCTTATCTACTTGTCGTGCAACAATCGGTCAAGTTGGTAATGAACAACACGAATTAATCACAATTGGTAAAGCAGGTCGTTCTAGATGGATGGGCAAACGTCCAACAGTTCGTGGTTCTGTAATGAACCCTAACGATCACCCACACGGTGGTGGTGAAGGTCGTACACCAATCGGTCTTAAATCACCAATGTCTCCATGGGGCAAACCAACACTTGGTAAGAAAACTCGTAAACAAAGCCAACGTTCATCTAAATTCATCGTTCGTGGTCGTAAGAAAAAATAATAATACCTTATTTACGTGTGCGGCTTAGATGCCGCGCGCAATAAATAAGAAGGGAGGCGCCATAATGGCTCGTAGTCTTAAAAAAGGACCTTTCGTTGATGATCATTTAATGAAAAAAATTGAATCTCAAAACGAAGGTGAAAAAAAATCAGTTATTAAAACATGGTCTCGTCGTTCAACAGTATTTCCTGACTTCATCGGACATACAATAGCAGTATATGATGGTCGTAAACATGTACCAGTATTCATTACTGAAGATATGGTTGGACACAAATTAGGAGAGTTTGCACCTACACGTACTTATAAAGGTCATGCTGCAGACGACAAGAAGACTAAACGCTAATTTCTAAATAGAGGAGGAAGTCACAATGGAAGCAAAAGCGGTTGCTAGAACAATAAGAATCGCACCTCGTAAAGTGAGATTAGTTTTAGATCTTATTAGAGGTAAAGAAGTGGCAGAAGCAATTGCCATCTTAAAATTAACTAACAAAGCAACATCACCTGTAGTTGAAAAATTATTAATGTCAGCATTAGCAAATGCAGAACATAATTATGATTTAAATCCTGACACATTAGTTATAAAAGAAGCTTATGCTAATGAAGGACCTACATTAAAACGTTTCCGTCCACGTGCACAAGGTCGTGCAAGTGCGATCAACAAACGTACTAGTCATATTACAATCGTAGTTGGCGAAAAAGAAGCTAAAGAAGAAGTTAAAGAAGCATAATTAACTAAATCATTAAGGAGGGAATATAGTGGGTCAAAAAATTAATCCAATCGGACTTCGTGTCGGTGTAATTCGTGACTGGGAAGCAAAGTGGTATGCTGGTAAAGACTTCGCAACACTTTTACATGAAGACTTAAAAGTTCGTAAATATATCGCAGAAGCATTAAAAGAAGCTTCAGTTTCAAGTGTTGAAATTGAGCGTGCAGCAAACCGTATCAATATCGCAATCCACACTGGTAAGCCAGGTATGGTTATTGGTAAAGGCGGTTCTGAAATCGAAAAATTACGTAACAAATTAAACGCATTGACTAACAAAAAAGTACACATCAACGTTATTGAAATCAAAAAAGTTGATTTAGATGCAACATTGGTAGCAAATAACATTGCTCGTCAATTAGAAAATCGTGTATCTTTCCGTCGTGCTCAAAAACAAGCTATCCAACGTGCAATGAAATTGGGAGCTAAAGGTATCAAAACACAAGTATCTGGTCGTTTAGGTGGCGCAGATATCGCTCGTGCAGAACAATATTCAGAAGGAACTGTTCCACTTCATACACTACGTGCAGACATTGATTTCGCACATGAAGAAGCCGACACTACTTACGGTAAATTAGGTGTAAAAGTATGGATCTACCGTGGAGAAGTTCTTCCTACAAAGAAGTCTAGTGAAGGAGGAAAATAATAATGTTATTACCAAAACGTGTTAAATTCCGTCGTCAACATCGTCCTAAAACAACTGGTCGTTCAAAAGGCGGAAATGAAGTAACATTTGGGGAATATGGTTTACAAGCTCAAACAGCAGCTTGGATTACATCTCGTCAAATCGAATCAGCTCGTATCGCAATGACACGTTATATGAAACGTGGCGGAAAAGTATGGATCAAAATATTCCCACATACACCATATACTAAAAAACCTTTAGAAGTACGTATGGGTTCAGGTAAAGGTGCAGTTGAAGGTTGGGTAGCAGTAGTTAAACCAGGACGTATCTTGTTCGAAATCGCTGGTGTTCAAGAAGAAGTAGCACGTGAAGCATTACGTCTTGCTGCACACAAACTTCCAGTAAAATCTAAGTTTGTAAAACGTGAAGAATTGGGTGGTGACACAAATGAAAGCTAAGGATATCAGAAATTTAACCACTACTGAAATTGAAAAAGAAATCAAAGAAGCTAAAGAACAATTATTCAACTTACGCTTTCAGTTAGCAACTGGTCAACTTGAAGAGACTGCTAACATTCGAAAAGTTAAAAAAACGATTGCACGTCTTAAAACAATCGTACGTGAAAGAGAAATCGAAGAAGAGAAAGCAGCAGATAATAAATAATCAAGTAGAGGAGGTTCATTACTGTGAGTGAAAGAAATGACCGCAAAGTTTACGTTGGTAAAGTAGTTTCAGATAAAATGGACAAAACTATTACAGTAGTTGTAGAAACTTACAAAACTCATAAATTATATGGTAAACGTGTAAAATATTCAAAAAAATATAAAACACATGATGAAAACAATTCAGCAAAAATGGGCGATATCGTTAAGATTGCAGAAACACGTCCTTTATCATCAACTAAGCGTTTCCGTCTAGTTGAAATCGTTGAAGAATCAGTAATTATTTAATAGAAGTATAAAGATAAGGGAGGTCAAACAAAGATGATCCAACAAGAAACACGTTTAAAAGTAGCAGACAACTCTGGTGCTCGTGAAGTATTAACAATCAAAGTTTTAGGCGGATCTGGTCGTAAGACAGCTAACATTGGTGATGTTATCGTCGTTACTGTTAAAAATGCTACACCAGGTGGCGTTGTTAAAAAAGGTGAAGTTGTTAAAGCTGTTGTTGTACGTACTAAATCAGGTGTACGTCGTGAAGATGGCTCTTACATCAAATTTGACGAAAATGCATGTGTAATCATCCGTGATGACAAAGGTCCACGTGGTACACGTATATTCGGTCCTGTAGCGCGTGAATTACGTGAAGGTAACTTCATGAAGATCGTTTCTCTAGCGCCAGAGGTACTTTAATCTATAATGATAAAAAACAAAATTCCTAAGGAGGTGCCTACACATGCACGTACGTAAAGGTGACAACGTAATCGTTATCTCAGGTAAAGATAAAGGTAAAACTGGTAAAGTTTTAGAAGCATTACCTAAAAAGGAACGCGTAGTGGTAGAAGGTGTTAACGTTATTAAAAAACACCAAAAACCAACTCAGTTAAATCCAGAAGGTGGTATCTTAGAAACAGAAGGTACTATCCACGTATCAAACGTTCAATTACTTGATCCTAAGACAAATGAACCAACTCGTGTTGGATTTAAAGTAGTAGATGGTAAAAAAGTTCGTATCGCTAAAAAATCTGGCGAAGAAATTAAATCATCAAAAGAATAATTATTAAGTGAAAGGAGGATCCACTTTGACACGTTTAAAAGAAAAGTTTAATAATGAAATTTCTGCTGAGTTAGTTAAGAAATTTAACTATGATTCAGTTATGCAAGTACCAAAAATCGAAAAAATAGTTGTAAACATGGGTATCGGTGATGCAGTTCAAAACTCTAAAGTTTTAGATTCTGCTGTTGAAGAACTTCAAACAATCACAGGTCAAAAACCATTAGTAACTAAAGCTAAAAAATCTATTGCGACTTTCCGTCTTCGTGAAGGCATGCCTATCGGTGCGAAAGTTACATTACGTGGAGAAAGAATGTATGAATTCTTTGATAAATTAATCTCAGTTTCATTACCACGTGTACGTGACTTCCGTGGTATCTCTAAAAAAGCATTCGACGGTCGTGGAAATTACACTTTAGGTGTTAAGGAACAATTAATTTTCCCTGAAATCGACTATGATAAAGTAAGTAAAGTACGAGGAATGGATATCGTTATCGTTACAACTGCTAACACTGACGAGGAAGCTCGTGAATTGTTATCACAATTCGGTATGCCATTTCAAAAGTAATCTCTAATTATAAAGGAGGCTAATTAAGTGGCTAAAAAATCAATGATCGCTAAACAACAACGTAAACAAAAATTCGGTGTTCGTGAATACACGCGTTGTGAACGTTGTGGACGTCCACACTCAGTATATCGTAAATTCAAACTTTGCCGTATTTGTTTCCGTGAACTAGCATACAAAGGCCAGATTCCTGGCGTACGTAAAGCTAGCTGGTAAACTTAAAAGAATGAAAGGAGGAAACACAAATGACAATGTCAGATCCAATTGCAGATATGTTAACTCGCGTGCGTAACGCAAACATGGTACGTCACGAAAAATTAGAGTTACCTGCATCAAACATTAAAAAAGAAATCGCTGAAATCCTTAAAAAAGAAGGATTTGTAAAAAGCGTAGAATATATCGAAGATGATAAGCAAGGTGTTATCCGTATGTTCCTTAAATATGGTCAAAACAACGAGCGAGTTATCACAGGTTTAAAACGTATTTCTAAACCAGGTTTACGTGTTTATGCTAAAGCTGACGAACTTCCAAAAGTTCTTAACGGTTTAGGTGTTGCACTTGTTTCTACATCTGAAGGTGTTTTAACTGATAAAGATGCTAGACAACGTGGAATCGGTGGAGAAGTATTAGCTTATATCTGGTAATTATAAAATTATAAGGAGGTGCCCACATAATGAGCCGTGTTGGTAAGAAAATAATTGAGATCCCTGCTGATGTTACTGTTACTATCAAAGATAATACAGTTACAGTTAAAGGATCAAAAGGTGAATTAACTAGTACTTTTAATGAAGAAATGACATATAAACAAGAGGACAACAGCTTAGAAGTTGTACGTCCATCTGACTCTAAAGAGCACAAAACTGTACATGGTACAACTCGTGCATTGATCGCTAACATGATTGAAGGTGTATCTAAAGGTTTCGAGAAAAACTTAGAACTTATTGGTGTTGGTTACCGTGCCCAAATGCAAGGTAAAAATATCATCTTAAATGTTGGTTATTCTCATCCTGTAGAAATCGTTGCTGAAGATGGAATTACATTATCAGTAGACAAAAACACTAAAGTTAAAGTAGAAGGTATTTCAAAAGAACGTGTTGGAGCAACTGCTTCTTACATTCGTTCAATCCGTCCACCAGAACCTTATAAAGGTAAAGGTATTCGTTACGAAGGCGAATATGTTCGTCGTAAAGAAGGTAAAACTGGTAAGTAATCATTAACATTAAGAAAGGAGCACTAACATGATCGCTAAAATCGACAAAAATAAAGTTCGTTTGAAAAGACATGCTCGCGTGCGTTCAAAATTAGCTGGAACAAGCGAAAAACCACGTTTAAATGTATATCGTTCAAATAAACATATTTATGCTCAAATTATTGATGACTTAAATGGCGTAACAATCGCTCAAGCATCAAGTTTAGATAAAGAATTAAACCTAGAGCAATCAGGTAATGTAGAAGCAGCAGCTAAAATAGGCGAAATCGTTGCAAAACGTGCGTCAGAAAAAGGCGTTGAAGCTGTAGTATTTGATCGTGGGGGATATTTATACCACGGACGTATCAAAGCATTAGCTGATTCAGCTCGTGAAAACGGACTTCAATTTTAATTTAAAGGAGGGACACTCATGCGTCGTAAAGAACAAGAAGTTAAAGAATTTGAAGAGCGCGTAGTTACGATTAACCGTGTAGCTAAAGTAGTTAAAGGTGGTCGTCGTTTCCGTTTTACAGCTTTAGTAGTTGTTGGAGATAAAAATGGTCGCGTAGGTTTCGGTACTGGTAAAGCTCAAGAGGTACCTGAAGCAATTAAAAAAGCAGTGGAAGATGCTAAGAAAGATTTAGTAACAGTTCCACGTGTTGAAGGAACTACTCCTCACCAAGTTATTGGACGTTTTGGTGCAGGTCGTGTTTTAATTAAACCAGCAGCACCTGGTACAGGTGTTATTGCAGGTGGACCAGTTCGTGCGGTATTAGAACTTGCTGGTATCACTGATATCTTAAGTAAATCATTAGGTTCTAACACACCTATTAATATGGTTCGTGCTACAATTGAAGGACTTAAAGAACTTAAAAATGCCGAACAAGTAGCTAGTCTACGCGGTAAATCAGTAGAAGAATTATTAAATTAAGGAGGGAACAAAGACTATGGCTAAATTAGAAATTACCCTCACTCGTAGCGTTATTGGTCGTCCTGAAACACAACGCAAGACAGTTCAAGCGTTAGGACTTAAAAAAACAAACTCAACTGTAGTAGTTGAAGATAATCCTGCGATTCGTGGGCAAATCGAAAAAGTAAGTCACTTACTAAAAGTTTCTGAAAAATAAATTCATCTAAAGTATTAAGGAGGTGCCAAAATGAAATTACATGAGTTGAAACCAGTTAAAGGTGCTCGTAAAGAACGTAACCGTGTTGGTCGTGGTATGGCTACAGGTAATGGTAAAACAAGTGGTCGTGGTACTAAAGGACAAAAAGCACGTTCAGGTGGCGGTGTTCGTTTAGGTTACGAAGGTGGACAATTACCATTATTCCGTCGTTTACCAAAACGTGGGTTCACTAACATTAACCGTAAAGAATATGCAATTGTTAATCTTGATCAATTAAATCGTTTCGAAGATGGAACTGAAATTACTCCAGCTTTATTAGTAGAGTCAGGTGTTGTTAAATCTGAAAAATCAGGTGTTAAAGTTTTAGGAAACGGTTCATTAGAAAAGAAATTAACAATAAAAGCTCATAAATTCTCAGCTTCAGCAATTGAAGCAATCGAAGGTAAGGGCGGAACGCATGAGGTGATCTAATGTTTGAAACGATCGTTAGTTTTTTGAAGACTAAAGATATTCGTAACAAGATATTATTCACACTAGCAATGCTCGTTATATTTAAAGTTGGAACTTATATTCCAGCACCTGGTGTTAATCCAGAAGCTTTTAATCAAAATAAAGGTTCGCAAGGTATTACCGATTTGTTTAATACATTCGGTGGAGGTGCCTTGCAGAACTTCTCTATATTAGCAATGGGTATTATGCCTTATATTACTGCTTCAATCGTAATGCAATTATTACAAATGGATGTTGTACCTAAGTTTACTGAATGGGCTAAACAAGGTGAAGTTGGTCGTAAAAAGATTAATCAATTTACGCGTTACTTTACGATTGTTTTAGCATTCGTTCAAGGCTTAGGTATGTCGTATTCATTTAATAATATGCTGGGTGGTAATTTGATTCAAAATACTTCAGTGTTAAATTATTTGTTAATAGCATTAGTTTTAACCGCAGGAACAGCTTTCTTAATGTGGTTAGGTGAGCAGATAACTCAATTCGGAGTTGGTAATGGTATTTCTATTATTATCTTCGCTGGTATTTTATCTTCTATGCCAAACTCATTAATTCAATTTTACCAACAGAGTTTTGTTGGTGCAGATGATACAACTATGGCTTGGTTAAAAGCGGTTGGCTTATTTGTTGGAATGATCTTACTTACAGTCGGTGCAGTTTATGTACTTCAAGCTATTCGTAAAATTCCTATCCAATATGCTAAGCGTCAACAACAAGGTACTGGTGGTTCATTATCTGCAAATGCAACATATTTACCTTTGAAAGTTAATGCAGCTGGTGTAATTCCTGTAATATTTGCGATGGCATTTTTCATGCTTCCGAAGACATTAACATTGTTCTTCCCTGATCAAGATTGGGCGCAAACAGTTACGACTTACGCAGATCCATCTCATAATATCGGTATGATTGTTTATGTTATTTTAATTATAGCGTTCGCATACTTTTATGCATTTGTTCAGGTTAATCCTGAGAAAATGGCAGAAAACTTACAAAAACAAGGTAGTTATGTACCGGGTATTAGACCTGGAGAACAAACTAAAAAATACATCACTAGAGTGCTCTATCGTTTAACGTTTGTGGGATCAATATTCTTAGCTTTAATTTCTATTATTCCAATATTAGCTATTAAGTTAATGAGTTTGCCTCAAGCAATACAAGTTGGTGGTACAAGCTTACTAATCGTTATCGGTGTTGCAATTGAAACAATGAAGACTTTAGAAGCTCAACTCAATCAACGAGAATATAGAGGCTTTAGAAGACGATAAGCAAGTAGGAGGGTTTTAATGAACATCATTTTAATGGGTTTACCTGGTGCAGGTAAAGGAACTCAAGCGAGTGAAATTGTTAAGAAATACCCTATTCCTCATATCTCAACTGGTGATATGTTCCGTAAAGCTATCAAAGATGAGACTGACCTTGGTAAAGAGGCTAAATCTTACATGGATGGTGGGGAACTTGTTCCAGATGAAGTGACTATAGGTATCGTTAGAGAAAGACTAGCTGAAGAAGATGCAAAAAAAGGATTCTTGCTAGATGGTTTTCCTCGTACAGTAGAACAAGCTGATGCATTAAATGAAATCTTAAGTGAATTAGACCGCAAAGTAGATGCTGTTATTAACATTGAAGTTGCTGAAGAAGAACTTATGAATCGTTTAACTGGCAGACGTATTTGTGAAGTATGTGGCACAACGTATCATTTAGTATTTAATCCACCAAAAGTTGAAGGTGTTTGTGATCTAGACGGAGGTAAATTATACCAACGTGAAGATGATAACCCTGAAACAGTAGCAAATCGTTTAAGTGTTAACGTTAAACAAACAAAACCACTTTTAGATTTCTATGAAAATCAAGGTGTCCTTAAAAACATCGATGGTTCTCGACAAATTGATAATGTTACTGAAGATGTTATTCAAATTCTTGAATCATTATAGTAATGACGCTTTCACCCCGAATTCGCCTAACTTTAGGTGGTTCTTGAACGCGTGAATGCGTTCAATTTTAAGAATCAAGATAGTATTTAGGTTTTTGAAATACAATCGGAGTGATTACGAGAAGCGATAAGTATTTGAAGTGTTGTCGAATGCAAATCTTAAGTATTAAATCATCCCAATTTTATAAACCTGTGCTTATTCTATGTGATTTAATCACCTAAAGTATGTCTCTAATTTTGGACCAGGTTTTATAACATGAAATACATCCGTATTTCACGAGAATGAATAGAAAAAGGGGGAAATGATCATGGCTAAACAAGATGTAATCGAATTAGAAGGTACTGTATTAGATACTTTACCAAACGCTATGTTTAAAGTAGAATTAGAAAATGGACATGAAATTTTAGCACACGTTAGTGGTAAAATCCGTATGAACTATATTAGAATTCTACCTGGCGACAAAGTAACAGTTGAAATGTCTCCGTATGACCTAACACGCGGAAGAATCACTTATCGTTATAAATAATCGTCACTCCAAATACAAGGAGGTATACAAAGATGAAAGTAAGACCATCAGTAAAACCAATTTGCGAAAAATGTAAAGTAATTCGTCGTAAAGGTAAAGTAATGGTGATTTGTGAAAATCCAAAACACAAACAAAAACAAGGCTAATAAAAGAGAGGTGTAAATAAATGGCTCGTATTGCAGGTATTGACGTACCACGTGAGAAACGCGTAGTAATTTCGTTAACTTACGTATATGGTATCGGAAAAACAACAGCACAAAAAATTCTTAAAGAAGCAAATGTATCTGAAAGCACACGTGTTCGTGATTTAACTGATGACGAATTAGGTCGTATCCGTGAAGTTGTAGATGGTTACAAAGTTGAAGGGGACCTTCGTCGTGAAAGAAACTTAAACATCAAACGTTTAATGGAAATCGCTTCATATCGTGGAATTCGCCACCGTCGTGGTTTACCAGTTCGTGGTCAAAACACTAAGAACAATGCGCGTACGCGTAAAGGACCAGTTAAAACAGTAGCGAACAAGAAAAAATAATAAGTAAAGGAGGCACATATAAATGGCACGTAAACAAGTATCTCGTAAACGTAAAGTGAAAAAGAATATTGAAAGTGGAATGGCTCACATTCGCTCAACATTCAACAATACAATCGTAACGATCACTGATGAGTTTGGTAATGCATTATCATGGTCTTCAGCAGGTGCGTTAGGATTCAAAGGTTCAAAAAAATCAACTCCTTTTGCAGCTCAAATGGCTTCAGAAACAGCTTCAAAAGCTGCTATGGAACATGGTTTGAAAACTGTAGAAGTTACAGTTAAAGGTCCTGGCCCAGGTCGTGAATCAGCGATCCGTGCGTTACAATCTGCTGGATTAGAAATTACAGCTATCAGAGACGTAACACCAGTTCCTCATAACGGATGTCGTCCACCAAAACGTCGTCGTGTATAATTTTTGTTAGTTCTAACGTTCAAGAGTCACTGGATAGAAATTAATAAAGTTTAATCGACGTTTATAAGGAGGATATATTTAAATGATTGAAATCGAAAAACCTAGAATTGAAACAATAGAAGTTAGTGATGATTCTACATTCGGTAAGTTCGTTGTTGAACCGCTAGAACGTGGTTATGGTACAACACTAGGCAACTCCTTACGTCGTATCCTATTATCTTCATTACCAGGTGCGGCAGTTAAAAATATCGAAATTGAAGGTGTTCTTCACGAATTCTCAGCAGTTGAAAATGTAGTTGAGGATGTTACAACTATCATTATGAACATCAAGAAATTAGCTCTTAAAATATATTCAGAAGAAGACAAAACACTGGAAATCGATATTAAAGATGAAGGTGAAGTTACTGCGAAAGATATCATGCATGATAGTGATGTTGAAATTTTAAATCCAGATTTAAAAATTGCAACTGTTTCTAAAGGTGGACACCTAAAGATGCGCTTAATTGCTAATAAAGGTCGCGGATATGCTTTAGCTGAAAAAAATAACACAAGTGATTTGCCAATTGGTGTCGTTCCAATTGATTCACTTTATTCTCCAGTAAATCGTGTTAACTACACAGTTGAAAATACGCGTGTAGGGCAAAGTAGTGATTATGATAAATTAACACTTGATGTTTGGACAGATGGATCTTTATCTCCTCAAGAAGCAGTTTCTTTAGGTGCTAAAATCATGACTGAACACTTAAACATTTTTGTTAATTTAACTGATGAAGCACAAAATGCTGAAATCATGATTGAAAAAGAAGAAGATCAAAAAGAAAAAGTACTTGAAATGTCTATTGAAGAATTAGATTTATCAGTACGTTCTTATAATTGTCTAAAACGTGCAGGTATTAACTCTGTACAAGAATTAGCAGACAAATCTGAGGCAGATATGATGAAAGTTAGAAACTTAGGTCGTAAGTCTCTTGAAGAAGTTAAATATAAATTAGAAGATCTTGGTCTTGGTTTAAGAAAAGAAGACTAATAAAGGAGGTTAATTCATGGGTTACAGAAAATTAGGTCGTACTTCTGATCAACGTAAAGCAATGTTACGTGACTTAGCTACTCAACTTATCGTTTCTGAACGCATTGAGACTACAGAAGCTCGTGCAAAAGAACTACGTAAAGTTGTTGATAACTTAATTACTTTAGGTAAAAAAGGTGATTTAGCTTCACGTCGTAGAGCAGCTGAAACTTTACGTGACGTTAAAATCTTAGAAGATGACAAAACAATTACAGTATTACAAAAATTATTCAATGATGTTGCGCCACGCTATGAAGAGCGTCAAGGTGGATATACTCGTATCATGAAAGTTGGTCCACGTCGCGGTGACGGTGCTGAATCAGTAATTATTGAATTAGTATAATTTATTCTTTATTGAAGTGGCGTAAGTCACTTCAATCATTCTTTATAAATACAGTTTATTTAACACACACAAAGCAAATGAGTGCAATGATAATGTTTACCACACATAGATATTGTCTAGCTCAGAGTACTCCACCACATTTGAATGACTTATCGCGTGAACTCGTCTATGGTGGAGTGCGCGCTTTTTTATTTTCAAATCCGTTTATACGGATTTTTTTTATGCATAAATTTATCTGCTATAACTCATCATACTTTTGAGGCAATTAATGATTACATTTTCGTATGTATGCTGTAAAATAAAGAAGTAATTAACTTGTTGAAGGATGAATTTAAATGGTGCAGGAAAAAATTATTAGGTTCGCTAATGTTACATTTAAATATGATGAAAATGAACCAGCTGCACTACGCGATGTTACATTTGATATCGAAAAAGGTAAGTGGACGTCAATTGTGGGGCATAATGGTTCAGGGAAATCTACAATTGCTAAATTATTGATGGGTATTAATCAAAAATATATTGGCAACATTAATGTAGGTGAACTAACACTTTCTGAAGACTCAATAGATGAAGTCAGAAAACATATTGGTATAGTCTTTCAAAATCCAGATAATCAATTTATTGGTTCTACAGTAGAATATGACGTTGCTTTCGGTATGGAAAATCAAAGTGTTGAGTATGACATCATGCATCAAACTGTTGACTTAGTATTAAATGAAGTCGATATGACTGATATGAAGTCCTTTGAGCCGAGTCATTTATCTGGTGGTCAAAAACAACGAGTAGCGATTGCTGGTATTTTGGCAATGTCTCCAGATATTATGATTCTTGATGAGGCTACAGCTATGTTAGATCCTGAAGGAAAAGAAAGTATCATGAATTTAATTAAATCTATTCAAGATCAACATCAGTTAACTGTAATATCTATCACACATGATTTGGAAGAGGCTATCAATGCAGATGAAATTATCGTAATGAATAAAGGTCAAGTATATAAACAAGATGTGCCACAAGAAATATTTAAAGACGGCGCATATTTAAATGAAATTGGATTAGACTTGCCTTTCTCAATGAGAATGAATTATTTGTTGCATAACAACTATAAATTCACGACTTTTGAACAGTTGGTGAATCGTCTATGAAAATAATCTTTGATAATGTAACTTATGATTATAGTATAAAAACACCGTTTCAATATAGAGCTTTAAAAAACATTTCAACAACATTCGATAAATCTAAATTTTATGCAATAGTGGGCCAAACCGGTTCTGGTAAATCAACATTGATTCAACATTTAAATGCTATTTTAAAGCCGACTGAAGGACAACTTATAATTGATGATACGATTATTACTAAAAAGACAAAGTCTAAAAAGTTAGCGCCAGTTCGTAAGAAGGTTGGTATCGTATTTCAATTTGCTGAACACCAATTATTTGAAGATACAGTAGAAAAGGATATTATATTTGGTCCTCTTAACTATGGAATAGAAAAAGAAGCTGCTATTAATAAAGCTGAAGAATTAATAGATTTATTAGGAATGGAAAGAAGTATTTTAAAGAGATCTCCTTTTGAGCTCTCAGGAGGCCAAAAGAGAAGGATTGCAATCGCAGGTGTATTAGCTATGGAACCTGAGATACTTGTCCTTGACGAGCCTACAGTTGGCTTAGATCCAAGAGGACAACATGACATGATGGAATTGTTTAATGAAATTCATCAAACTCTAGGTATTACAATAATACTCATTTCTCATCAAATGGATATTGTACTTAAGTATGCAGATGAGGTTAAAGTTATAAAAGCTGGTGAAATAGTAGCAGAGGATAAACCTGTTAATATATTTATGAATCAAGAACTACTTAATCAAACTCACCTGCAAGCGCCTAAAATTATTCAACTTCAAAGAGCAGTTGAAAATAAATACAATATGAAGTTTGATCAGATAGCAACTTCTGAAGAGATGTTTAAAGATATGTATGAAAAGCAGGTGAAACGTTATGACTGATAAAATGATAATTGGTCGTTATATACCTGGAGATACAATCATTCATCGTTTAGATTCTAGAATGAAAATGATATACGTATTTTTATTTATGGTATTAATTTTCTTTTGTAACACTTGGGCTTCATATGCATTTATGCTCTTGTCTGTATTCGTTATTATGTATTTATCTAAAATAAGATTTTGGTTTCTTATTAAAGGTTTAACTCCGGTTATGATTTTATTTATTTTTACATTTATTATGCATTTAATTGTAACTAAAGGTGGACCTGTTGTCTTAGATTTAAAGATATTTACAATTGAAGAGAACGGTATTAAGCAAGGTGCGTTTATTGTATTAAGACTTGTATTATTAGTGATGATTTCAACAATTATGACATTAACTACAAGTCCTATAAGCTTAACAGACGCTATAGAATCTATGCTAAGACCACTTAAAAAAATAAAGTTTCCAGTACATGAATTAGCTATGATGATGTCTATATCACTAAGATTTATTCCAACTTTAATGGATGAATTAGATAGAATTATTAAAGCTCAAACTTCAAGAGGATCAGATGTAACAGCAGGAAGTATTTTTAGTAGACTAAAAGCTATTATACCTTTATTGATACCGATGTTTATTTCAGCGTTTAAAAGAGCTGATGATTTAGCAGTGGCCATGGAATCTAGAGGCTATAATGCTTCCAATCAACGAACAACATATCGTAAACTAAAATGGAAATTACGAGATAGCCTTGCATTAGCAACTATTCTACTAATAGCCATATTATTATATTTATTAAGGAATTGAGGTGCAAACTTTGAGGATGTTAGTTAAAATTTCATATCACGGTGGTCAGTTTATGGGATTTCAAGTTCAACATCATGAGCGTACCGTGCAATATGAATTTGAAAGAATTCTAAAGAGAATGCATCAGACATTTGTTAGAATACACCCTTCAAGTAGAACAGATAAAGGTGTTCATGCAATCGAACAATATTTTCATTTTGATACACATTTAAATATCGCGCCAGATAGATGGATGTATGCTTTTAATTCTGCATTGCCTAAAGATATATATGTACAAAGTGTCGAACAAATTAAAGATGATTTTCATTGTAGATATGATTGTGTAGGTAAGAAATATCGGTACAAAGTGTATATAGACGAAGCAAAACATATATTTGAACATGATACAAAAGTTCAACAAAAGAAACCGGTAAATATACAAGAGATGAAAGAAGCAGCAAAACACTTTTTAGGAACACATGATTTCACAAGTTTTTGTTCTCAAAAAACGGAAGTGCAAAATAAAATTCGTACAATCTATCAAAGTGAAATAAACGAAACACAAGATGGGTTTGAATTTGTCGTAACTGGGTCGGGTTTTCTTTATAACATGGTCCGTGTGATGGTTGCCTATCTAATACTTGTAGGTGAAGAAAAGAGAAGCGGCAACGAAATTCATACTTTACTTGAAGAGCGCGATAGAAAAAAAATACCCCATACAGCTCCAGCACATGGACTGTATTTAGAAAAAATATATTTAGACAAAGAAGAACTAATTAATGAATTTGGAAGAAATATCGAAATATATAATAAAAATTCATCAGAAAATGTTTAAAACCAATTGACAAAAAGCTAAATAAATTATATTATAGTTAACGGTATTGTTTTATATCCACCACCACGATAAGCCCCGGAATCTTATTGTGTTTTAAGATATAGAAGCAGGAATCAGATAACGGAATTTAAGATGTATGTTTTTTTCTTTGGTACAGGTTAATTCATACATCTTAACCAAGAACTTTTTTAAATTTTAGGAGGACACTACAATGCGTCAAACATTTATGGCTAATGAAGCAAACATCGATCGCAAATGGTATGTTGTTGATGCTGAAGGACAAACGTTAGGTCGTTTATCATCAGAAATCGCAACAATCTTACGCGGTAAACATAAAGTAACTTATACACCACACGTTGATACAGGAGATAACGTTATTATTATTAACGCTGAAAAAATCTACTTATCAGGTAACAAAGAACAAGATAAAATTTACTACCGTCACTCAAATCACCCAGGTGGAATCAAATCAGTTTCTGCTGGTGAATTAAAAGAGAAAAACCCAATTCGTTTATTAGAAACATCTATTAAAGGTATGTTACCTAAAAATAAACTTGGTGAAAAACAAGGTAAAAAATTATTCGTATATGCTGGTGCAGAGCATCCACATGCTGCACAACAACCTGAAAACTACGAGTTACGTGGTTAATTAAGAGGAGGATACTACATTGGCACAAGTTGAATATCAAGGCACAGGTCGTCGTAAAAATTCAGTAGCACGTGTACGTTTAGTACCTGGTGAAGGTAACGTAACAATTAACAAACGTGACGTACGTGACTACTTACCATTTGAATCATTAATTTTAGATTTAAACCAACCATTTGATGTAACTGAAACTAAAGGAAACTATGATGTTTTAGTTAACGTACAAGGTGGAGGTTTCACAGGACAAGCACAAGCTATCCGTCACGGAATTGCACGTGCATTGTTAGAAGCAGATCCAGAATACCGTGGTTCTTTAAAACGCGCTGGATTACTTACTCGTGACCCACGTATGAAAGAACGTAAGAAACCTGGTCTTAAAGGTGCTCGTCGTTCACCACAATTCTCAAAACGTTAATATTATTTCAAATATATCATCGTTTTGGACGATTATATGGTGGAAATTGGTGTAATAATCAATTAATCATCTATATATTAAGAAAAGCATCAGCATAATTGCTGGTGCTTTTTTATTTAATATTAAATAATATTCTAAGTTATACGTACAGAAATTATCTCGAATTTATAGCATATACATACGCTATATAATTTGCAAGATCACCTACACGTTTTCGATGAATATTTTCTTTTTCGTCTCCTAAATCAGAATTAATTTTGAAGACATTAAACCAATCTACATCGAGATTTTTTGACTCAAATAGTCTCTTAATAATGTTTAGCTTTACAAGTAGTCCATCATGAATAGCACTTCTGTTTTTATCACGATCAATTCTTTGTTGTTTGCTTAACAATAACCAGCTACTTCTTTCTTTTGTATACTCAGAACATGCATTGATAAGGTCATTCCAATATTCCATTTCTTCAGAATTATTTAAATCTATATCTTGAACAATAGTGCTATAAATTTTCTCGCTTTCTTCAAAAGATAAAACATCTTTATCTTTTGTTAAATAAGTTGGTATCAAATTATTCTTCCCCCTTTAAATATTCATTCTTTTAGAACTAATATATTAATATTATACATTAAAAATGTTTAGTGAAATTAAAGTTTATCAATTAAATAAAGTCTATTTTTAATTAATTCAGTTTGTGGTAATGTTAATGGAGTGATAAACAGTATATTTTCTTTTACTTCTTTATAGTTAAAGAAGTATATATAACGACCGTTAAACTCAATAACTTGTTTATTAACTAAAAGTGATTTATGCCAAGATTGATTAGGTTCAAGTTTAGATGTTGGTACAATCAAAATATTATCTTGAAAGTAAAAGTTAAATTCACTTGAAAAATTGTCGTCAGTTAGAGTTTTGAAGTTTTCTCGTGAAATAGGTATCTGTTCAAATTCTTGTGTATGTGCATCGAATCTATTAGTAATTTTATTTATACCAAAAGCAAATGTAATATTATCCATAGGTAACCTCCAAGTAATTTGATATTATTACTTTAATGAATTTAATAAATCTAATGCATCAGCATCTTGCTGGTGTTTTTTTTCGGGCATTAATTCTAAATAATAATTTTGTGTTGTTAATATTGAACTATGTCCTAAACGTTTTGAGATATAGTCTAACCTCAAATTATCGTTTGAAAACAAAAATGATGCATGTGTATCACGTAATCCATGAAAAGTTGTATGTTCAATTTTAAGTTCATCAAGCATTTTAGCCAATATTTCAGATTGCTTAAAACCGTTTCTTCCAAAGATATAGCCATTATTTTTCTCTTGAACTGTTATTAAAAGATCATGGACTTCTTTATTGATACTAACATCGCGTTTAGAGTGCTTTGTTTTTAATAGTATATCATCACTATGAGGACTTATTGAGCGTTTAATACGTATACCATATTCATAAATATCCTCTTTCTTAATTCCTAGTAATTCGCCTCGACGTGCACCTGTTTCTAATGCAAGAAGTACTAAAATATGAAAATCATTTTTCGGATTGTTAAGCAAGTAAGATCGTAGCCTTTTAAAATCTGTTATAGATAGTGCTTTATTTCTTTTGTCTAATTCTTTACCTCTAGTTTTTACAAGTCCAGCAAAGTCAGATGAAAGTAACCCACGACCATATGCATAACGTAGGGAAGTTCTAATTTTTAATAGTACCTCAGTAGTAGTTTTTCTTGAATGAGTTTTACCGTATTCATCTATCTTCATTTGGACAACAATATCATTTAAATCACTTAACTTTGTATCTCTAAATAATTGTTTTACAATAGGTATCGTTCTAGTATAGTTTATAAATGTAGCAGGTCTAACATCATTCTTTTTAACTAAATGAACCCAGTTTTCAAAAAAGGTAGCAAATGATTCATTCCTACTAGCCAGATCAACTCCATTTCCTTTAGCAATTTCATTTTGCATTGCCCAACGTTTTGCTTCTGTAAGTGTTTTAAATGTCTTTGAAATACGATTGTTTATACCATTTTTATAGTTAGATATTTGTACTCTGTATGATTTACCTCGTTTTGTTATTGTTGCCATAATAGTAATACCTCAATTCTTAATTTATTGATTGTTCAAGAATGAAGTTTTCCAATTCTTTTATTGTGTATCGTTCATGCTTTCCAACCATAAATCTTTTTAATTTATCTGAACTTCGAATGTATTTATCAAATGATTTTGGATCTACACCTAAAAATTTTGATGCTTGCTCTCTTGTTAATAAAAAAGGTAATTTTAAATCTTCCATAAAATCACTCCTTTAATTTTATCAATGTTATAATTTGATTTTTTTGTATTTGACTTTGTTATTAACTAGCTTTCCGTTTATATATGCTTTCGAATTGTAACTTGTTTCATAAACCACATGTTGATTTTCAAAAAGCTTTTCATCAGATAAGACTTTAATTTCTTCAATTTTTTTCAAGTTTCTTGAAGAGTAATATGATTTAGTACCCATACTTTCAAGTAATTCTTGTGCAATTCCTTTTTCCATATATTTAGCTACATACCTTCCAGCATTAGAGGAATCATCTATTTCATGTATTTTATTAATCCTAACTGAGCCATGTCCCCATATTTCCAATAATTTATTATGAGGTACAAAAGGAAAACTAAATAACATCATGTGTACATGCCAAGCACCACGCTTTTGCTTTTCTAATACTGCAATGTATTTTATTAATCGCTTTTTAGTACCTAGTACTTGATAATTTAATCTGGTTACGAATTTATCAAACATTTTATTAAAAAGAAGTCTGTCAGTTATATTTTCTTTAGTAGTAAGAGTTAAGAAACTGGTTTTATTATCAAAATTTATATCAACTAAACGTATAAGTTTCCATTTAGCTTGTTGACGTGTTTTTGCTAATCTTTTTAATTTTAAATCTTTTTCATCACTGTTTAATTCATCAAATTGCAAATTGCTTTTTTTCTTCTTTTTATTACTAACTTTAAAATCAGATACAATAGGGTATTCATATTCATAAATTTCAATATATGAACTTGTACGGATTATTTTTTTGTTATACGTCATATAAATAATCCTCCAATTCTAGAAACGTATGTCTATATATTAAATAAACAGGAGGGCAGAGCCCTCCATACTTCTAAATCATGATTACCTATGCAACGCTCCGCTAACACGCTTCCAGCTTGCCGGCTGTTGCCGTCAGTTTGCATAGGGGTACATAATAAGAAGTATTTATTTTGTTTTGGACAAAACGTCAGAACAACTAAACCATAAATTACCATTGAATTGCCCAATTTGAAGATCCTTTAGTATAACGGGTATTGTTTTATTATTTTTTAAATCATTTACTGATAGAGTAGGGTTTAAATTTTTGACTTTAATATTTATCATCTCCATAAAAAAAGGGGACTCGTCATCTTGAATGCTTATGTTAAGTTTATAAGCATCTAATTTTCCTGTTTCATGATGTAATACTTCCGTATATCCTTTAACAGCTACAAAGTCATTACCTAAAGCTTCTGCATTTAAAAAATCGTTTAATTTAATCATTTATATAATCCTCATTTCATAATTTAATATGTTTATTTTTCAGCAAGCTGACTGCCCTTATCACTCGGCAGACTCCGTGATGATCTACTTTTTTATTCATTCGATAAACCGTTGAATGAATAAAAAGAGTAGATTTAATTGTTTTATACCTCTGGAATATATTTCTTCAATTCCTCTATAAAATCATATTGCGCTGTATCAATAAGTGGACTTTCGTAATACTGTGCTTGTTCTTTGCCACTGCCATGTAAGTAAAGGAGTCCAGCACCTTTCACCTCAATTGGAATAGTTACATCTGGGGTAGCAGAACCAAACATCATACGTAGACCTTCTGAACTGTTAAAACCTAGTGAGACTCTTAGAGAAAAGTTATCTCTTAATTCTGTACTTAAGTTATTAGCATTGATTTGTTGGCCAGCTATTAATATAAAACACCCAGCTTGGCGACCTAATAAGATGATTTGCTTGATTCCGTCCATAACTTCGTTGATAAGTTCTTTAGATTTTTTATCAGTACCATAAGCTTGAAATGCACCTATCTCATCAAACAAAATCCATAATGGCTTAAAACCATGAGTTTCATAGTTTGAACCATAGGTGAAATTATTATTCATATATTCATATCTTTTTTTCATTTCTTCAACGGCTTCACGTATTACACGGGCTATATTGTTGGGAGTGGTTGCAACATATTTATCGCCGAAATAATTTGATAATGAGCCTAAATCTGAGTTCTTAGGATCACATAAGTAGGTAGTAGATCTTTGCCTTTTGAATTCTATTAACAAGAAACTCATAAACATGCTCTTACCACTCCCAGTGCCACCAGAAATTAAAATGTGAGGTGATTTAGCTGGGTTATATGTCACACCATAACCAAGATTAATATCATTAGAATTATTGTATGTTGTCTCTTGAGTAGTGACATTTAATCTTTGTGGTTTATTTATTCTAAAGTGATAATCAGTTGAATTATGGCGTATTATCTTTTCATAAATAGGTAAATCCAATAAACCTTGTAATTCAACCTCTATATTTTGTAGTTTGTTATCAAAATAATTTCCAGACATCAAAGCTTGAATGACTATTTCATCATTTGTAATAGAATAAGAAAATCTTGATGAAGTAATAATCCCATTAGAATCCTCATTAAATAACTTGTTGTTTATGATGAACTCTAATAATTCATGGTGTATAAAATACTTGTTATTATACTTATCCTTGATAGAACTAATAAATTTGAAATGTTTTACAAACAAAATAATTCCTATAATCCATAGTACAAATGTAAATATAGCGTTATCCAGCATGAATGAAATAATAAATATACCAAGAATGAGATATAGAATTATTAACCTAAGGTATTTAATGTAATTAGGTAGAGATAAGAATATGAGATCTTTTTGATACATACTAATTATTGGCAATTTATCTTTTTTAAAAAAATAAAGTAATTTATACATAGAAATTACCTAGTAAATCGATTCTTAATTTTTATTAATTCGATTTTAAAGAAGTAATATAGAGTAACGATTAATGATATTGATGAAACAGTATAGATGAATATATTATTTGTAATAACAGATACTGATACATAGCAAAGTAGTGCAGTGATTACTAATGACATCCAAAATTTTAAGTGTATATTCATTTAATAGACCTCCAAGTTAAATTGATATTGAAGCACTTAAAATTGCATGGTCTGGATAACCAACTTGTTCTTTGTAATCTGAATTGTTGATAAAACCCCAATCATATTTTAAGTCGCTTACTTCAGACACAGCATTCGTTATAATGTGATCTAGTTTACAATAAGTATTTGAATTTCCTTTCCATGAATATGATTCATTAGGTGTATGCACTATAAAGTTTTTGGACTCAAAATCTTTTTTCATTAAATAATAATTATAGTATTCTCTAGCTACACCTTTATACGTTTTATCAATATCATATTCGCTATGTTTTCCGTTATTAAAATCACCAAGTATTAGTGTGTAACCCTCTAGTTTAGAGGTGAAATCAATCAATTTCTTTAACTGATTTCTACGATCAATAAAATCTTTATTAATTTTATTTTGATTTTTAGAATAACCACCAATTTTAATGCGAGTGCCTATTATATTCATGTCATTTATTTTTAAATGTAATAGATTTGGAAGTGTGTTTACATTATCGAAATAATTAATATGAATTTCACTAGAAATCAGTTCATTCTTTACAGCAATTAATATTTGATTAGAATTAATGTCGTATTTTGAAGTACGTACTGAATAATGCTCATTTATTAAGCTGAGAATTAAATCTTGATAATTATCTGATTCATAAAATTCAGTTAAAACAATTATGTCTAAATTTCTTTTCATCAATTCTTCAAAGACTAAAGCAGGTATATTTGTATTTTGTGAACCTGCTCTTTGGTTGATATTCCAACAGCCAATATTTATAGATTTTTTATTCATAATTTTCTCCTTTAAAGATAGGTGGGTTTCCCCACCTAATTTTTATACTCTGTTTGCAAAATAGCAGTAATATGAACCACGTACTGGAGAGACTTGTTTATAAATAACTTTGTCTAAAGTTTCTTTAGGTGTTAAACCAGTAGGAAGTATAACATTGTAAAAGTCGTTTCTGTTTTTAACATATGGTCTTAAAGATTGAATGGTTGATTTAATCATTTTAATCACCTCCTTAAATATCACTTAAATAGTATATAGTTGATAGTAATAGTGGTAAAAAAAATCGATGAAATTAATCAACAATTTTTTTAAAGTCCAATAAGTCACTTTCTCTATTCGTTATATATAAATATGTTTTATTGTCATCTAATTGTCTTCTATTTAAAAAACCTTTGTTAAACATAGTGAGTAATAATCTAGCTACATTAGGTGCTTGCCATTCTAAATATTGAGCTATTTCTTTAGATGATCTCTCTTTTTCAAAACAAAAGAATACTACTCGTACTTCTGATTTGCTTAAATTATTGTTTCTTAATAAATTATCAATTAGTAAAAAATTATCCATGACTTAAATTCACTCCTGTATATCAACTGAACACTATCAACCTGATAGTAATAATATATTAATCCTCTCTACCTGTCAATAAATTTAGTGAAAATTTTAATAATATTAATTTACAGAGCATCTAAAATTATTAGATATTCTAAGATTTGATTAATACTATATTCACTTCAAAACTAACTAATTCAACTTTAAAATAGATTTATAATATACACTAGGGAGAAAAAAGCTTAAATTCTTATTAGAACTCATTTTATTAATTATATAATGTATATCTAACAGTTATAATTTGTTAAAATTAATCCATAGGTATATTTAGATGTTTTTAATCCACTACATTATGTATACATAAAATTATATTATTGATTGAAATAACAGATAAGGAGAAATTTAAAATGGTTGTTGATGAAAAAGATATTATTATAGATTATATTTCAGGGGTTAGTTTAAAAGCGACGCCAGAAGAAATTGAATCAGTCCAAGTATTTTCGAAGATATTAGTAGAAGATTATGGTTACCCTAAAACACATATTCAAACAAGACCGCAGTTTCGTGTTAAAAGTAGACCTTCCGATACTAAAAAAAATTATCCAGTCGATATAGCAGTCTTTAACGATAAAGAAAAAAATGATAGTAATTTAGAGATAATAGTTGAATGTAAGAAAAAAACTAGAAAAGATGGATTATCGCAATTAAAAAATTATCTAACTTTTTCAACAGCATATTTAGGAGTATGGTTTAATGGTGATGAGAAATTATTTTTAAGAAAATATGAAAAAGATGGGAAAGTTATTTTTGCAGAAATTCCTAATATCCCTAAATATGGACAGCGAATTGAAGATGTAGGACTTTTTAAACGTAAAGATTTAAAGCCTGCTATCAATTTAAAATCTATATTTAAAACTGTTAGAAATTATTTAGCAGGAAATGTAATAGGAGCAACAAGAGATGAAGTATTAGCACAGCAACTTATTAATTTGATATTTTGTAAAATCTATGATGAAAAATTTACAAAACCAGAAGATATTGTAAAGTTCAGAAGTGGAATAGATGAAAAACCCGCTGAAGTAGCAGATAGAATACATGATTTATTCCAGTTAGTTAAAAGGAATTATGATGATGTGTTAGATTTTAACGAAGAAATTACTTTAGATAGTAAATCACTTCATTATGTTGTCGGGGAGTTACAACAGTTTTCGTTAATGGACTCTAATAGAGATGCAATAGGCGATGCATTTGAAGTATTTATAGGACATGCCTTAAAAGGTGGTCAAGGACAATTTTTTACGCCGAGAAATGTTATTAAAATGATAATAGAAATTTTAGATCCATCTATTAATGATAAAATACTAGATCCAGCATGTGGAAGTGGTGGATTTCTTGTTGAATCTCTTAGGTACATATGGAAAAAAGTTGAGATCGAAGGAAGAGAGCTAAACTGGCCTGACTATGAAATAGAAATTGAAAAACAAAAAGTTGCAATAAAAAATATTAGGGGAATCGATAAAGATTACTTTTTAAGTAAAGTGGCTAAAGCTTATATGGCATTATTAGGTGATGGACGTGGAGGTGTATATTGTGAAAATAGTTTGGGAGAATTTAGTAGTTGGCAAAGTAAAACCAGAAATGAAATAAAACCTGAGACTTTAGATGTAATAGTTACAAATCCTCCATTTGGATCAAAAATTCCTATTACAGGTACTGAACTATTAAGACAATATAGTTTTGGGCATATATGGAAATATGATAAAAAAGAAATGAATTGGGAAAAAGGAAAATTAAAAGAAAGTGAATCACCACAAATCTTATTTATTGAGAGATGTTTACAATTACTTAAACCTGGAGGAAAACTAGGAATCGTTCTACCTGATGGCATTTTAGGTAATGACAAATTAGGGTATATTAGAGAATATTTATTAAAAAATGCAAAGTTAATGGCTGTAATAGATGTACCAATTGAAACTTTTATGCCACACACAAGTACTAAAACAAGTGTGATAATTCTTAGGAAATTGTATGTAAATGAAAGTAATGATCAAAATTACAATGTTTTTATGGCTATTGCAGAAACTTGTGGACACACTAGACGAGGAGTTTTAACTGAAGACGATGATATATTAGATGTTCCAAGAATTTATAAAGAATGGATAGCGAATAATGAATAAAATAATCACTGTACCTGTTAATGATGTGAAGTTAGAAAATAGATTTAACCCAAAGTATTTTCATTTCTATGAAAGTAAAAAAGAAATGAAAAAATCCAGTAAATTAAAATTTGAAGAATTCGGAAATAAAGAATATATTAATGTTCTATCAGATGGGATTCATTCTGCAGTAACTCTTCAAAAAGAAGGAGAAATAAAATATCTTTATGTAAAAAATATTACAGAGGGTTTTATTGATACAACAGATAATATTTACCTTGCCCCTTCCGATTTAATGAAAAACTTATCTAAAAAACTTGAACCAAAAGATGTGTTATTGACGGTGGTTGGTAGATTAGGTGAATCAGCAATGATATCAGATTATATGAAAGGTATTATCAGCTTACCGAGAAATATCGCCTTTATGAAAACTAATTCAAATTTATTAAAACCAGAATTCCTAACTTGTTTTTTACTTTCAAGATTTGCTAAAGAACAGAGTATAATGTCTGGTGGTGGTAATATACAAGGTCTATTATCATTGACAAAACTAAAAAAATTTATTTTTCCTGTACCATCAATGGAGGTTCAAAAAAGGTTTGCAGATATGTATAATGAGACATTACATTATCAAAACGAAATATTGCAAAATATCGAATCAGCTAAGAGATTATTAAGAGATACATTAAGTAACGTTAGAAATACTAGTGATAACAAATTAGGCTATAGTGTAGATATTAATGAAATAAAAGAGAACTCAATATGGACTCCTACCTTATATAATAAAAACACGTCTCAACTATTAGAAAACTATAAAAATAATTTTGAAACTTTTACTATTCAAGAGCTGTCAGAATCTATTAAAAAGGGAAATGAAGTTGGAAGTATAAATTATAAAGATTACTTATCAAAAGGAAAAGAAGATATTCCTTTTATTAGAACGTCTGATATTCAGAATTATGAAATTTCCTCATTCCCATCATATTATGTAAATTACGATTTAAGAGATGAGTTAAATCAAGATTTTCATACTGGAGATATTATTGTAAATAATGATGGAAGAATTGGTTATACCGCTATAATTACTAGTAAAGATGAGGGAGTTTTTCAAAGCCATGTTCATAGAATTAGACTTAGAAATGATTACAAACATTTGAGAAACTATATATATATATGTTTATTGTGTGAAGATATTGGTGGAGTTCAATTCGAAAAAAATACGGTAGTACAAACTACAATTCCTACATTAGCATCAAGATTGAAAAATTTTGTAATACCTATAGTTGATAGCGAAACAATTACAATTATTAATGAAAAAGTCGAAGCAAGTCTTAAAGCTATTGTATTAAAACATAATAAAATCAAACAAATAAAAAAAGAAATAAATGAATTATTAGCTTATGATTAATATTAAGAATGAATTTTATAAAGTATGGTGTAACGTGGTGAAAGTTAAATCCTTTTATAAGTATTCTCGCCCTCTCAAAGCCAAGATATTGTTATAATGATATTGATGTAAAAAGCAATAAAGGGTTTTATAAGGATAAAAATAATTGATTTATTTCTCAAAACGTTAGGCTGCAGCTGTTGCAAGTTTACTTGCTTACAGATGGAGTCCGCAAATTGCACAAGCAATTTGTGTTCAATTGAAAATACGTTTAAAGCACTTCTCGATTTATTCGAGGAGTGCTTTTTTGTATGTACTTTTATAGCGTCACTCTATGTAGGTATCATTAAAATATTAAAATTAAATAATGATGTATAATACAAGTGAGATATACATAGGAGGCTATAAATGAATATTTATCATACAGATGTTTTCTTATACAATAACGAAGGTGGTAATCCTTGTCCTGTCATTTTAGATGCAGATGATATGTCTTTTGATGCAATGATAAATGTCGCTAAAGAGTATAATGTTGAAGTTGGTTTTGTGCTGAAAAGTAGTGATGCATCATGCGATTACCAATTTAAATACTTTGTACCTAAAAGAGAAATGGAAATGTGTGTGCATGCTACGATAGCATGTGTCACGGTTCTAAAAGAAGAAAGACTATTAAATAAAGACCATTTATTAGTCGAAACTTTATCTGGAACGTTGAGTATTGACGTTATCGGAGACGACTCTGATTTTAAAGTACAAGTAAAACAAGGTGAAGCGAAAATAGGTAATAATAATATTGATAAGTCAGTAATTGCAAAAGCATTAAATATTTCAGAAAATGAAGTCTCAAACAATCCAATAAAAAATGTTTCAACATCTAGATTTAAAACGATTATTGAATTAAATGATATTGAAATATTAAATAATTTAAATCCTCAATTTGATTATTTATGGGAAGTATGTGATCAAATTGGTTCAACAGGATTTTATCCATTTGTTCGAGTAGATGAAGGCATATATCATGCAAGGCAATTTCCTAACAATAATGGATATAACGAAGATCCAGCAACAGGTGTTGCAGCATCAGCATTAGGGATATATATAGAACAAGTACTTAATCATAAATATGATGAAATTACTATTTACCAAGGATTTGCGATGAACAGACCAAGCAAAATATTAGTAGTTCCAAAAGGGAATTCAAACTGCGTAGTTGGACAAGCGGTTATCAGGTAGGGTAAGTGATGAATAATAATGTATTTATCGAAAAACAATAACTTTTATTGATAAACAATAAATAAGATGTTACAATTTTATTGAATAACGATAAAAGGAGAGGAAAATATGAATACGACCAATAAATATGAAAAAAGAAATTACTGGTTTATACTAGTTACAATGATATTAAGTATTGCAATTTTAGTTGTGAATCTAGTTGCCTTTTTTAAAAAAGTACCTTTAGATACAGTTTTTGATATGAAAAATGGTGTGTTTTTCTATTTGATATGCTTTATTATTCAAACATTATTAGTTATTACATTTTTTATTATAGTTTTAAGATTTTTAAAGGTTATAAATAAAAAGGATTTCTTTAATTCAAGGAATTATAATAAGATATTCTTTTCTTCGATATTAATTATTGTATATGCTACTTTGAATTCTATGAAAGGGATTATAGATATTGATGTAACATATAAAGCGTTATTAAATACAGCGCCTTTTACGACTATTTTGTTATTGAATATTGCGTCAATGATGCTAAACTTTCTATCTATATACAATGAATCAGAATCCATTAAAAAGGAAAATGATTTAACTATTTGAGGGTGAGAAAATGATAAAAATCAAATTAGATGAAATTTTGAAACAAAGAAATGTATCTTTGACTGAACTCGCCCAATCTGTTGATATTACGATTGCTAACTTATCTATTCTGAAGACTGGTAAAGCAAAGGCTGTGAGATTTAGTACGCTAGAGGCGATATGTGAATATTTGGATTGCCAACCTGGTGATATTATAATTTATGAGAAAGATTCTGAATGAAATTTTATATTTGTATTTTTTGCACTTCATTTTTATATAGCGTATTCTTAAGGTATTAAATGAATGTAGGTGATGTTTATGATAGAAAAGTTACATCAAGTTATGTTATATGTTGATAATCAAGAAAAAGCTATAGAATTTTGGAAAGATGTATTAAACTTTGTAGTTAAGTCTGAAGATGAGTTACCTGATGGGTTTAAATCTGTAGAGATAGCACCTAATGAACATGCTGAGACTTCGTTTGTATTATTTGATAAAGCATTTATTAAAAAGTACAGTCCTGAGGTTAGTATGGAGACACCGTCGTTAATGTTCAAAGCATCAAACTTTGATGAGTTGTACAAGTCGTTAAACGAACAAGGATTAACAGGTCATGATATCATTGAAATGCCTGAGGGTAGAGTATTCAACTTTCATGACAAGCAAGGTAATTACTTTGCTATAACAGAATAAGCTGGAGGGAATTTACATGTTAGAACAACAGTTCCAAATTTCATATAATATGCTATCAAATATTATTAAAGACGTTGATGAGAAACAAGCAGATTTTCAGTTAGAATTGGCTAAAAATAATATTAAATGGCAACTTGGTCATTTAATTATGGCGAATGAGTCATTCGTATTTGGTAGTAAAGAAGAAGGAAATATACTTGGTGAAAAATTAGGTAAATCATTCTCACCGGGCACTTCACCAGAAAGTTTCACGGGTGTTGAACCAACTTTCCAGGAATTGAAAGGTATTTTAAATCAACAGTTAGAAAGAATATTAAATGCTTTAGATGTTCAAATGGATAAATCAAGAAAAGAACCATTAGCAAATATGACTACATTTGGTGAAACAATTTCATTTGCTATTACGCATACAAATTATCATATCGGTCAAATTAATTTAATGGAAACAATGTTAACTAAATTAGATCAAGGCGTATAAAAAATAGAAAAGAGGCTGTGACATTTATTGTCGCAGCCTCTTGTTATATTATAGGCAGTAGATTTCTGTGTAACTTCTATTATAGGCATGCTTTTTAAAGAAGTTGGTATAAAAAGACGGTGCATTAAAAGCAGTTCCTAGCAAAATTGCTTATAAGGGGTGCATTAAAAGTAGTTCCCAGCAAAATTGCTTATAAGAGGTGCATTAAAAGTAGTTCCCAGCAAAATTGCTGATAAGAGATGTATTAAAAGCAGTTCCCAGCAAAATTGCTGATAAGAGGTGTATTAAAAGCAGTTCTCAGCAAAATTGCTTATAAATCAGTCCATATGCACATAACTTGAGTGAATTGTAACTTTTGATATGATTGTTACACTAAAAAAGAAAGAGCCTTAAACACTAATTTGTTTTAGGCTCTTTCTCATTTTTCTTTGAACATTCGAAACATAAGAGTGTTTTATCTTCTTGTACGACGCCTTCAATAAAGCCACTATGACAATAAATATTTGAATTGCATGCTTTACATTTTCCGACAAATTCTTTTTCCATTTAATCACACCTTAAAATTCTATTTTTGTTCTTAAAAATGATATGATAATTATATATAGACTAACATATTTTTTATTGGAGTGATTGAAATGGCTTTAGAAATGAAATCGAATTGCGAAAAATGTGGTTATGAATTTCATAGTAAGAGTAACGCATTTATCTGTGTGAAGGAACATACATTTTGTAGAGAATGTGCGGAAAATTTATTTTACGTATGTCCTGAATGTAATGGTGAACTTGTTGTACGTCCTAAAGTTCAAGCTGATGAAAATAAAATAATTAGAGATAGATAATATATAGATGAGGTGATGTATTGAATATTTCTATTTTAAATGTAGAGGATGTAAATAAAATAGTTCCAATATTTGATGAATATCGCGTTTATTTTGATCAACAATCTAATATAGATGCTGCTTATGATTTTTTGTATAATAACTTATCTAATAATGATGCTGTTATTTTTGTTGCTGAAGATGAAGAAGGTGTAATTGGATTTTTACAATTATATTCGATGCTGTCTTCGATGAAAATGTCAGAAATGTTGATTATAAATGATTTATATTTAACAGATGCAGCTAGAGGTAAACACATAGGAGAGCAGTTAATGCATCAAGCATTTAAATATGGTAAAGATAGTGGCTATGAGACAATATATTTAGAAACTGAAAAATCTAACATCGGTGGTAATCGGTTATATACGAAACTTGGCATGCAAGTCGACGATGAGCACAATTATTATAGTAAAGAATTATAAAATTAAGGTGAGAGGTGAATTTTAAATGAAAGCAATTGGATTTAAAAGAACTTTTGATTTGAAAGAATCAAATGAATTTGAAGAGCTTGATTTACCTATTCCCAAAGCTAACGGACGAGATATATTAGTAAACGTGAAATCAGTTAGTATTAATCCAGTAGATACAAAATCAAGAGTTACCAATGAAGGTGAATTTAAAATATTGGGTTATGATGCTGTAGGTGTTGTTGAAGCGGTAGGAGATAAAGTTGAATTGTTTCATGTAGGTGATGAAGTATATTATTCAGGTTCAAACATGCGTCAAGGATCTAATGCAGAATATCAATTAGTTGATGAGAGGCTTGTAGGTATTAAACCTGAATATTTATCTTACGCCGAAACAGCAGCATTACCTTTAACAGCAATTACATCATTTGAAGCACTTATTGAAGGATTAAGTATATCGACTAATCCAGAAGATAATAAAGATAAAAAGTTACTCATAATAAATGGTGCTGGAGGAGTAGGGTCAATTGCTACTCAAATTGCTAAAGACCTTGGATTAACTGTTATAACGACAGCATCAAGAAAAGAAACGAGAAGATGGTCTGAAAAAATGGGGGCTGATATTGTATTAAATCATAAACACCATTTACCAGACGAATTAAAAGCACATAAAATCAATGAAGTAGATTATATATTTAATACGCATAGTAGTGATGCTTACTTTAATGTAATGGCAGAAATGATTAAGCCTAGAGGTAGAATCGTTGCGCTTGTTAACTTTATGAACAATGTTAATTTAAACTTATTAAAAGATAAAAGTGTAACATTCTCATTTGAATTTATGTTTACAAGACCAAAATACGAAACAGAAGATATGAAAGCACATCATGAATATTTAAGAAAACTGACATATTTACTTGATAGAGGAACAATCAAAACAACCTTCCATACTAAATTAAAAGGACTAAGCGTAGAAAGTATAACAGAAGCGCATAGATTAATTGAAGAAGGCAAAAGTATTGGAAAAATTGTAATAGAATATTAGAGATATGTACGTTTTATCTGATATCTATATATGTTTAAAAAATAGCCATTTGCAACGATTTTGTAAAGTGCGGACGCCTGAGGGAATAGTATGCGTGAGAGACTACAGGCTCGAGCCATACCCCTAGGCAAGCATGCACGTACAAAATCGTAATATTATATAAAAAATAAGCATATCACTGTAATACTGAAGAAATCAGTTTAGTGATATGCTTATTTATTTTGAGTTAGGATTCATGTCCTAACTTTTTTAAATACATATTAATAGTCGTTTTCGTTTGCTAGACGTCTCAAGTGTGGATACTTAGAACGTACTACATATACTAGAAGTGTAAGAGCTGCGAAAACAATCGCAATAAGTCCTATTATTAGCATTGATTGTCCATACGATACATCACTTGTGAAGTTAAAGATATTTTCTCTTAAAGCTTTAATGACATAACTCATTGGCGAGAATGGATGTAAGTCTTGGAAGATCTTACCTGATAATTGTATTGGGAAAGTTCCTTCACTAGAACCTAATTGTAGTATCAGTAAAATGATTGCTAAGAATTTACCAATATTACCAAGTACTACAGTTAAGAACGTTACAATCATATATGCTGCGATACTCCATAATAGTAAGGTTAAAGTAAAGTAACCCGGATTAGCTATTTCAATTTCAAATCCGTATAAGCACAATATAGTTAATACTAAGGCGGATCCAATAGCTTGCATCATAAATATAGTAAACTTACTTAACCACCATTTAAATCCAGTTGATTCTCCAATTCGTTTGTCGATAGGGTATACTGCTGAGAAAGCAACTGCTCCAACATATAAACTCAATGAAAGGATATATGGTGCGAAACTTTGACCATAGTTGTCTACTTCGGTTAAATCATCTTCGTTTGAAACAACAGGACTGTTTATCGCTTTAACATTTTTCTCGTTAAAGTTTTGGTCTTCTGATTGTTTGATTGCTTTATCAATATTTTGCTTTAATTTATCATTATTTTGTTGTAAATCATTTAAACCTTGAGATACTTGCATACTTCCTTGTAAAAGTTGCTGTCCTTCTGCTCCAGCCATTGGTGCTAACTGTTCTAATCCAGATTCAACTTGTTTATTTCCATCGATAAGTTGTGACTCTGCATCTGACATTTGGCCTAGCGCTTTAGAAGTATCTTTATAACCATCTGTAAGCTTGTTTATACCTTTAAATGATTCGGAAATATATTTTTCACGAACAGAAGAACTTAAATTGTCTTCAACTGCTGTTACAGCTTTAGAGGCAATTTGAGAGCCTGTGTAACTATATCCTGGATTAGTCTTTACATTAAAGTCGATTTTTTTAGGATTCTTGTCTAACATTGAACCAGCATGTTTAGTAGTATCAGAAGGAATTGAAATAACTGCGAAAGAATTGCCTTCTTCTAAATGTTTATCTGCAGTTTCTTGGTTAACAAATTCCCATTTGAATTTATCGTTGTCTTTTAAATTATCTTCTACATCGTTACCTATATTTGTTTTCTTACCATTTACTTCTCCGCCATTATCGTTATTAACGACAGATATTTTTAACTGATCTGTCTTGCCATAAGGATCCCATAAAGAGCCTACGAAAACAGAACTATAAATAAGTGGTATTAGCATGATTGCAATTAAGGAAACAAGTAAGAATTTATGTGTCCACAGATTTTTTATATCATCAAACATGTTTAGCATCGTCCTTTCCTGTTATAAGATTATTAGCTTTCTCAAGTTGTTTAACAAATGTGATGATTTCTTTATCTGAGAAATGAGAAGAAAGTTTACGATTAAATGTTTCATAAATAATATCTTCAGTACGGATAACAAGCTTCATTCCTTTTTCAGTTAACAGAACGGACTTCTCTCTTTTATCTTCACCTTGTTCAATTGAAATAAGTTCGAGGTTTTTTAATTTGTTTATTCTATTTGATATAGCTGTTTTAAAAACACCTTGTTTAGAAGCGATAAAACCATAAGTACATTTAGGAAAATCTTTAATTATTTTTAAAGTTTGATATTGTTCTTTAGAAATAACTTCATCTAATCCAGTATTATTTAAAATTTTACCTACTTCACTATGAATATTAATAATAGATTCTTGAAATAAGTTAAATGCCTTTTTTAATTCGTGTTCCATTTTAGTACACCTCCTGTACTTAATACAAAGAATATAGTACACCCTATGTACTATAAAAGCAAGAGTTTTAATTAAATTGAATTATATTTGAAGTTTTACCCATATTGTTAACGCTTACTTCCATATTCGTTTTATAATAGAAATGTAGAATTGATAACTCAACGGGAGGTTATTTTATGAAAAAGTTAATGAAAGAAAAGACGAATTTTGTTGCTGACATGCTTAAAGGTATTGAAGTAATGGATAACTCAGTTGAAATTATAAGTGATAATGTCGTTGTTCGAAAAAAAGTTAAAGCAAGTGGCGTCGCTTTAGTTTCTGGTGGTGGATCGGGTCATGAACCGGCACATGCTGGTTTTGTTGCTGAAGGAATGTTAGATGCTGCTGTTTGCGGTGAGGTATTTACTTCGCCAACACCAGATAAAATTCTAGATGCAATTAAACATGTTGCTACAGATGATGGCGTCCTACTGATTATTAAAAATTATGCTGGAGATGTCATGAATTTTGAAATGGCTCAAGAAATGGCGGAAATGGAAGGTATTTCATGTCAGTCTGTAATAGTCCGTGATGATATTTCTATAGATAATGAACAAGATAGAAGAGGTGTCGCAGGTACTGTTTTAGTCCACAAATATGCTGGATACTTATCTGATAATGGATATAATTTAACTGAAATTAAAGAAAAAGTAGAAGCGTTTATTGAAAGTATTAGAACGATTGGTATGGCCATTTATCCTTGTTTAGTGCCAACTACTGGTCTATATGGGTTTGATTTAGATGACAATCAGATGGAAATTGGTATTGGTATTCATGGTGAAAGAGGTATATATCAAGAAAAAATAGAAACGGTTGATGAAATTATAAATAGATTAATGCATGAACTTGAAAAAGAAATTTCTGATAAGTCGTTAATCGTTATGATTAATGGAATGGGTGCGACTCCAGATTCAGAACTTGCGATAATTGCGCATTATTTCAACGAATATGCATCAAATAATCAACTTGAAATCAAAAAATACTTTGTTGGAAATTATATGACAGCACTTGATATGCAAGGCTTTTCTATTACACTTGTTCCTTATCAAGAAGAACTAGAAGAGGCATTTAATGCACCAACTGAAAGTAAATATTTTAAATAGGAGGCATTTTTAATGAATGCAGAAACACTATTGAAGAATCTTAAGGATTTAAAAAATACATTTGAAGCGGAAGAACAAAATTTAACTAATTTAGATAGAGCAATTGGTGATGGAGACCATGGTGTTAATATGTTAAGAGGTTTTAAAGCGGTAGATGAGAAAGTGACTGGAGAAACAATCAGTGATGTCTTAAAATCTACAGGCATGACACTAATGAGTTCTGTAGGAGGTGCGTCAGGTCCACTCTATGGCTTCAGCTTTGTTAAAATGGCTGGACTCGATCATGATGAAATGACTCAAGACAATTTAATAGAATATATCAATACATTTAAAGAAGCTATTGCTACAAGAGGAAAAGTAACAGGCGGAGAAAAGACAATGTATGATGTAATATTAAAATCTTCAGAACATCTAGACAATGGGAATAAATTAACTGAAGAAAATTTACAACAATTTGCTGAAGATACTAAAGACTTAGAAGCAACTAAAGGTAGAGCTTCTTATTTTAAAAAGGATTCAATTGGTCATATGGATCCAGGTGCACAAAGTATGGTTTATGTATTAAAAGCTTTAAGTAAGGATGTGTAAAAATGGCTACTATAGGAATTGTTAGTCACAGTAAAGATATTGCACAAGGTGTTAAAGATTTATTAGAACAAATGTCTCCGAACGTAACAGTTATTGCAAGAGGTGGTACGAATGAAGGAGAAATTGGGACGAGTATCGACACTGTAAATGAAATTATTAATGAACTAACAGAAGATGCTATGATATTTTATGATATAGGTTCATCTGAAATGAATCTTGAGATGGCATTAGATTTATATGATGGACCTTACAAGTTATATAAAGTTGATGGTCCAATCGTTGAAGGTTCATTTTTAGCAAGTGTATCCTTATCAACAGGTGCGACATTAGAAGAAGCGATTGATAGTATCAAGAGAGAATTTTCGTAAAGCGCTTTAATTATTTACGAATTAATAAATATTAAATGATATAATTGCTCTACTAATGATTTTAACAAGGTGGAGAAATTGGAATGAAGATATCGAACAAGAAATTATATGAAAAAGTTGCAGATGTCATCATATTGGATATTAATGAAGGACGTTTAAATATAGGAGATCGTTTACCATCTATTAAAGCTTTATCTGAGAGCTTTGGAGTAGGTCAAGCAACTATAAGAGAATCCTTAAATGCATTAAGAGCTATGGGTTTTGTAGACATCAAACATGGACAAGGAACATTTATTATAGAAAGAGAAGAACCGCAATTTAACTTTGAAGCAATAAGTGGAAATGCTAAAGACATTGAAAATTTATTAGAAGTAAGAAATATAGTAGAAGTAGGCGTTGCAAGATTAGCTGCTAAAAATAGAACTGATGAAGATTTATTAGCTATAGAATCTGCATTGAAAGATATGCAATTAGCAATAAACGAAAATGAATTAGGTGAAGCATCTGACTTGAAATTTCATCTTGCCATTGCTGATGCAGCAAAAAATGATATCTTAAAGCAATTGTTATTAAACGTTTCCGATATTATGAGACATACGATGAAAGAAACAAGAAAAATTTACTTATATACTAAAAGTAAATCAATAGAAAAATTGTATAACGAACATAAAGAAATCTTTGAAGCAATCAAAAGCAAAAATGCTAAACTAGCACAAAGTAAAATGACATTTCATTTAGAAGAAGTGGAGAAAGTTGTACTAAATAACATTAGACACTCGGATAGTTGACTAATGGTAGGAGAGCTTAGGACATAAATACCCATTCTTAAATAAAAAGAGCTAATCCATATTTTCGGATTAGCTCTTTTTTCTTTATTTATAAAATCTACGATTTTGTACGTGCATGCTTGCCTAGGGTATGGTTCGAGCCTGTAGTCTCTCACGCATACTATTCCCTCAGGCGTCAGCACTTTACAAAATCGTGACAAAATATCCATTCTTATACAAAAAAATAAAGCACTTTCGTATAATTTAATTAATAACCACAAAAAATAAATTAACGAGGTGCTTTATGTATAAAAATTATAACATGTCTCAATTAACGCTACCACTAGATATTGAAGTTTTAATTCCAAAAAATGATATTGCGTATTTTGTAAATCAAATTGTAGAAACGATACCTAATGAAGAATTCTACGAATTTACTCACGCTCGTGGTGCATCCTCATATCATCCTAAATTAATGTTAAAGATTATACTCTATTCATATACACAATCTGTTTTCTTTGGAAGAAGAATTGAAAGACTTCGATTAACTTGTGACTTAATCTACAACTTGGCAAAACTCTTTGATTAACTAGTGACTTAATCTACAACTTGGCAAAACACTTCGATTAACTAGTGACTTAATCTACAATTTAGCTAAACTCTTAGATTAACTAGTGACTTAATCTACAACTTGGCCGAACACTTCGATTAACTAGTGACTTAATCTACAATTTAGATAAACTCTTCGATTAACTTCCTAATTAATCTACAACTTAGCAAAACTCTTAGATTAACTAATGACTTAATCTACAACTTGGCCGAACTCTTCGATTAACTAGTGACTTAATCTACAACTTGTTCAAACTCTTCGATTAACTAATGACTTAATCTACAACTTGGCCGAACTCTTCGATTAACTAGTGACTTAATCTACAACTCAGCCGAACTCTTCGATTAACTCCTAACTTAATCTACATCTTATTTCATTTTTTTTAAAATTATTTATGTGCCATTCTCTTTTAGTCATAGGACATTTATGTCTAAGCCTTTAACTTTTTAATTGTAAAAATAATAAAAGCGATAAGCTTCAGGAGGCTTATCGCTTTAGGGTGTGTAACCCCATCCGTTCCATTTCATAATCATATATAAAGACTTCTTACAGTTAATAATAAATTGCATGATGTTTTTTCAAATATGAAGTACATTTATTACAACTTATCATCTGTTTATAGTATAAAGTCATCAGTATAGATTATCAACGTAAATTCAAAAAAAAGATACGTCAAATTTACACTTAATTTAGTTGTAAATAGAGTCTTGTAAGTAGCAGTAGTATAACATTTATAAAAAATATCAGAAATTTCAAAAATCAATGTTTTATTTATGATATACTATTTCTAATTTAGTTATGGGAGGATAATTTATGAGCCAAACAAAACAAAAAACGTCTATTGTTAATAAATTTCTGAATTTAATAGAAAAAGCAGGTAATAGATTACCTGATCCAAGTATTCTTTTCTTCTTTTTATGTGCTGGATTAATTTTTCTTTCATGGTTTATTTCATTATTTAATATCAAAGTAGAGAATCCAGGAACAGGGAAGACTGTAGAAGTAACAAGTCTTATTTCTAGAGAAGGGTTTGGGAAAATTATTAGCGAGTCTATAACAAATTTTTCTGAATTTCCAGCATTAGGCTTAGTATTAGCTGTAATGATAGGAATAGGTGTTGCTGAGAAGTCAGGGTATTTTGATAAGCTAATGGTTCAAGTCGTACTAAAAGCACCTAGAAAAATCATTGTTCCTATTATTATATTTGTAGGCATTATAGGTAATGCTGCAGGAGACGCTGCACCAGTGGTTTTACCACCTTTAACAGCACTAGTATTTATAAAGTTAGGTTACCATCCAATAGCTGGACTTGCCATGGCATACGCCTCAGCACTTGGGGCATTTGCAGCGAATTTAACTTTAGGAATGAGTGATGCATTAGTATATGCATTTACTAAACCTGCAGCTGAATTAATTGATAAAGATATTAATTTAAATGTGGCGATGAACTGGTACTTTATTGCAGCTTCAACAATTGTTTTACTTCCTGCAATTTATTATGTAAGTATGAAAATTGTTATTCCAAGACTCGGTACATATCATCCAAATGATGATTCAAATGAGGATGAATCAAATAATGAAATTACTACAAAAGAAAGAAAGGCTTTAAAATTTGCTAATATCAGTTTTCTAATTGTGATAGGAGTATTACTAGCTTTATCTATACCTGAGAATGGATGGTTAAGAAATTCTGATACTGGTAGTTTAATTGAAAAATCTCCTTTAATGGATGGCGTAGGAATTGTTATTCTTGTTGTATTTTTTGTTCCAGGATTTGTTTATGGCATTGTTTCAGGAAAAATTGGAAACACTAAAGATTTAGGTAAAATGTTATCTGACTCAATGTCGACTATGGGAAGCTTCATTGTAATTGTCTTCTTTGCTGCACAATTACTTGCTTACTTGGAGTGGAGTAACTTAGGTATTGTTATATCGGTAAAAGGAGCTGAATTACTACAAGGTCAGAATGGCGTTGTATTAATTATCGGATTTATTATATTGAGTAGTTTAATTAATTTATTAATTGGCAGTGCTTCCGCCAAATGGGCAATATTAGCACCCATTTTTATACCGATGTTTATGTTGTTGGGGTACCATCCAGCATTCACTCAGATGGTATATCGAATAGGGGATTCTATTACTAATCCAATAACACCTATGATGCCATACCTACCATTATTACTTTCATATGCTCAAAAATATGATAAAAACATGAAATTAGGAACGCTAATCTCTAGTTTGATGCCTTATTCAATTGTCTTGGCAATTGTTTGGCCGATATTTATGATTATTTGGTACTTATTAGGTATACCTTTTGGACCAGGTGGAGATATTTACTTTAATAAATAAGATTATTACAAAAGAATTAAATGCTAGATATAATAATTCTATTTAATGTATATTTGTATGATGAGTATTCCATAAAATACTGTCGGTATGGTACAATCTTCATTGGTACATCTATATCATTTGAAATGAAAAATAAGCATTATATAATATATAACAACAAATAGAAAAGGATGATTGAATGTCTCCGTTAATGTTAAAGCCTGTCTTTAAAGAACGCATATGGGGCGGTAGAAATTTAGAAAAAATGGGATATAACCTTCCAGACGGACAAATTGGTGAATGTTGGGGAATATCTGCGCATCAGAATGGGCCAAATGTAATTGCGAATGGTTTGTATGAAGGTAAAACTTTGGACCAAGTTTGGTCAGAACACCCAGAGCTTTTCGGAAATCCTTCTGAAGAAAAGTTTCCATTACTTACTAAAATTCTAGATGCTAATGATAAATTGTCAGTTCAAGTACATCCTGATGATACATATGCCTCAGAACATGAAAATGGTGAGTTTGGAAAGACTGAATGCTGGTATATCATTGATGCAAAAGAAGATGCAGAAATCATATATGGTACATATGCTAATACAAAGCAACAATTAGAAGAATTTATAAAGAATGAGGATTGGAATCATCTATTTAAACGTGTCAAAGTTGAAACAGGGGATTTCTTTTATGTTCCAAGTGGCACTGTACATGCTATAGGAAGCGGAATCATGATTTTGGAAACACAACAAAATTCTGATACAACATATAGAATTTATGACTATGATCGCATTGGTCAAGATGGTGAAAAAAGAGAACTTCATTTAGATAAGAGTATTGACGTTATTACAGTAGGATCTCAAAGTCCGAATGTACCGCCTAAAAAAATCGATGATGAAGAACAAAAAGGCATATTACTAGTGGAAAGCGAATTCTTTACAGTTGCTAAATGGCAAATTAACGGGACATTCAATTTTAGAAAACCAAGAGATTATTGCTTAGTTAGTGTCATTGAAGGTAATGGAGAAATTATTACAGATGGAAATGTGTTTGAAGTTGTTAAAGGTGATCATTTAATTTTGACTGCTGATGACTTAGATAATCATATTAACGGACAATTAGAAGTTATCGTTAGCTATGTTTAGAATGGAGAAATTAAAATGAAGAAATTTTTATATTTATCATTAGCTTGTGCTGTTATAGCAGGACTTGGATTATTCTTTGGATTGCCAAAATATCCTACTCCAGTAATACCATTTATTATTGCTTTAATAGGCTTAATCTTAGCTATCTCTACAGTTAAAGATAAAGAGATTTCAGCTGGTCTAAAGTTAGGAGGCATCCTAGTAAATTTGATGCCAACTTTAGCAGGACTATCATTAATTCTTTAAATTAATAGGAAAAAAGCAGTTGGCAAAATGTAAATTTGTCAGCTGCTTTTGTATGAATATGTTTAAATTGAACTATTTATTATAAGTGTTATATTTTATTTAATTTTTAAATTATTAATCTTTAAAAGTAATATACTATTATAGGGTTAATGGAAATGAAATATAACTGTAATACAAACTGTTGGTATTAAAGTGTATAATTAGAAAGAATTAATACAATATAAAAAATGAAACAAGACGGGGGTAAGTTATTTTGAAGAAAAAGACAATAGCGGCATTTGTTGGTGCTTCTGTAGCAGTAGCAGTATCTTCACAGCAGGCTGAGGCAGCAACTTATAAAGTTAAAAGTGGAGATTCTTTGTGGCTTATTGCTGACAAACATAATACTTCAATTTCGAAAATTAAAAGTTTAAATAAATTAAGCTCAAATATTATTTTCCCAAATCAAGTATTACAAGTACCTGGGTCATCAAGTACATCGAATTCTAACACTGGATCTACTTCAACTACATCAACGACATATTATACAGTCAAATCGGGAGATTCATTATCTGCTATTGCAGGCAAATATGGTACATCATACCAAAAGATTATGTCATTAAATGGAATGAGAAATACTATTATTTATCCAGGACAAAGAATTAAAGTTAATGGAACAGCAACTTCTGGAAGTGGTTCGAATAATAGTGGATCGTCAAATACTTCAGGTAGCACATCTACTTATACAGTTAAATCAGGAGATTCATTATCTGCTATTGCAGCTAGATATGGCACTTCATACCAAAAGATTATGTCTTTAAATGGATTATCAAACTTCATTATTTATCCAGGACAAAAATTAAAAGTAAGTGGTACAGCATCAAACTCAGGTGGTAACACAACTTCTAATAATAACAGTGGTTATGTGCCACCAACGTTTAGCCATCAAAATTTGTATGACTGGGGTCAATGTACTTGGCATGTCTTTAACCGTCGTAAAGCTATTGGTAAACCAATTAGTACTTACTGGTGGAATGCTAATAACTGGGCAAGTGCTGCAGCAAAAGATGGTTATAGAGTAAATCGTACACCTGCTGTAGGATCAATCTTACAATCATCTGCTGGATATTACGGTCATGTATCATTTGTTGAGCGTTTAAATTCAAATGGTAGCATTCAAGTTTCAGAAATGAACTTTGCATCATCACCAGGTATAACAACTTATAGAACAATACCTGCTTCACAAGTATCTAGCTATAATTTTATACATTAAATACTCAAAACTGGGACACTTTGATGTCTCAGTTTTTATTTGTGTAAACATAGACATGAGTGTGAATGTCTTATACAATGTTAATATTAATATGTTGTTAAAAAAGTAAATACAAAGTGCGTTTTTTCATAGAAAATAAAATCATGACATCATAACAATTTTGATTATGACAATCGATAATTATTGATATTAAGGAGTATACATATGTCTGAAGAAAGAAACTACTTTTGGTTAAATTGTGGATATAATAGATGGAATCATACAGAACCATTAGAAGGTCAAATAGCAGTATTTGAATCAGGAGCAAGCTTTAATCCTAATCAAGGATATCATGCTTTTAAAACTGCAAAACCTGGAGATAAAGTAATTTACTATCAAGTTCAAAATCAAGTAGGATTGTTAGGATTTGGAGAAATTGTTCATGTTCAATCAGGTGGCAATCAAAAGGTTAGCATCCACTTTAAATTCGAACAATCTTTAACGATGTTATCTATCGAGTATTTAAAGAGAAGTGAACAATTAGAACTAAGAATTAAACAAATTACAGATCAATTGTTTAATCGTATTTCTAAAGAAGAGTTCGAACTAATTATTGGGTTAGGACAAGGTGCTATTAAGATTCCTAGATATTTCCTATTATCTGAAGAAATCCAATTTGAAGAAAATGAAACTTATACAATATTTACGCATACTGTAAATGGAATTAAAAGAAATGGTTACATCTATTACACTCAGCTAGAAATAGGTGATCAGATTGTATTCTTAAATAGAAATGCTAATCACTCAATAATTGGAATAGGTGAAGTATCTGATAGTATACATAAATTACCACCACAGCCAGGTAGAACAGATTCTACATGTATTACAGTTAAGTATCATAAAGATATTAATCCTGTAAGTGTTGGAGATTTAAATAAACATCAAGCCTTAAAAAAATTATACTTCTTACAAGAAAATTCCAAACAATCAATTGCGAATTTAACTAAAGCACAATATGATGCAATGATAGATATGAGCAATGGGACGTATGAACAAAGTTCAAATCAACAGTACGAAATGTCAGTACCACGTGAGCAAGAAAATGAACATAAAAAAGATAAGCCTATTATTCTTATGCTTTGTGATAATAAAGAAGATGGTTTGAAAAAAGCTAAACATTATGTTGAGCGTGAACTTGCTAAAGGTATTTATACTGTAGGACACCCAGATTTTACAGAAGAAATGTTATATGGAAGATACTTGCCAAACGAAAGTGGTGCATTGTATTACAGAGAAGGATTCATCACAGGTCATATTACAAGTTCTGAAAGAGAATGGCTCGTTATTGACCAGTTTGAAAGAATAGATCCAGAAATATTCCAATTATTCTTAAATGTGTTAGATGGTAATGAAATGACAATACCTAGATATAATCACGAAGGAAAAATGGTGAAATGGAGTTTAGAAAAAGACTCATTCTATCATCATAATCCAAAGTGGCGAATGATAGGATTGTGCTACGGTTCAATAGAAGATATTAAAGAACAATATTCACATCAATTTTTAAAACATTGTAGAGTATTACATGTAGGTTAATAAGTATGAAGAGCTATGGATATAAATCCTAAATCAAAATAAATAAGCATATCACTAAACTGATTTTTTAAAGTTTACAGTGATATGCTTATTTTTTTATCTTACGATTTTGTACGTGCATGCTTGCCTAGGGGTATGGCTCGAGCCTGTAGTCTCTCACACATACTATTCCCTCAGGCGTCAGCACTTACAAAATCGTTGGAATATCTATTTTTATATAATCTTGCGATTTTGTACGTGCATGCTTGCCTAGGGTATGGTTCGAGCCTGTAGTCTCTCACACATACTTTTCCCTCAGGCGTCAGCACTTACAAAATCGTTGGAATATCTATTTTTATTCAAAAAATGAACACTCCTTATCAGCAATTTTTATAGAACCTGCTTATACTGTATCTCATATCAGCAATTTTGGTAGAAGCTGCTGATACTGTATCTCATATCAGCAATTTTGGTAGAACTTGCTTATAACGCACCTCTTATCAGCAATTTTGCTGAAATTTGCTGATACTACACCACTCCATTTATTTAATATTTATCAATTTGGGTTTATTATTTACCGAATATTCTGTAAGATAAGAATATGATTACGTAAATTTTTATCAATAAAATAGCGAAGGGGTCATTTTATGGAGAAAATCGTAGCATTTTCTGATTGGTTATGGGGGTATCCAATCGTAACACTTTTATTATTATCTAGTTTATTTTTAACGTTATATTTAGGCTTTATTCAATTTAGACATTTCGGATATATGATGAAACAAACGTTTGGAAGTATTAACAAAGAGCCAAAGGGTGAGGGAACAATCACACCAAGACAAGCTTTAACATCTGCATTGTCTTCTACGGTTGGTGCAGCGAATATTGTCGGTGTTCCTACTGCTATTATGATGGGTGGTCCTGGTGCTGTATTTTGGATGATGGTTATTGCATTTTTAGGTATGGCTTTAAAATATAGTGAAAACGTATTAGGTATTCATTATCGTGAAAAGAATGATAAGGGAGAATATGTAGGTGGACCAACTCATTACATGAAAAAAGGTTTCAAAAATAAAAAAGTTGGACTCATATTCTCTTTCGTATTCGCATTTGCTTTAATGATCGAACTTATTCCAAGTATTATGGTACAAGGGAATTCAGCAGCAAGTGCGGTTGAAGATACATTCAATATTGATATGGGTATTACTGGTATATTTTTAGCTGTAGTAGCAGCAATGGTTGTATTCGGAGGTATTAAGCGTATTGCAACATTTACAGAAATGATAGTACCTATAATGGTTGGCTTATACTGTATTATGGGCTTCATTATCATTATCATTAATATTCAACATGTACCGAGCGTTATCGCTTTAGTAGTTGAAAAAGCATTTAATCCTGATGCTGCTTTAGGTGGTAGTTTTGGTGCAGCACTTGCAACTACTGTTCGTTGGGGCTTTGCTAGAGGTATTTACTCTAATGAAGCAGGTTTAGGTACTTCACCAATTGCACATGCTGCTGCAAAAACAGACCATCCTGTAAGACAAGCGTTCTGGAGTGTAAGTGAGATCGTTGTAGATACTTTAATTATTTGTAGTACAACTGCATTTGTTGTACTTGTTACAGACGTATGGAAAGATGACGATGCGAAAGGACAATCTGCTGCGTTAACTGCAAGAGCGTTTAATAGTGCTTTTGGTACTTTTGGAAGTTGGATAGTTTCTATTTCAATGGTATTCTTCGTCTTCTCAACAATAATAGTTGTTATATATTATGGATCTAGAATGGCAGAATACTTATTTGGACTAACAGCTGGATTCATAATGAAAATCATTTATGTATTATCAATTGCACTTGGGGCATTTGGTGCAGGTACACAATTATGGAACTTATTAGATATTGCTTTAGCATGTATACTAATTCCAAATATAATTGCAGTTGTCATATTAGCTCCTAAAGTAAAAGAGTTAACTAAAGAATTCTTTACAGGTAAGGAATTTTATTTGAAAGATAAAAAAGGTAAATAGTATGATTCATTTAATTTAATACAGTAAAAAGATTATAACCAAAAGTGTTATAATCTTTTTTTATTTTAAAAATAAACGTTCATATATAGAATTTGTGAGTAACTCATAACGGTTGGCAAATTGACCACTAAAAAATACATAAAATGTCAAATATTTTATTAAATTCCATATTGATGTTATTTAATTTTGTGTTAAAATTATTTTAAGATAATTTAATTAACTATTAATTAGGAGGTCCAGACTATGAAGACTCAATCTTATTCAGAGGCAATCACAGCATGTTCCGAATTCTTTGACTACCAAAATAAAATTGATAATATCTTTTTAGTTATTGAACAGAAGTATGGTCTAAAGAAACACGAATTTTTCTTCTTAATGAAGTTGAATGAAGTGGAAGAGGTACATCTTAAAGATGCAATCGAAAAAGGTTATATAAAACAAAATAAATCGGCTCGTGCTATAAAGAGACTATTTGAGAAAAAATATATATTAAAAAATCGATTAAAATCTGATGAAAGAGCTGTTATAATACGTTTTAATGATGAATATAAAGAAGAGTTTAATATAATAATGAAAGAAGTATTGTTAATGCTTAAAGAAGATTAATAATGATGTACTTACATGGACCTATAAATTTATTGTAGGTCCATGTAAATATAGTGTTGAATAAATAAAAATAAAATAATACAATTGGAAATGTAAGCGCTTTAATTACCAAGGAGGTTTCTCGATGGAAAATGAGTCTTTATCTAAGAATAATATAAGTTTCATTTGGGCAGTTGTTCCTTTTTTGTTTATGATTATTAGTATGCTGTTTACAGTAGTTGTATTAGAACAAGCGCCACATATTCCACTTATGATAGGTACTGCAATAGCAGCGATCGTAGCTTTTTATCATGGCTTTAGTTGGAAAGAAATAGAAGAAATGATGTATAAAGGTATAAGATTAGCTTTACCTGCTATTGTCATTATAATTTTAGTAGGATTAATTATCGGAGCATGGATAGGTGGGGGTATAGTAGCCACAATGATTTATTATGGCTTAAAATTAATAACACCTTCTTTATTTTTAGTAACGATAACTGTTATATGTGCAATTGTTTCATTAGCAATAGGTAGTAGTTGGTCAACAATGGCAACAGTAGGTGTAGCTGGAATGGGTATAGGTTTGAGTATGGATATACCTGCTGGCATGATAGCTGGTGCTATTATTTCAGGATCTTACTTTGGCGATAAAATGAGTCCTCTATCAGACACTACAAACTTAGCAGCTGGTTTAACGGGTACAGATTTATTTGAGCATATAAAACATATGTTTTATACAACCGTACCTGCAGTAATCATTTCATTAATTGTATTTTTTATTTTAGGACAACAATTTTCAGTTTCTAATATGGATCAAGGAAAAATTGATGGTATTAACTCTGAAATGTTAGATAACTTCACGATTTCACCTTGGCTATTAATAGTGCCAGTTATCGTTATAATTTTAGTTGCATTAAAAGTACCAGCAATTCCTGCACTTGTAGTAGGTATTATATTAGGTTTCTTATCACAAATCTTTATACAAGGTGGAAGTCTTCATGATAGTGTTCAAACACTACAGACAGGGTATGTACTCGATTCTAAAAATGATTTAGTAAAAGAATTATTTAATAGAGGTGGATTAGAATCCATGTTCTATACCATTTCGATGACGATTGTTGCAATGACATTCGGAGGTATTCTTGAATATTCAGGTATGTTGAAATCGATTATCACGCAAATATTGAAAGTAGCCAAAGGAACTGGCGGTCTTATTGCATCAGTTATTGTTTCGTGTATAGGAACAAATGCTTCATGTTCAGAACAATACATATCGATTGTAGTTCCATCAAGAATGTATATCAAAACATTCTTAGATAGAAGATTACATCCTAAAAACTTATCTAGAGCATTAGAAGATGGTGGTACTGTTACTTCGGTATTCTTCTTATGGAATACATGTGGTGTATTTATCGCACAAACATTGAATGTAAATGTATTAGAATATGGTTTGTATGCAGTGTTCAATTATACAGTTCCAGTTATATCGATAATATTTGGATACATAGGATTTAAGGTCATTTCTATTAACGAAGAAGAATATAAAGAATTTAGTAAAGCTACATAAATAGAAACCGAGACGATACAATTCGTCTCGGTTTTATTTGTAATAATGAAGTGTTACTTTTAAAGAAATAGATATAGGAGTGAATGATATGGCTATTGTTTATTATGATGGTGATTGTGGATATTGTAACAGAGCGGTTATGTGGTTAATTGGTCATAAGATTTCTTCTAGATTTCAGTTTGCTCAATTAGAAGGAGAATATGGAAAGAATTTAGCTAATGTAAGACCAGATTTGAAAAATATAGATTCTATTGTAGTTGTGGATGGTAAAGATGTATATATTAAATCAGATGCAGTTATACATTTATTAAAAAATATTAAAAATTATCAATTACTTGGATGGTCGTTAAAATTTGTTCCGAGATTTATTAGAAATGCAGGATATGACTTATTTGCTAAAATTCGACATAGTTTACAATTTAAAAATGAATGTAAGTTGCCAACAATTGAAGAAAGAAAATATTTTTTAGATTGATATTGCATAAATAATTAGAGCGTGGTATCCTTTTGTGTAAACGGTTACACAAAAGGAAGTTGAAGTATGGCAACAATTAAACAAGTTGCTCAATATGCAGGAGTATCGGTTGCAACTGTATCTAGAGCATTAAACAAAAGTGGTTATGTTAAAAAAGAAACTCAAGATAAAATTGATAAAGCAATTCAAGATTTAAATTATAGTCCAAATGAAACAGCAAGGACATTATACAAACGCAAGTCTAAAATGATTGGTTTGTTACTTCCTGATATTAGTAATCCATTTTTTACAGTAGTTGCAAGAGGTGTTGAAGACGAAGCAATGGCTAAGGGCTATCATATTATTTTAGGCAATGGTGATAGTAATGATGAGAAAGAGCTTGCGTACTTAAACACTTTTAATGTACATAATTGTAGTGGCATTATAGCATCACAACTTTCAAGCAAGGAAACATTTGATTCTTTTAAATCTTATAATATGCCATTTGTATTATTAGATCGTGTATATGAAGATCACGAATTTGTAGAAACGAACCATCTTAAAGGCGGACAGCTTCAAGCTGAAGTGATAATTAAAGGAAAAGCTAAATCAGTTCTCATTTTAGAACAAAATTTAAATTATAAATCATTTAGAGAAAGATTTAATGGAGCTAAATCAGTATTGGATCACGCTAAAGTAAATTACATATCTGCAAATGAGCTAGAACTATCTGACGATGAATTAATTAATATGATTAAAGAATATAGTATAGATAGTATAATTTGTAGTAATGATGTTGGTGCATTTAAAGTAATGAGCATACTGTATAACTATAATTACAATGTACCAAATGATATACAAGTTGTAGGTTATGACGATATACCTTTATCAATTACGTATTCGCCAAGTTTAACTACGATACATCAACCTGCATATTTAATTGGTAAAAAGGCATGTCAGCAATTGATAAAGCAATTAGAAGGTAAAAAAAGAGAACATCATCAAGTATTAGATGTAACTTTAGTAGAAAGACAATCAACAAGGAGAGATTAATATGAAGAAGATAACAGTAATTGGTAGTATGTCTATAGATTTAGTCGTTTCAGCTTCTAAAAGACCAGGTAAAGGTGAAACAATCTTAGGAGACGATTTCTTTACAACACCAGGAGGAAAAGGCGCTAATCAAGCAGTTGCAGCAGCAAGATTAGGTGAAAAAGTACAAATGGTAGGTAGAATTGGTGAAGATGATTTTGGTAAAGAAATATATGGAAATTTAAAAAATAATCATGTTATTGTGGATGGTGTGGAACCCGTTACACATGTTCCATCTGGTACTGCACATATTACTTTATCAGAGCAAGACAATAGTATTATAGTTGTTCCTTCAGCAAATAATGAAGTAACGCCTGATTTTGTAAAGAAACATTTAGAAGCTTTAACTGAAGGAGATATTGTATTGCTACAACAAGAGATACCGAGTGAAACGGTTGAATATGTCGTAGAATTTTGTTCAGAAAATGGTTTAGTTTCAATATTAAATCCAGCCCCTTATAGAGAAATCAATAAATCGATTATCGAAAAAGTTGATTATTTAACTCCAAATGAAACAGAAAGTGATGAAATGTTCAAAGGTGATTTAGATGATGCACTTTCAGCTTATCCTATGAAATTGATTGTAACTTTAGGTGATAAAGGTGCTGTTTATCATAATGGTAAAGAAAAAGTTCAAGTAGATGGATTTAAACGTGATGTAAAAGATACAACAGGTGCTGGCGATACATTTAACGGTGCGTTTGCTGTTGCATTACAGAAAGAATACAACTTAGAAAAAGCTTTAGCGTTTGCTAATTTAGCAGCAAGTTATTCAGTTACGGGCATGGGTGCTCAAGGTGGAATGCCAACGTTAGAAGATATTAAAGGAGAATGGAATGTATAAAACAGGGATATTAAACAGCGAAATATCAAAAGTATTAAGTGATCTTGGACATACTGATCGAATTGTAATAGCAGATTGTGGATTACCTATACCAAAAGGCGTACGTAAAATAGATTTAGCACTGTCTTTTGGTGTACCAAGTTTTGAAAGCGTTTACGAACTGGTATTAGAACATATGGCAGTACAAAAAATGATTTTTGCAGAAGAAATTAAATCTGATAATCCAGAGCTTTTAAAAAAAGTTAATCAAAGTGATGTAGAAAAAGAATATATATCACATGAGAAGTTTAAAGAAATGACACGAAATACAGTTGCTATTATTCGAACAGGAGAAGCAACACCATTTGCAAATGTCATTTTAGAAAGTGATGTTTTATTTTAAAGGAGGGGTTCTATGTTAGAAATGGCTGGAATACATAAAGCGTTTGGCCAAAATAAAGTATTAACTGGTGTAGACTTTAATCTTAAAGAAGCTTCTGTCCATGCACTTATGGGAGAAAATGGTGCTGGAAAATCTACATTGATGAAAATTCTTGTAGGTATTCATGCAAAAGATAAAGGTGAAATTAAATTTCAAAATAAGAACGTAGAATATAAAGATGCGCAAATGTCAGAAGATGCAGGTATTACATTTATTCACCAAGAGCTAAATATTTGGCCAGAATTAACTGTACTTGAAAACTTATTTATCGGTAAGGAAATGAAAAATAAGTTTGGCATTTTAAATGAGAAAAAGATGAAAAAAGAAGCTTTAAAAGTATTTGAAAAATTGAATTTCAACATTTCATTAAAGAAAGTTGCTGGCAAATGTTCTATTGGTGAACAACAAATGATTGAAATTGCTAAAGCTTTAATGACAAATGCAAAAATAATTATCATGGATGAACCAACAGCCGCCTTGACGGATAAAGAAATCACACAATTATTTAAACTCATTAAGACACTACAAAAGCAAGGTGTTTCATTTGTATATATTTCTCATAGAATGGCAGAAATATTTGAGATTTCAGATGAAATAACAGTGATGAGAGATGGTAAAACCGTATTGTATAAAGAGACTAAAGATACAAATTATGATGAAATTGTTAAGTCAATGGTGGGCAGAGATTTAACTGAACAATTTCCAAAAAGAACTGTGACACCAGGTGAAACTGTTATGGAAGTGAAGTCACTCAGTAATGATGTACAAGGTATTAAAGATATATCGTTTTCATTGAAACAAGGTGAAATACTTGGGTTTAGTGGTTTAATGGGTGCTGGAAGAACAGAAATTATGAGAAGTCTATTCGGAATAGATAAAGGCCATAAAGATATTGAAATTAAAGGCAAATCCGTTTCCATAAAAACACCGGAAGATGCAATGAAACACGGTTTAGGTTTAATTACAGAAAATAGAAAAGACGAAGGATTAATTCTAGATTTCTCAATTGAACATAATATGGTATTACCGTCATTGAAAAGTTTTTCAAATAAAGGCTTTATTAAAGAGCAATCAACACATGTATTTGCAGACCAAATTAGTAAAAGACTAAATATTAAGACTGATCGCAAAGCACTTGTTTCATCACTTTCAGGTGGTAATCAACAAAAAGTCGTGTTAGCAAAATGGATTGGCACAGGAGCTCAAATATTGATTTTAGATGAACCGACTAGAGGTATTGATGTTGGTGCGAAAAGAGAAATTTATCAACTGATGAATGAATTAACTGAACGTGGTGTTTCAATTATTATGATATCTTCAGAACTTCCTGAAGTAATCGGTATGAGTGATCGCGTGATTGTTGTTCAAGAGGGTAGCATTAAAGGTGAAGTTGAACACGAATATATTACAGAAGAAAATATTATGACGTTAGCTACAGGAGGGGAATTACATGCAACAAATCACAGCTAAGACATCTTTTGTCGAAAAAATCATTCCATTTATAGGACTTATCTTATTAATAGTAGTAATTAGTATTATGAACTCAGCATTTTTAGATTTATCTAACCTATTGAACTTATTACGACAAGTTTCTATTAACGGGTTAATAGCATTTGGTATGACATTTGTTATTCTAACTGGTGGAATTGACTTATCTGTCGGTTCTATACTTGCTTTATCAAGTGCTTTCACAGCCATTTTAATTACAAGCGGTTTAGATCCAATAGTTGCACTCATAGTTGGGGTGCTAGGTGGATTCTTATTAGGTGTATTTAATGGAATATTAGTAACATTCGGTAGCATGGCACCATTTATTGCAACACTTGCTACTATGACTATATTTAGAGGCTTAACGCTCGTTGTAACAGATGGTAATCCAATAACAAGTTTAGGCGACAGTTATATGTTCCAACTGTTTGGTAAAGGTTACTTTTTCGGAATTCCAGTACCAGCAGTCACAATGATCATTGTATTTATCGTATTAGCAATTATTTTACAAAAGACAACATTCGGTAGACATACATATGCTATCGGGGGGAATGAAGTAGCTTCAAAAATTTCTGGTATTAAAGTAAATAGAGTGAAAATTTTAATCTATGGTATTTCAGGTTTAATGTCAGCATTAGCTGGTGCAATTTTAACTTCACGTTTAAATTCAGCTCAACCAACTGCAGGTACATCATACGAATTAGATGCTATTGCTGCAGTGGTATTAGGCGGAACTTCTTTAACTGGAGGTAAAGGTCGTATCGTAGGAACACTAATTGGTGTGCTTATTATTGGTGTACTTAATAATGGATTAAATTTACTAGGTGTATCATCGTTCTATCAACAAGTTGTAAAAGGTATTGTTATTTTAATAGCAGTCTTAATCGATAGAAAAAAATAATCAATTAAAGTGAGGAGAAACAAATGAAGAAAATTTTAATCCTGTTAATGACTACCATATTATTTTTATCAGCATGTTCACTTGAATCACCATTGAAAAAAGGTAATCAAGGAAAGACAAATAAAAAGAAATCAGAAGTTACAATTGGGGTAAGTGTTTCAACATTGAATAATCCATTCTTTGTTTCTATTAAAGATGGTATTGAAAAAGAAGCGAAGAAACAAGGTATGAAAGTTAAAGTAGTAGATGCTAGAGATGATTCAGCTAAGCAAACTAATGATATAGAAGATTTAGTTCAGCAACAAGTTGACTATTTAGTTGTCAATCCAACTGATTCAAGTGCTATTTCAAGTTCAGTGCAATCAGCTAACAATGAAGGTATTCCAGTAATTACTTTAGACAGATCTGTTGATAAAGGAGATGTCGCTACATTTATCGCTTCTGATAATGTAGAAGGTGGTAAAATGGGTGGTCAATTTATTCTAGATGAACTTGGTAAAAAGGCTAAAGTAGCTGAATTAGAAGGTGTACCAGGAGCTAGTGCAACAAGAGAAAGAGGTAAAGGTTTCCATGATGTAGCAGACAAATCACTTGATGTTATTGCTAAGCAAAGTGCTAAATTTGATCGTGCAGAAGGATTGAATGTAACTCAAAATATTTTACAAGCACATCCAGATGTAGAAGTAATTTTCTCACATAATGATGAAATGGCGCTTGGTGCAATAGAAGCTATTGGAGATAAAGATATCATTGTCGTTGGATTTGATGGTAATGAAGATGCAATGAAATCAATTAAAAGTGGTAAACTTGATGCTACAGTCGCACAACAACCAGATAAAATGGGTAAAGCTTCTGTAGACTCTATCATCAAACTGATGGATGGTAAGAAAGTCGACAAAGAAATTAAAGTACCACTAACACTTGAAAAAGCTAAATAAATGTTTATCCATTTGGAAAGAAGGTATTAGCCTAATAAAGGTTATACCTTCTTTTTTTCTCTCTTTTCCTTATTTATAATAATTATAAATAACTAGGTATAAAACGTTGACAGATTATAATGATTATAATATAATAATTATTGTAATCAAGGATATTAATTTTAGAGGAGTGGAAATTAATGACAAACAATAAAGAAGTAATCGAAGTATTAAACAAACAAGTAGCAGAGTGGACAGTATTATATACTAAACTCCACAATTATCATTGGTATGTTAAAGGACCAAACTTCTTCTCACTACATGCAAAATTTGAAGAATTATATAATGAAGCAAGCGTATATATAGACGACTTAGCTGAGCGTATATTAGCAATACAAGGTAATCCAATAGCAACATTGAAAGAAGCATTAGAATGGTCAGTAATTGAAGAAGCTGAGAAAAACTTAACAGCTAATCAAATGGTTGAACAATTATCTAAAGACTTTACAACAGTAATTGCACAACTAGAAGAAGGCATCCAATTAGCAGAAAAATTAGACGATGACATGACAGGTGATATGTTATTAGCTATGGTAACAAGTCTTGAAAAACATAACTGGATGTTAAAATCATTCTTAGGTTAATCATTAATAAAATCGTATATTAGTTAAAAGAGTGTATTCAAAAAGCTGAGACAAATTAATTGTCTCAGCTTTTTTTATAGGTCATATATATTCACACAAGTCGAAAGAAGTGTGACTAAGAGTAGTCATATTCACACAAGTCGAGAGAAGTGTAAACAAGGATATCCATATTCACACAAGTCGAAAGAAGTGTAAGCAAGGATAGTCATATTCACACAAGCTGGAAGAAGTGTAATCAAAGATAGCCATATTCACACAAGTCGAAAGAAGTGTAAGCAAAGATAGCCATATTCACACAAGCCGGAAGAAGTGTGACTAAGAGTAGTCATATTCACACAAGTCGAAAGAAGTGTAATCAAAGATAGCCATATTCACACAAGCCGGAAGAAGTGTGACTAAGAGTAGCCATATTCACACAAGTCGAGAGAAGTGTAAGCAAGGATATCCATATTCACACAAGTCGAAAGAAGTGTAAACAAGGATAGCCATATTCACACAAGTTGAGAGAAGTGTAAGCAAGGGCATCCATATTCACACAAGTCGAAAGAAGTGTGAATGTCTTATATAAGACATTCTTGGTCCACTCTTTTTCATTACATATTTTGTAACCGCATTCAATTGAAATGAAAATTATAAAAAACAGTGATATCATTAATAGAATAATAATTTTTTATACAGGGGGGATAACATGGAGGAGCTCTATGAAGCTTTAAAGAAACATATGGATGATGGTCGTGTTTCTAAAGAAGTTGCTGATCTTTCAAGTTATAGTTTTGATGCTTCTTTCGGAGAGTTTATGCCTGATATTATTTGTCAGCCTATGTCTACGGAGGAAGTTGTTCATATTGTTAAATTGTGTAATCGATATGATGTCCCAATTTATCCAAGAGGAAGTGGTACGAGCTTGAGTGGGGGTCCGCTTGCTGTATATGGTGGTATTGTGCTCGATTTCTCAAGGTGGGACAATGAAATAACAGTTTATGAGAATGACTTAATGATGGAAGTTTCACCAGGTGTTATAACTGAAAAGATTCATAAAGTAGCTGAATCGTATGGGCTAATGTATCCACCTGATCCTTCAAGTTCTAGAGTATCTACAATCGGTGGAAATTTAGCTGAAAATGCTGGTGGACCGAGATGTTTAAAATACGGTGTAACGAAAGATTACGTTGTAGGATTAGAAGTCGTAACGGCAAATGGAGATGTGATTCATTGTGGGGGTCGTACTGTAAAAAATGTAACAGGCTATGATATGACTAAATTAATTGTAGGTTCGGAAGGAACACTAGGTATTATTACTAAAGCTACTTTACAACTAATTCCTAAACCGATAGATACTAAGACAGCTATGCTGCAGTTTGATGATTTTATTACATCTGGAAAAGCTGTTTCTAAAATTTTAAGATCTGGTATATTACCTTCTAAAATTGAGATAATGGACAAATATTGTGTTGATGCAGTTTTATCAACACATCCAATTGAGAATGTAACTGCTGATTCTGAATCAGTATTATTAGTAGAATTGGATGGACATCCTTTAGCTTTAGAAGCAGAGATGAGAATAATTGAAGAAACGTGTGCAGAATTACCTGGATGTAAGGTGCTCATTGCGCAAAATGAGAAACAAGCATCAGAATTATGGGAAGTGAGAAAGCTTGTATCACCTGCGATTGTAAAATTTGGTCCTACTAAAATTAGCGAAGATACGAGCGTACCAGTTAGCCAAATACCTGCATTTTTTGAAGAAATAGAAAGAATAAGACAAACTTATGATTTAAATTTAGTTGTATTTGGTCATGCCGGTGATGGTAACTTACACCCAAATATTATTACTGATAAACGCAAACCTGAAGAAATGAAACGTGCTGAAGAAGCAGTTGCTGAAATATTTAAAGCTGCATTAAAATTAGGTGGCACATTAAGTGGAGAACATGGCATTGGATTATTTAAAAAACCGTTTATGTACAATGAATTTGATGAAGCGGGTATGAAATTTATGAAAGATGTAAAAGAAGCATTAGATCCAAATAATCGTTTGAATCCAGGCAAAATATTCCCAGACGAGAATGAAAGGTTTGTGTTAGTCCATGACGATTAATTTAATTGATAAATTGGAATATGATGCGACTTTTGATTGTGTTCAGTGTGGATTTTGTTTACCATCTTGTCCTACATATTTAACGATGAAAGAAGAAAAACATTCGCCACGCGGCAGAATTAATTTAGTTAAGTATGCTGTAGAAGGAAAAGCAGAGTTAAAAGATTTAGAAGAAGCTATAGATTTATGCTTAGGATGTAGACAATGTGAAACGGTTTGTCCAACTAATGTACAGTATGGTGATATTTATGAATCTGCGGTTGAAGTATTAAGAGAAAACAGAAATAAAAAATTAGACACTCAATTAATGTCTATATTTTTAGAACGTAATTATATGTTAGACGCCATGTATAAAGGTTTGAAATTGTATCATTCACCATTAATATCTACAATTATAAGTAAGACAAAAGCATTGGATGTATTGCCTGAAAGACTAGGAAAAATGGCATCGATATTACCACCCGTTAAAAAAGAAAAGACTAATATACAAAATCCATTTAGAACTAAGAAAACGACAGTTGGATTCTTTAGAGGTTGTATGATGGATGCATTTTTCTCAAATATTAATGATTTAGCAATAAAAATATTAGAAGCACATGATATTCAAGTTGTAGAAATTAAACAGCAAACATGCTGTGGCGCACTTCAACATCATGCAGGTGAAATGGAAAAATCAAAAAAATTAGCTAAACTAAATATAGAAGCACTTGAAAAATATGATGTAGATTATTATGTAAATGCTATTGGAGGTTGTGGGGCATCTTTAATAGAATATGATCATTTATTGAGCAATGATGAAGAGTGGAAAGATAGAGCAGAAGTATTTGTTAATAAAGTAAGAGATATATCTGTCATTTTAGATGATATTGAGTTGAATTTAGATGTACCAATCCATACTAGAGCAACTTATCAACCATCATGTCACTTACAAAACGTTCAACATGTATTTAATGAACCAGAGAAAATTATTCAGCAAATTAAAGGACTAGAATATAAAATTTTACCAGAAAAAGATATTTGTTGTGGTTCTGCAGGTATATATAATATTGTAAATTATGAAGCATCAATGGAAATATTAGATAGAAAAATGACGCATGTTGCAGAAGTAGAACCGCAATTAATTATTACATCTAATCCAGGATGTCACCTACAAATGTTGTTAGGTGTAAAAAATGAAGGATTAGAAGAAAAAATTAAAGTAAAACATATCGTAGAAGTCGTAGCAGAAGCATGCGGCATAAAATAAAAGTGGCTGAGACAATTAATTTGTCCAGCCACTTTTATTTATTATTCAGCTATTTCTAAAGCAACTTCCATCATTTGTGTGAAAGAGTTTTGTCTTTCTTCTGCAGTTGTAGCTTCGTCTCTTAGTAAATGATCACTTACTGTAAAGATACCTAAAGCTTTTTTACCTGCTGCTGCTGCGTTTACATATAATCCAGCAGATTCCATTTCTACACCTAGGATACCTAATCTAGACCATTTGCTCGTTACTTCTGTATCAGCATTGTAGAAAATGTCACTTGATAAAATATTTCCAACATGAGTTGTTGCACCGATTTCGTCTGCTTTGTTTTTAGCATTTGCAACTAATCCGAAATCTGCAATTGGAGCGAAATAACCAGGAATGTTGAATTGATCAACATAGTGTGAATTAGTAGAAGCGCCTTGAGCAATAATAATATCATATAAGTTGATATCTTCTTGCATCGCACCACATGAACCAATTCTAATAATTGTATCTACATCAAAGAAATTATATAGTTCGTATGAATAAATACCAATTGAAGCAATTCCCATACCTGAACCCATTACAGATACTTCTTTTCCTTTATAAGTTCCTGTGTAACCTAACATGTTTCTTACATCATTAAATTGTTCAACATTTTCTAAGAAATTTTCAGCGATAAATTTAGCACGTAATGGATCCCCTGGCATTAGTACTGTTTTTGCAATTTTCACACCATTTGGTTGAATATGTGGTGTCCCTTGAGTCATAACTATCTTCTCCTTCTAATATAAAAGTTTTTTCATTTTAAAGATAACATTTGTTTCAATTTTTTGCGAATTTTTGTACGATAAGAGTGAAAGAAAGTGGTGAATAGGGATGGATTTACAAAAGAATAAAGATAGTATCAAAATTGCAAAGCTCTATTATCAAGAAGGAATGAGTCAAGAAGCAATAGCTAAAAAGATGGATATTTCAAGACCTACAGTATCAAGATTATTAAATCATGCGAAAGATCATGGATTTGTAACGGTTAAGATAGATGACCCATATGAAGATGCTGAAAGTTTAGCCTCACTCATAAAGTCGAAATATAATTTAAAGGATTGTATCGTTCAACATGCATCATACAATGATTATTTAAATATACAAAGTGCAATTGGTAAAAGAACTGCAGAATATTTAACTCAAATTGTGAAAAGTGGAGATAAAATTGGCATTAGTTGGGGTAAAACGATGTATCAAGTGTCTCAATATTTAGAGCAAAGTCATTTGAAAGATATAGGCATCATACAGTTGAAAGGGGGAATCAGCTTTTCACACGTAGATACGCGAAGTCATCAAATACTTGAAAGATTTGCACAAGCTTATAATGCGACTCCACGTGATTTACCATTACCTGTAATATTTGATGTCAAAGAAGTGAAAGATATGGTTGAAAAAGATAGACACATCAAATCAATTTTAGAACAAGGTAGACAAGTTGACATAGCTATTTTCACAGTTGGAACTGTGAGAGATTCATCCCTATTATTTAAACTTGGATTTTTAAATGAAGAAGAGAAAACAAGACTCAAGAAGTCAGCAGTAGGAGATATATGTTCAAGGTTTTATAACAATACAGGTGAAGTTGCTGATGAAGCAATTAACAATAGAACAATTGGTATAGGTCTTGATGCATTGAAAGAAATTGAAAATACTGTATTGGTTGCTGGGGGTGAGCATAAAATAGAATCAATTAGAGGTGCACTTGAAGGTCAATTAAGCAATATTTTGATTACTGATCAATACACTGCACAAGCATTAATAGATTGATGAACAAATTTTCTCTTATCGTTTTACAAATGTTCACATGTCATTTATAATGAAATTAATATAAAAATATTAGGAGGACTTAATATGTCATTAGCTAAATATATCGATCACACAGCTTTAAAACCAGATACAACTATGGAACAAATTGATGCTTTATTAGAAGAAGCAAAGGAACATGGTTTCAAATCAGTATGTGTTAATCCAACTCATGTTGCACATGCCAAAGAAGTGCTAGAAGGTTCAGATGTACTCGTTTGTACAGTAATTGGATTCCCACTTGGTGCTACTACTAGTGAAGTGAAAGCTTTCGAAACAGAAGATGCAATTAAAAAAGGTGCTAACGAAGTAGATATGGTTATTAACATTGGTGCATTGAAAGATGGCAGAGATGAAGATGTTAAAAAAGATATTGAAAGTGTAGTTTCAGCAGCTAATGGTGTAACAACTAAAGTTATTATTGAAACGTCTTTATTAACAGAAGCAGAAAAAGTTAGAGCTTGTGAATTAGCAGTAGCAGCAGGTGCTGACTTTGTAAAAACATCAACTGGTTTCTCAACTGGCGGTGCAACTGCAGAAGATATTAAATTGATGAGAGAAACAGTAGGTCCAGATTTAGGTGTTAAAGCTTCAGGTGGTATCCGTTCATACGAAGATGTGAAAACTATGATTGATAATGGTGCAACACGTATAGGTGCTTCAGCTGGTGTGAAAATTTTAAAAGGTGAAACATCAGATTCAGACTATTAATATAAAGGGTACTATATAGTACCTTTTATATTTTGAAACATACGTAAGCGTATTCATTTATAAACAGGAGGGTAATAACTATGAGAATGGTAGACATAATTGCAAAGAAACGTGACGGGAACGAATTATCTAAAGAAGAAATCAAGTTTTTTATTAAAGGGTATACTTCGGGAGAAATACCTGATTATCAAGCATCAAGTTTAGCAATGGCAATTTATTTTCAAGATATGACAGATGATGAACGTGCTAATTTAACGATGGAAATGGTTGAATCAGGCGATCAAATTGATTTATCAGAAATTGAAGGCATCAAAGTTGATAAGCATTCTACAGGCGGTGTAGGTGATACGACTACACTTGTGTTAGCACCATTAGTAGCAGCACTTGATGTACCAGTAGCTAAAATGAGTGGACGCGGTTTAGGACACACTGGTGGTACAATCGATAAGTTAGAAGCAGTTGAAGGTTTCCATGTAGAAATAACTGAACAAGAGTTTATCAATTTAGTAAATAAAGATAAAGTTGCAGTTATCGGGCAAACAGGTAATTTAACACCAGCAGATAAAAAACTTTACGGATTAAGAGATGTAACTGGAACAGTTAACTCTATTCCACTAATCGCTTCATCAATAATGAGTAAAAAAATTGCTGCTGGAGCAGATGCTATTGTACTAGATGTTAAAACTGGTGCTGGTGCTTTTATGAAGACAATTGAAGATTCAGAATTACTTGCGCATGCAATGGTCAAAATCGGAAATAACGTAGGCAGAAATACAATGGCAATTATTTCAGATATGAGTCAACCGTTAGGAAGAGCAATTGGTAATGGATTAGAAGTGAAAGAAGCAATTGAAACATTAAAAGGCGAAGGTCCAGAAGACTTAACTGAACTTGTATTAACTTTAGGTTCACAAATGGTTGTATTAGGTAATAAAGCAGAAACTTTAGAAGAAGCGAGAGAAAAGCTGTTAGAAGTAATTAAAAATGGTAAAGCTTTAGAGAAGTTTAAAGTCTTCCTTGAAAACCAAGGTGGAGACGGTTCAGTTGTTGATGACTTATCTAAATTACCACAAGCTCAATACAAATTTGAAGTTGAAGCTAAAGAAGCGGGTTATGTATCTCATATTGTAGCTGATGAAATTGGAGTTGCTTCAATGCTTTTAGGTGCAGGAAGAGCAACAAAGGATGATATAATTGACTTGGCAGTCGGTTTAGTATTAAATAAAAAAGTTGGAGATAAAGTTGAAAAAGGTGAATCATTAGTAACTATTTATGCAAATAATAAAGATGTTAAAGCTGTAGAGTCTAAAATTTTAGAAAACATCACAATTTCTGATGAACAAGTTCAACCAACTTTAATCCATAAAGTGATTACAGACTAGGAGTGAGTCAAATGACAAACCGTTTTAAACGTATTCATTTAATTGTAATGGATTCAGTAGGAATAGGTGAAGCACCAGATGCTAAAGCCTTTGGTGATGAAGGTTCACATACATTAAAACATACACTAGAAGGTTTTAATGAAAATTTACCAAACTTAGAAAAATTAGGACTAGGTAATATCGCTAAATTACCAGTTGTTAATAAAGTAGATCATCCAGAAGCTTTTTATACTAAATTAAGTGAAGCTTCTGTTGGTAAAGACACAATGACAGGACATTGGGAAATCATGGGGCTAAATATCGATAAACCATTTAAAGTTTATCCAGAAGGTTTTCCGGAAGAATTAGTAAAAGAAATTGAAACAATGACAGGTAGAAAAGTTGTTGCTAATAAACCTGCATCAGGTACAGAAATTATTGATGAATATGGTAAACATCAAATGGAAACAGGAGACTTAATTGTTTATACTTCAGCAGACCCAGTATTACAAATTGCAGCTCATGAAGATATTATTCCATTAGAAGAGTTATACGATATTTGTGAAAAAGTTAGAGAATTAACAAAAGATCCTAAATATTTAATAGGTAGAATTATAGCTCGACCATATGTAGGAGAGCCAGGTAATTTCACAAGAACATCTAATAGACATGACTATGCATTGAAACCATTTGGAGAAACAGTTATGAACACTTTAAAAGATGCTAATTATGATGTTATAGCTATTGGTAAAATCAATGATATATATGATGGTGAAGGTGTTACGAAAGCTATTAGAACAAAAGATAACATGGATGGCATGGATAAATTAATTGAAGTAGTTAAAAGTGATTTCACTGGAATCAGTTTCTTAAACTTAGTTGATTTTGATGCATTATATGGTCATAGAAGAAATAAAGAAGGTTATGCTCAAGCAATTAAAGATTTTGATAACCGACTTGAAGAATTACAATCTGTATTAAATGAAGATGATTTAGTAGTCATCACTGCAGACCATGGTAATGATCCAACTGCACCTGGTACAGATCATACACGTGAATATGTTCCATTATTAATGTTTAGCCCAAGTATAAATGATTATCGTGAATTATCAGGAGACACAACATTCAGTTCAATCGGAGCAACAATTGCTGATAACTTTAAAGTAACTTTACCTAAATTTGGCAAAAGTTATTTAAAAGAGATGGGTATTGAATAATGTCCTTGTTTAGACGATTATTTGGGATAGTATTTACTTTTGCTGGTGTTATGCACTTTGTAAGATCAAAAGGTTTTGAAGCAATTGTACCTCATTTCCTGCCATTAAAAAGATTGGTTGTTTGGGTGTCAGGCGTAATAGAAATAGTATTTGGGTTACAATTAATATTGAAAAAGCCAAGTGAACTTACTAAAAAACTAATCGAATGGTTTTTAGTAGCAGTATTCCCAGCAAATGTTTATATGGCACAAAAAAATATTCCTTTAAACGGTAAGACATTACCAAAATGGGCATTGTGGGGCAGATTACCTTTACAATATGTATTAATTAAATTAGTAAGAAAAATGTAATATTAGAAGTAGATTTTATTATAAAATGGAGCTTGGGCATATATCCTAACTCAAAATAAATAAGCATATCACTTAACTGAATTCTTCAGTTTTATAGTGATATGCTTATTTTTTTTTATTACGATTTTGTAAAGTTCATGCTTGCTTAGGGGTATGGCTCGAGCCTGTAGTCTCTCACGCATACTATTCCCTCAGGCGTCAGCACTTACAAAATCGTTGGAAATATCTATTTTATACATATTCTTTCTGCTGTTATATTTATAAGTGTTACGTTAAAAGCAATTCCATGTAAAATTGCTGATAAGGGGTGCGTAAAAAGCAATTCTAAGTAAAATTGCTGATAAGGAGTGTGTTAAAAGTAATTCTAGGCAAAATTGCTGATAAGAGGTACGTTAAAAGCAATTCTAAGTAAAATTGCTGATAAGGGGTACGTTAAAAGCAATTCTAAGTAAAATTGCTGATAAGGGGTACGTTAAAAGCAGATTTAGGCAAAATTGCTGATAAGAGAGTCAAGTCCATAATTTTGTGTAATATCTTTAGATGTAATCAACCTTTGGTTTTTCTAGGGTATTAACAAAATATATCTGCTTGGTTTTTAGCTGATATATTTTGTTAATCTCTACTAATTTTTAAAAAAAATTAGTAGTAATTCTAAGTAATAAAAGGTCGTTTTGAACTATCAAAATTTTCTTGGATATCCATAAGTACAGCACCAATTAATCTAAAAGCAGAGTCTAAATTAGGGAAAGT